>VFJN01000097.1 GCA_009886035.1 Actinomycetota bacterium
GGATCAGATCGACGTGTTGGCGTTGGAGATCGGGCATCGGGTGACGGTGGACCGGACGCCGCAGGGTGTCGGGTCTGCGATCTCGTTGGATTTCCTGGTGTCGGGTGTGACTATGACTATCGACCCGTTCGAGTGGTGGGTGGAGTTTTATGTGGAGCCGGTGCCCCAGGACACCATCAGCCTGTTTCTGTTGGATGACAGCCTGCTCGATAGTGTCACTGACGTTTTAGCGTATTAGGAGATCTCTCGATGGCTTACTCTGACCCTGGTGCTGTGACTGCTGGTGACCCGCTGCCGGCGGCCTACCTGAATACGACTAGGGCGAATGGGGCGTGGTTTTCCGAGCCGCCCCAGTGTTCGGTCTACAACTCGTCGGTGCAGTCGGTGCCGGACTCCACGCTCACCGCCATGCTGTGCCCTACGGAAAGTCTCGACAATACCGGGATGCACATCTCATCTGTCGTAATTCCGCCTCCGTCGAACACGTCACGGATCACGGCTGTGAATGCGGGCCGGTACACCTTCACCGGCACAGCGTCGTTCGCTGCGAACTCGACAGGAATGCGCCGGGTTACTTTCAGGCTCAACGGGACAACCGAATACGATCTGGTCCAGGTCGCTGCTGTCTCCACTTTGTCAACCGTGATCCTGTCAGGGTCACGAACTTTCACCCTCGCCATTTCGGACTATGCGGAAATGGTGGTCCACCAAAACTCCGGCGGTGCGTTGAACGTCACGGCGTTAGCGTTCGAAGCGATCCTGGTATCGACAACGCCTGTCTAATGGTCGACCGGGCCGACCTGGTAGCCGAACTGAAACGCAGGTTCGCCGCTGACGGGTACGCCGGGATCTCGGGGCTGATCGAAACGATGTTGACTGGCGGGCAGATCCACGAACCAGAGTTTGTTCCCTGTCAGGATTGCGGGGCCGACATCGAGCGGACCAACAACCCGACCAGGCAGCAGGTCCGGTGCGACCCGTGCAGGCGTGACATGGATAACGAAGTCTACGAACGATGGAGAAAGGGCAGGTATGGTCGCTGAACACGGCGCAACATGGAACCTGTCGCCCTGCCTGATCGACCTGATGCATGAGACTGACCGGCTGTTCCCCGGGCGCTCCACGGCCTCCGATGGTTCAATAGGCGATCCTGCCCATGCGGCCAGGGTGTCTGACCACAATCCGAAAGAACCGAGGCCACCCGGCTGGGTCGACGCCGTGGACATCACCGACGATGACGCTGCCGGCTGCGATGTGGGGCGGCTCGTCCACCACCTGGTCGCTAGCCGTGACCGCCGGGTGAAGTACCTGATCCACAAGGGCACCATCTGGAAGGCTTACGATTCTGGGGGTGTACCGGCCTGGACCCCGACCCCGTACACCGGCCCGAATCCGCACACTAAGCATGTCCACGTTTCGTGCCTGCCGGGGGAACGTTTCCACACCGCTGCATGGTGGGCCGCTGGCGATGTCGTGCCTGGCCCTGTTCCTGTTCCTGTACCTCAACCGAAAGAGGACGACGACATGCTTATCGTCAAATGCGCCGGCAAGCCGACCCGGTTCCTGGCCGCCCCGCTGTGCCCCGTGATCGACACGATGACCGAACAGTCGCTGCTACTCGTCGGCGTGAAAGCCGCCTACTTCAGCGCCGAGTCATACGACCGGCTCCTCAACCACGTCACTAGAAGTTTCGGCGAGGCATGATCGCCGTGGTCCCCGGCTGGGTCACCGACACTGGCACGATAGCCGCCACCCTTGTCGCCATCTCAGCGGCCCTCGCTGTCGGCTGGCGTGCCGCCGTGA
>VFJN01000005.1 GCA_009886035.1 Actinomycetota bacterium
CAACATGCCACAAAGCAGAGCAAGCGGGTTCTCGGTCAGGAGGGTGTCTGCTTCGGGGTTGCCCGTGAAGGGGGTCTTGATATGGGTCACCGGGTGGGAGCCTACGTGCCCATCTCGTTCGACTTCTCCCGGCTCGACCCGGTGTGGAAGTAGGGGCTGGACAAGCGAGACAGGGTGGGAAGGGCGGGACATGGCTGGCCGAGGGTGCCCATAGCGGCAGAGTGGGACGCGTGACTAAGGTGAGCCGTTCGCCTCATCCCGGGGCTGACGGAGAGGGGTAGGCCATGGGGGATCAAATGGATCGACGAGCGTTGCTGAGGGGCGGAAGCGTCGCCGCCGCGGCGGTGGCCGCGGCCGCGGGCACGTCTGTGATGACCGCAGGCCCCGCCGCGGCGGCTCCGTTAGTTCCCGTCTACCTGCCGTTGGGACCGATCCGGGTGTAGGACTCCCGCGAGGTGGGCGGGCGGATCAGCCGCAACCAGACCCGTAACGTGCACACTGGTCTGGCGGATCCCGAGGTCCTGGGGTTATGCTTCAACGTCACGATCACGGGCACCGTGACCTCCTCGGGGTACCTGGCGATCTTCCCTGGCGACGGGGCCTGGAGCGGAACCTCAAGCATCAACTGGGACAAGCCCGGCCAGACGATCGCCAACAACGCGTTCACGTGGGTGAGTTTGGTTGACGGCTCGATCAACGTGCTCTGTGGGGCGGCCGCTGGTGGCAGCACGCACTTCATCTTGGACCTCGTGGCGATGTCGTTCATCACCGACCTTGGCTTGGTGGGCGCTGCGGAACTCAAGGCTCAGTCGACCCGCTTGACCGCGGCCGTCGCGGCGGCTGCCGCCCGGTAGCGCCTCAGGCGCAGTCCACTGCTCTGTTCCGGGCGACGCCCACTCAACCACTGGAGCGCTCCCTGCACAGGAGACCGGTAGCGCTGCATAGCTGCCGCTCTGCCGCGGCGTGATCGGGCAGCGTGGGAACGGTGGCCGAGGGAACACCGCGGCACCGGGGCGGCCGACCAGGCACTTGAAGGCGAAGGCCAGAACGGCGCCCAGACGGCCCGGCAATCGATGCCCTACTCTGTCCAGATCCTGGGCGGGTGCGGGCAGGCGAGCACGGAGGGGGTGGTCACATGGGGTTCCTCGACCGATTCAAGAACCTCGCCGACGCGTTCGAGCCGCTACCGCCCCTGAGCACCGCTCCCCTCGCCGCGCTAACCGGCGGTGCCGACCGAGTCGCGGTCGTCGACTGCGAAACCACCGGCGTCTACAACAGCGACCGCATTGTCGAGATCGCCATCGTCACCCTCGACCTCAACGGCCAGGTTATCGACGAATGGGACACGCTCGTCCAGCCCCAGCGCGACGTCGGCGCCTCCCACATCCACGGTCTCACCGCCGAAAGCCTCCGGAACGCACCCACCTTCGCCGACATCGCCGGCGACATCGCCATCCGCCTCCACGGCGCCTGCCTCGCAGCCCACAACCTCGGTTTCGACCGGCGCATGCTTACCAACGAGTACGAGCGGATCGGCGCCGACTTCGCCGCGCCCTCCGGGCTCGACACCCTCACGGCAACCCGATGTCGCCTCGAAGTCGCCTGCACTGAACACCGCATCACGCTCGTGGACCACCACAGCGCCCTCGCCGACGCAACCGCCACCGCCACGCTCCTCATCCGAGTCGCCAGCGGCTGCGGCACCGGCGGTCCCGCCGCCGCTCCGGTGGGCCTCACTCGATCAGGTCGTGTCCTTCGCCGTGGCGACATCGCCACCGTCGTGGTATCGGACCCACCGCACGTCGCTCAACTCGCCTACGCCCTCAACCACGACGGCATCGAAGTGGACATGCTCGCCTACCTCGACGTCCTCGGACGCGCCGTCTCGGACCTCCACATCGACCGAAACGAACGCGCCGAACTAGCGGTGTGGGCCGCCGAGCTGGGACTCAACGAGGCACAGCTCGCCCAAGCCCACCGCCGCTACATGAACGACCTCATCGATGCTGCCCTCGCGGACGACGTCGTGACCGACGACGAGCTCGATGTCCTTCTGCGGGTGGGTAGCGCGCTGGAAGTCGATCCCAGGCCTACTACATCGGCGTCAACGCCAATTCGATCAAGCAGGGCTATGGAACGCCCTAGTGAAACTAGGTCACCATGTTGACCAACGCGCTGCGGCGCGTTGGATTTGTATGGAACATGATTCTAACGGATTGGGCTCGGCATGTTCCGATCCAGTTGGACATTCTGATCGCAGCTTCGGGGCTGTTCACCCTGGTTCTGTGGGGTTCACCGAATTCGCTCCTTAACGGAGTGATCCGAATCGCAACACTGGCGGGGCTATGGGGGGTTGGCTGGTCGCTCGCTGATCCAGACCGCCTTGCACAGCGATCCAAAAATTTGAGGCCGAGGCAGTTGCGGGCGACCATTGCAGTCTAGCTAGGTTGTTTGGCGCTGTACCTGGTCATGGATCCGGGGGCATTTGGAGGGGCAGCGATAGTGCTTGGGCTTGTTCCTATCGTCTTTCGGCTGAGGTCGGGACGGCTGGCGTAGATCGGGCTCTACGCGATGAGGCGTGGTTGGCGGGGTCGTATTGATGCGACGGGGCGAGTCCTCCATGGGGGGCCGCACCGCAGGAGGAGCCGGAGCCTGTAGTTGTCGAAGTTGCGGAACCCGAACCCGAGTCGCTTGATGTTCTTGATGATCAGGTTGGTGCCTTCGGTGGCGACGGCGCCGCTTCGGTTCTTCATCGCAGCTCGGCGTTCGCTCGACGACCTCGGCGGACCGTCTCACCGGTGATACAGTATCGGTCATGGCTGAAGCGACGGTGCGGGATCTGCGGAACAAGGGCGGCGAGGTCCTCGACCGGGTGCTGGCCGGCGAACGGGTCACCGTCACCCGAGACGGCAGGCCGGTTGCCGAGCTTCGGCCACTGCCGGGCACCCGCCTCAACGCGCACGCGCTCGTCGAGCGGTTCCGCCGCCTGCCACCAGTCGATCCGGATCGCTTCCGCCACGATGTCGACGCCGTAGTCGACCAGGCGATCTGACCGATGGGCGCCGGCATCCTCGACACGAACACGGTGATCCTCCTGGAGCGACTCGATCCCGACGACCTGCCGGCCGAGCCGGTGATTGCCGCGATCACCCTTGCGGAGCTGTCCGTCGGCCCGCTCGTCACCGACGACGACCACGAGCGCTCCGCTCGCCAGGCGCGGCTGCAGGAGGTGGAGTCGGTGTTCGAACCCCTGCCGTTCGACGCCATCGCGGCACGAGCCTTCGGCGGGGTCGCTGCGGCGCTTCGGCATTCCGGTCGCAAGTCGTCCGCTCGAGCGTTCGACGCGCTGATCGCCGCGACCGCGATCGCCAACCAGCTGCCGCTCTACACCTGTAACCCCCGCGACTACGCCGGGATCGACGGCCTCGACCTCGTGGAGCTCACGCACCCTGACGCGTGAACGACGGCCGGTGGGGCAGCCGGCTTGTGTTCGTTACCGCATGTGCTGGTCGAGCAACATGCCACAGAGCAGAGCAAGCGGGTTCTCGGTCAGGAGGGTGTCTGCTTCGGGGTTGCCCGTGAAGGGGGTCTTGATCGTGGTCACCGGTTAGCAGCCTACGTGCCCATCTCGGAGGACCGAGTGGTTGTCTTGCCTTAGGGCGTGAGCCGAGGGTCGGCCCGCTCAGGGTCGAGACCGTAGTGACGAATGGCTTCATTCACCACCGAGGCTTGGAGTTCCCCATCGGCCACCAGTGCGGCCAGGGTGGCCACCACGATGTTGGCGGCGTCTACTTCGAAGTAACGCCGGAGCGCCTCGCGGGTGTCGCTGCGACCAAACCCATCGGTGCCCAGCGGAGTGAACCGGCGGCCGGGGGGAATCCAGCGGGCCACCTGGTCGGGGACGGCCTTCATGAAGTCCGTGACGGCGATCACCGGACCCTCGCCGGCAAGGATTTCCGTGACGCGAGCCCGGCGGTGGGGTAGGTCCGGATGGAGACGGTTCCACCGTTCGGTGGTGAGCGCCTGTTCGCGTAGTCGCTTGTAATTAGTGGCAGAGAACAGTTCGGCGGCCACGTCATAGCGCTCGGCCAGTTCGGTCTGGGCCTCCCGAGCGGCCACGTTGGCCGCGCCCGAGAACACGATGGTGGCCTTATGTCGAGGGCCGCTGGGTGCCTCAGCCCACCGGTAGAGGCCTTCCACCACCCCCTTCGCCACGCCGTCCGCCATGGCCGGCATGAGTTGATTCTCGTTGTAGAGGGTGAGATAGAAGATGGTGTCTTCATTGTCGAGCCACATGCGACGCAGCCCATGCCGCACGATGGTGGCCACTTCGTAGGCGAAGGCCGGGTCGTAGGCCTCCACCGCCGGATTCACCGATGCCAACAGGAGGCTATGGCCGTCTTGATGCTGGAGCCCCTCACCCATCAAGGTGGTGCGCCCGGCGGTGGCGCCGAGGAGGAACCCTCGGGCCCGGGCGTCGGTCGCCTGCCAGATCAGGTCGCCCACCCGTTGGAAGCCGAACATCGAATAGAAGGTGAAGAAGGGCACCATCGGCACCCCTTGGGTGGCGTAACTGGTGCCGGCGGCGATAAATGACGCCAGACCGCCGGCCTCGGTGATGCCCTCTTCGAGGATCTGGCCAGACTGACTCTCCTTGTAGGAAAGCAACAGGGCGTGGTCTACCGGCTCGTAGTGCTGCCCGTGGGAGGCGTAGATCCCGAACTCTTTGAATAATGAATCCATGCCGAAGGTACGCGCTTCGTCCGGAATGATCGGCACTACCCGGGGGCCGAAGTTGGGATCCCGACAGAGGTTGCGGAGCAGACGAGTGAAGGACGTAGTGGTGGACGCCGCCTGTTGGCCGCTGCCGGCCAACAGGGGCTCGAACGCTTTCTTGGCCGGGAGTTCCAGCGGGCGTTGGATGTTCACGATCCGCTGGGGGAGTGAGCCGCCCAAGGCGTGGCGTTGGGCCCGGAGGTATTTTCCGATGTCTGAGTCCGCATCCACGGTGACGTAGGGAGGCTCCTGGTCATCGGCAAGGGCCTCCTCCGGCACCTCGTCTTGGAGGTGGAGTCGCTCGCGCAGGGCACGGAATTGGCCGGTGGTCATCTTTTTGATCTGGTGGGTGGCATTGCGGCTCTCCACCTCCGGGCCGAGTGTCCAACCCTTCACGGTCTTGGCCAGGATCACCGTGGGCCCGCCCACTTGCTCGGTGGCGGCGCGATACGCGGCGTAAAGCTTTTGGTAGTCGTGGCCACCGCGAGGAAGGTTACGGATCTCCTCGTCGCTGAGGTGTTCGACCAGTTGTGTCAGGCGTGGATCGGGGCCGAAAAAATGCTCCCGGGCGTACGCGCCGGACTCCACCGCGTAGCGCTGGAACTCCCCGTCCACGGTGGTCTGCATCTTGGTCAGCAGCACGCCGTCCACGTCCCGCATCAGCAGTTCGTCCCACTTGCGGCCCCACACCACCTTGATGACATTCCATCCCGCCCCGCGAAACATCGCCTCCAGTTCCTGGATGATCTTGCCGTTGCCCCGCACCGGACCGTCGAGTCGCTGAAGGTTGCAGTTGACCACCCAGGTGAGATTGTCGAGGCCCTCGCGTGCGGCCAGGGAAATGGAGCCCAACGTCTCCGGCTCATCACACTCTCCGTCGCCCACGAACGCCCACACCCGGGATTCGCTGGTGTCGACCAGCTGGCGATTGTGAAGGTATTTGTTGAAGCGGGCGTGGTAGATCGAACACAGCGCCCCGAGGCCCATGGAGACGGTGGGGAACTCCCAGAAGGTCGGCATGAGTCGAGGATGCGGGTATGACGACAGGCCGCCACCGCCTATTTCGCGCCGGAAGTGATCGAGCTGGTCGGCGGTCAGTTGGCCTTCCAGGAAGGCCCGGGCGTAGATGCCGGGAGCGGCGTGACCCTGCACATAAAGGTGGTCACCGGCCCGGCCGCCGTCTTTGCCGCGAAAGAAGTGATTGAAGCCCACTTCATACAAAGCGGCGGAAGACGCGAAGGTGGCGAGGTGACCGCCGATGCCCTGATCGTGGTGGTTGGCCTTGACCACCATCACCGCCGCGTTCCAGCGGATGAAGGCTCGGATTCGGCGTTCGATGTATTCATCGCCGGGGAACAACGGCTCCTGATCGGTTGGGATCGAGTTCACGTAGGGCGTCGACACGCTGACGGGGGCGCCCACATGAAGCTCACGGGCTCGTTCGAGCAGCCGGGCCAGCAGGAATCGGGCGCGGGTCCGCCCTTCGATGGTGGTGACGGCATCAAGGGAGTCGATCCACTCCTGGGTCTGCGCGGGGTCCGTGTCGGGGAGTTGATCCAGGAAGCCGTCAATGCTCATCTGTCCATTGTCTCGCTTCGAGCGCCCCCATGCGCCACCATCGCCCTGTGACTACTTCGGCTCGCCACCCAAACGTGGCCTACACGGACGGTGCCTGCTCGGGAAACCCGGGTCCGGGAGGGTGGGCGTGGGCCATCCCGGGAGGGCGGTTCGCATCGGGTGCCGAGGGCCATTCCACCAACCAACGCATGGAGCTCACGGCGGCTCATCAGGCCCTGGTCGCCATCCAAGGACCGCTCACCATCGTGAGTGACAGCACCTACGTGGTTCATTGCTTCCGTGACAAGTGGTACGAAGGCTGGAAGAAGCGCGGCTGGAAGAACTCCAAGCGGGAGCCGGTAGCCAACCAGGACCTGTGGGAGCCGTTCATCGACGAGTACCTCGAGCGCGGGGATGTGAACTTCGAGTGGGTGAAGGGGCATGCCGGCGATCCGATGAACGATCTGGTGGACCGCTTGGCGGTGGAGGCAGCCGCCGCTCAACTCGGCCGGGTCGGGGAGGGGGAGCCCACCGACCTGGGTCCGCCCGACGCGGTGGGGCCGAGCCATGCCCGGCGCGATAAGCGGCTGCCGGCGGGGCGACTGGTGCTGGTGGCGGGCCACCGCCCCGGCGCCGTGGGCGGCTACGGCGACAACGCCATCTCCGACGCGGTACGGGCCCGGCTAGGCGAGTTGCTCGTGGGCCTGCGGACCATCGACGGACCCTTCACGGTGGTAAGCGGGTTGCGCCTGGGGGCGGAGCAACTTGGCGCCGAGGCCGCCCTGGAGCAGGGGTTCCCGCTGGTGGCGGTCTTGCCGTACCCCGCCCCCGATGCTCCGTGGCCGCCCGAGGCGCGACGGCGCTTTGCCGGCCTTGTGGCCCAGGCCAAGAAAGCCGTCACCCTCGATCGCAAGGTACCCACCTCCAAACAAGGGGCGGGAATGGCACTCGGGAAACGGGACGACTGGCTGGCTACGCAGGTGGACACGGCGGTGGTGGTCTGGGATCGCCAAGACGCCGAGGTCGGTCGCCTCGTGCGAGTGCTGGAGGATCACCTCGGGGCGGACCAAGTGCTCTTCGTCCAGCCCTCGCGGTAGCACTCGCTATCGCCACCGTGTTTCCCCCTGGCGGCCGGGCCCCCCGGCGGGGGTCGGGTTGCGGAAAAGGTGGGCTCAGGCGCGTTTCATCGCTCCCGGAGATCCAGGACGCGCACCACGGCCACGCCGGCGGCATCAGAAGCGTCGAGGTCCACCTCGGCGGCGATGATCCAGTCGTGGTCACCGGCGGGGTCGGCCAGCACTTGGCGCACCGCCCAGCGGCGCCCGCTCTCGTCCACTTCAAAAAAGGCCGACCCGCGTGCCGCGGAGTCGGTGCCGATGGAGTCGTGCTCGGCAAAGTAGGCGTCGAGCACCGCGGACCAGCGGTGCCAATCCCATCCGGTGTCGCCGTCGAGTTCAACGAGTTGGGTGATCCGGCGGTGGGCGGCGAGTTCGACCCGCCGGAACAGTTCGTTGCGGATCAGAATCCGGAAGGCACGCCGATTGTCGGTGAGCGGTGGTGGCGCATGGTCGACGTCGGCCCCGGCCTCCTCGAGGAGTTCCTCGGGGTGGGAGAGGGCTTGCCATTCGTCGAGCAGGCTGGAGTCCACCTGACGCACCAGTTCGCCCAGCCACTCCGTGAGGTCGTAGAGATCATCGGTCTTGGCGACCTCGGGCACGGTTTGGATGAGGGCCTTGTAGGCGTTGCTGAGGTACCGCAGCAACGTGCCCTCAGCCCGGGTGAGGCCGTAATACCCCACGTAGTCGGCGAAGGTCATGGCCCGCTCCCAGAGATCCCGCACCACAGACTTGGGGGACAGCGGGTGATCGGCCACCCAGGGCTGGGAATGGGCGTACATGGCGAAGGCGGCCCCGAGTTCGTCGGCGAGGGGCTGGGGGTAAGTGACCTCCTCGAGCCGGGTCATGCGCTCCTCGTACTCCATGCCCGCCGCTTTGAGCTCGGCCACCAACTCGCCCTTGGCCTTGTTCACCTGGGCGCTAAGGACCACCCCCGGATCGTCGAGCACGGCTTCCACCACCGACACGATGTTCAGGGCATAGTCAACATCGTGGCGGTCAAAAAGTTCCACGGCGGCCAGGGCGAAGGGGGCGAGCGGCTGATTGAGGGCAAAATCCCGCTGGAGGTCCACCGTGACGCGTACCAGACGACCCTGCTCATCGGGCTCATCGAGACGTTCGATCACCCCAGCCGCCATGAGAGACCGGTAGGTGCCGATGGCGCGTCGGATATGAGCCCGCTGGGCGGGTCGTGTTTCGTGGTTGTCGGTCAGGAGGCGGCGGAGGGCCAAACAGCCGTCACCGGGCCGGTCGAGCACGTTGAGCAACATCGAATGCGAGACGGCGAAACTGGAGGTGAGTGGCTCAGCCTCGGCCGCCACGAGTCGCTCGAAGGTGCCTTCGCCCCAAGAGACGAAGCCCTCGGGCGCCTTCTTCCTCACGATTTTGCGGCGCTTCTTCGGGTCGTCACCGGCCTTGGCCACGGCCTTCTCGTTTTCGGTGACGTGTTCGGGGGCTTGCACCACCACCGATCCCTCCACGTCGTAACCCGCCCGGCCCGCCCGGCCCGCAATCTGGTGAAACTCGCGGGCACCGAGGTGGCGAGTGCGGGTTCCGTCGTATTTGGACAGGGCGGTAAACAGCACCGTGCGGATGGGCACATTGATGCCTACCCCGAGGGTGTCGGTGCCACAGATCACCTTCAACAGCCCGGCCTGGGCCAGGCGTTCCACCAACCGCCGATACTTCGGGAGCATCCCGGCATGGTGTACCCCCACCCCGCTGCGCACGAAGCGGGAGAGCGTCTTGCCGAAGCCGGTAGAGAAGCGGAAGTCGGCGATGAGTTCGGTGATGCGATCCTTCTCTTCGCGGGTGCACAGGTTCGTGCTCATCAGTTGCTGGGCCCGTTCGCTGGCCGACGCTTGGGTGAAGTGCACGATGTAGATGGGGGCCTTCCCCTGCTCGAGTAGGTCGTCGATCGTCTCGAGCACGGGGGTGAGACGGAAGGAGTAATCGAGGGGCACCGGACGCGTGGCCGAGCGGACCGTGGTGGTGGGTCGGCCGGTGCGGGTGGTGAGGTCGGCTTCGAAGCGGGTGACGTCGCCGAGAGTGGCCGACATCAAGATGAATTGCACATGGGGGAGGGTGAGGAGCGGCACCTGCCAGGCCCACCCGCGGTCCGGGTCGGCGTAGAAGTGGAACTCGTCCATCACGGCCTGGCCCACGTCGGCTTGCTCACCGCGGCGCAGGGCGATGTTGGCCAGGATCTCTGCCGTGCAGCAAATGATCGGGGCCGCGGGGTTTACCGCCGCGTCGCCGGTCATCATCCCTACGGTCTCGCGTCCGAACATGTGGCACAGGTCGAAAAACTTCTCGCTCACGAGTGCTTTGATCGGTGCTGTGTAGAAGGTGCGCTGGCCGGCGGCCAGGGCGGCGAAGTGGGCCCCGGCGGCCACGAGGCTCTTGCCCGAACCGGTGGGGGTGGCCACGATCACGTTGGATCCCGACACCACGTCGATCAGAGCTTCCTCCTGCGCGGGATACAGGGTAAGGCCCCGATTGGTCACCCAGTCGGCGAAGGCATCGAAGAGGGAATCGGGGGTTGGGTTGACCGGGATGCAGTCGGATAGGAGCAGCACGGCTGCCATCCTGCCCGCTGCGGGGGGAGGGCGGCGCGGCTGGTCGTGGCGGTGGCGGCAATCCGGGGGGTGGCGTTAGGGGTTTTCGTCGGGAGCGGTGACCGCCCGATGCCAGATGCCCGGCTTCTTCCAGTTGCCCGGCCAGGGTTGTGCCATGACGGCGAGAACGAGGGCGGGCGGCGCCGGCTCGATGTCGGGGTGGCCGGTGCGGGCTACCCACAGGTCATCACCCGGCTGTGGGGGACGGCCCGTATTGGACATCGCGGCGGTCACCGCGCCACGCCGGTCGACCCGGACCACCACCGTGGCGGGCACCGTCACCCGCACGGGCCCGGCGCCGGCCCGGGGAGGGCGGGTGGCCTTGGGGCGGTTGGCGGGGCCGGTGGCTCCCATGTTTTCGTCGAGCGCGGTCGAGGCCGCGTGGTCCGGCCCGGCGAGGTCTGGGTGGTGGGAAACGGGATGATCGGCTGCCGTGTCCGCTCCCCGGGCGGGCTGCTGGGGCATGGCGGTTTGGGCCCTGACCGCCGGAGCGATGCCGACGGCACCTACGAGCAAGGCGATGGAGAGGCCGGAAAACCAGCGGCGGGGGGTCATGTCGTGATGATCGACAGCCGTGGCGAGCATCTTGAGGGGGGGCAAGGGCACCACCTCCCGGGGCGGGCTGGACTCCGCCGCGGTGAACTTGGCCTCGATCATCGATCCCCACCCCGCCAACGCCCCGGCGGGGGGCCTCGTCCGGGAGCCGGGCCATGGCGGCGGCATCCGGGCGGCCAGGGGCGGGTTTCGCCCCGTGGGTGCTCCGTCAATAGAGTCGCCCCTATGGATCTCAACGGCATCTCAGCAATCGTCACCGGCGGCGCTTCAGGCCTCGGTGAAGCCACCGTTCGCAGCCTCGCTGCTCGCGGCGCCCGGGTCGTGGTGGTGGACATGAACCCGGAGAAGGGCGAGGCCGTCGCGAAAGACGTTGGTGGCGTTTTCGCCCAGGCCGACGTCTCCGACCCTGATCAGGTGATCGCAGCGGTAGAGGCCGCCAAGGAACTCGGTCCGCTGCGGGCGCTGGTCACTGCCGCCGGGGTGGGTTGGGCTACCCGCACCATCGGGCGCGACGGCCAGTACGACTCCGCCCATGACCTTGCTATTTTCAAAAAGGTGATCGAGGTGAACCTCGTGGGCACCTTCAACTGCATTCGTCTGGCGGCCACCGCCATGGGCCAGAACGAACCGCTGGCCGACAACGAGAAGGGGGCCATTGTGACGGTGGCTTCCGTGGCCGCCTTCGATGGGCAGATCGGCCAGGCTTCCTACTCCGCCTCCAAGGGCGGCGTGGTGGGGATGACCCTGCCGGTGGCCCGCGATCTCTCGGCGGCGGGGATCCGGGTGAACTGCATCGCCCCGGGCCTCATCGACACCCCGATCTACGGCGAGGGCGAAGCCTCCGAGGCCTTCAAGGACAAGTTGAAGCGTGATGTGCTCTTCCCTGATCGCCTCGGCTTCGCCACGGAGTTCTCCTCGATGGCCATCGAACTGCTGTCGAACAGTTACATGAACGCCGAGACCATCCGCGTGGATGGTGGCGTGCGCATGCAGCCGAAGTGACCTGACGCGGCGGTCACCTCAGCGGGTGAAGATGCTCCGGAGGGTGCCGTCGATCTCGGGATGGTCGAAGGGGAACCCCGCCTCTTGGAGGACCTGGGGGAACACCCGCTGACCCTCGAACAGGAGAGCATCGGCCAACTCGGGACCTAGCAGGAGTTTCGGCCCAAACCGGGGGATCGGCAGCAACGTGGGCCGATGGAGCACACTGCCTACCGCCTTGGTGAAGGTGGCGTTGGTGACCGGGGTGGGGGCCGTGAGGTTCACGGGACCGGTCACATCGGCCTCCAGGAGGAAGCGGATGGCGCGCACTTCGTCGTGCAGGCTGATCCAACTCATCCATTGCTTCCCGTCGCCGAGTTTTCCGAGGAGGCCGAGTTTGGCCAGGGGCCCGATACGGCCGAGCACCCCTCCATGGGCATCAAGGACGATCCCGGTGCGCAGGCGGGGGGTGCGGATGCCGGCGGCTTCCGCCGGGGCCGCCGCCGCCTCCCAGGCCACCACGACTTCGGCAAGGAAACCGCTACCGCGGGCGCTCGTCTCCTGGAGTTGCTCGTCGCCGCGGTTGCCGTAAAAGCCGATCGCCGAGCCGCACAGCAGCACCGGGGGCTTGTGGGTGAGGGCCGCCAGCGCGTTGGCGAGCAGGGCGGTTCCCTGGGTACGGCTCTCGAGGATCTTGCGCTTCTGCTCGTCGCTCCAGCGCCGCTCGGCGATTCCCTCCCCGGCTAAATGCACGACGGCGTCGAGGTCTTCGAGGCCCTCGTGGTCGATGTGGCCCGCCGCGATGTCCCAGCGGAGGGTGCCGGCGCCGCCTTGGGTTCGCAGGATTCGGATCACCGTGTGTCCGTCGGCTTCCAGCGAGCGGATCAGCGCACTCCCGATCAGTCCACTGGAACCGGTGATAGCGATACGCACGCTCGCTAGCCTATCGGTCACGTTCGAGTTTCTGACGGCTGCAGATACCACTGGAGGGAAAGTGATCGATGAGTTGAAGAAAGTGCTCGTGGAGTTTAAGAGATTCCTGTTTCAGGGCACCGTGGTGGGGTTGGCCTCTGCCGTGGTGATCGGGGTGACCTTTACCGCTTTCATCTCGGCCATCACCTCCGAACTAGTCACTCCTTTGCTGGGCGTGGCTTTCGACACCGAATTCAAAAACTTGACCTTCACGTGGCGCGAGAACGAGTTCTTCTACGGCCGGGTTATCGATGCCAGCCTCACGTTGTTGGCCACGCTCCTCGTGTTGTTTTTCCTGATCCTCAAACCCTCGCAGGCCATCGCCGCCCGTCGGCTGGCCGGAGAAACTGACGACGATGCTTCTCATCTCAGCGAGGAGACCCGTGTGTTGCGGGAGATCCGGGACTTGCTCAAGGCCGCCCCGGCCGCCGACTGACGGCGGTGGGTTTTTGTGCATCCGCCCTGGGGCTTTAGGGTCGTGGCTCCGAGGCCCATGAGGGATACGGGTCGACCGGCGAGGAAGGAAGGAATACACCGTGCACGTGGTCATTGTGGGATGCGGTCGGGTGGGCTCCGGACTGGCCGGCATTCTCGAAGATGGTGGGCACACCGTGGCCGTGATCGACAAGCAGGCCAAGGCCTTCCGTCGCCTCCCCGAGGGTTTCTCCGGTCGGGTCATTCAGGGTGTCGGATTCGATCGCGACCATCTGCGCGAGGCCGGCATCGAGCAGGCCGATGCTCTGGCGGCGGTCACCAGCGGTGACAACTCGAACATCATGGTGGCGCGTACGGCGCGCGAAGTCTTCGGCTTGGAGCGCGTGATCGCCCGTATTTATGACCCTCGCCGGGCGGCCATCTACGAAAAACTTGGTATTCCCACCATCGCCACCGTGCAGTGGACCACCGACCAGGTTCTGCGCCGGATCCTCCCCGATGTTTCTGCGACGGAGTGGGTGGACCCCTCGGCGAGAATCGTGATGGTGGAACGACCGGTGGCGGCGAGTTGGGCGGGGCGACGCCTCGTCGATCTGGACCTACCCGGGTTGGCTCGGGTGGCGGCCTTGTCTCGCCTCGGGGTCGGACAAGTGCCCGATACCACCCTGGTTACTCAGGAAGGCGACGTGGTGTACATGACGGTGGGCGCCGATCAGATCGAGGAACTCGACGCCCATCTGGCGGGCACCCCCTCCGGCGGTGGGTCATGAAGGTCGTCATCGTGGGGGGAGGGAACGTCGGTACCTTCACTGCTGAGGAACTGACACGCGGGGGTCATGACGTCACGATTATCGAAGTCGAGGCCGACCGCGTGGCGCGAGCCGAGAAATCCGGTCATCCGGCGGGGGTGCGCTGGGTGCTGGCCGATGCCTGCGAAGTAGACAACCTGCGCAAGGTGCCCCTCGACGATGTCGACGTTCTGGCGGCGGTTACCGGCGACGACGAGGACAACCTCGTGGTGTCGCTGTTGGCCAAGCAGGAATTCGCGGTGCCTCGGGTCATCGCTCGGGTAAACAATCCGAAGAATCATTGGATGTTCGATGAGAACTGGGGGGTGGATGTGGCGATGTCCACGCCGCACCTCCTCACTGCCCTCGTGGAGGAGGCGGTGTCGGTGGGCACTCTCGTGCGTTTGCTCAGTTTCGATCGAGGCCGGGCGACGCTCATCGAGGTCACCCTGGCCAGTGATGCCAAGGCAGCCCACCGGGAGATCGCCACCCTCGATTTTCCCCACGAATCCACGGTGGTGGCGGTATTGAGGTCCGATCGGGTGATCTTCCCCCGCGGTGACACGATCCTGGCCCCGGGCGATGAGGTGCTGGTCCTCGTCACCCCCGACAGCGAGGCCGACGTTCAGGCCATCCTCACCGGGCGCTGATCGGCCGGCCATGAGTACCCGTGCCCTGTTGATGGCGGCCCTGCTGTGCGGCATGGTGATTCTCATCGCGGGGGCGCTGCAGCTCGTGCTCATTGGCAACCGCTAAGGCCCCTTCTTCGCCAGCGCGTGGACCGGCCGGTAGAGTTGGTTTGGTTCTTCCTGTCCACGGCCTACTTCACCCGGAGGTGATTCCCACGGCCGAGCACTACGACGTCGTCGTCATTGGCGGCGGTCCCGGCGGTTACGCCACGGCGCTCTACGGCGCGGCGGCCGGCTTGAACATCGCCATGATCGAGAAGGGCAAACTCGGCGGCACCTGCCTCAACGTGGGGTGTATTCCCGCCAAAGAGTTGCTCGAGACCGCTGCCACCTACCGCCATGTGAAAGAGGCCGGGGTGTTCGGCATCGTGTCCGATGAGCCCCGCATCGACTGGACCACATCGCTGGGCCGCAAGGACTCCATCGTGACGGGGCTGGTGGAGGGCCTCGGGTCCCTCCTGAAGAGCCGTAAGGTCACCGTGCTCGACGGCTACGGCCGGCTGCACGCCGGTCGGCGGGTCACCGTGGCGGGCGGCACATCCGGTGAGCGTGAACTCACCGGTGATGCCGTGGTGCTCGCGCCTGGTTCCGTGCCGCGCACCCTGCCCGGCTTCGAGGTAGACGGCGAGGTCGTGATGACCTCCGATGAGTTCCTCTCGATCGCCCGGTTGCCGAAGTCGGCGGCCATCATTGGGGGCGGCGTGGTGGGGTGCGAGTTTGCGTCCTTGCTCTCCGACCTCGGCACCGAGGTCACCATTCTCGAAGCGCTACCCAAGATTCTGCCGGGCCTGGACAAAGACCTCACGAAGGTCATCGAGAAGTCCTTCAAGGCACGGGGCATCACCATTCGCACCGGGGTACAGGTGGGTGGCCACCAACCCACCCCCGACGGCACCAGCGTGCAGGTAGGCGAGAAGTCGATCCCCGTTGAGGTGGTGGTTGTCTCGGTGGGGCGCCGACCCAACACGAGTGATCTGGGTCTCGATGGCACCGCGGTGACCGTTTCAGATCGTGGGTTCATTGAGGTCGACAACTGCGGTCGCACTGCGGAGCCCAGTGTGTACGCCGTGGGTGACGCCATCGACACTCCCGCCCTCGCCCACATCGCGTTTATCGAGGGGATGCACGTCATTGGGGACATCCTCGGCGAGAACCCAACGCCGGTGGATTACGCCAAGGTGCCTTGGGCCGTTTACACCCGTCCCGAGGCGGCCTTCACGGGTCTGTCGGAAGAGGCGGCGCGAGAAGCCGGCTTCGATGTTGTCACCCAGAAGAGCCGCTTTAACCACAACGGGCGGGCCATGATCGTCAACCAACCCGAGGGCATGGTGAAGGTCATTGCCGAAAAGATGGCGAACGGCACGGCTGGGCGCGTTTTGGGCGTACACATGGTGGGCCCATGGGTGACCGAGCAGATTGGTCAGGGGTACCTGGCCGTGAACTGGGAGGCCACCGTTCAAGACATGGCGGCCCTCATCCAGCCCCATCCCACCCTGACCGAAGTGCTCGGCGAGGCCATGATCAGCCTCACCGGACGCTCCTTGCACGGATAGTCAAAAGGACCCGTCGAAACCATGACCGACATCACGATGCCCCAACTCGGGGAGACGATCACCGAAGGCACCATCACGAAGTGGTTCAAGACGGTGGGCGAGACGGTGAGCGAGGACGAGGTGCTCTACGAGGTCTCCACCGACAAGGTGGATTCCGAAGTGCCCTCCCCCTGCTCCGGCACCGTCCTGGAGATCAGGGTGCCCGAAGGTGAGACCGTCGATGTTGGTGCGGTGCTCGCCGTGATCGGCGAGGCCGAGATGGCCGCGCCATCTCCCGCCCCCCCGCTCCTGTCCGAGCCGGTGCTCTCCGCCCCCCCGCCCGCCCCGATGGCACCTCCGGAGGTTCTCGGAGCGGCTGCCGCCAGCGTGCTGTTGTCGCCGGTGGTCCGTCGCCTGCTGACCGATAACGCCCTCGATCCGGCCACCATCGTGGGTACCGGGATTGGCGGGCGTATCACCCGTGACGATGTGCTCGCCGTAGTCAACTCAGGCGGTCAGCCCGTCGCCCCGGTGGTGTCCACCCCTTCACCCGTGGCGCCCCCGGTCGTTCCGGCCCCGGCCCCGGAGGTGGTCCGGCGCGACGGTGATCGCGACGAGGTCATTCCGCACAGCAACATTCGCCGACGCAGTGCGGAGCACCTCCGCCGATCGTTGGACACCTCGGCCCACGTCTATATGGCCACCGAGGTGGATTTCGAAGCGGTGGACCGGGTACGGCGGGCCCATCGCGAGGAGTGGAACGATGCGGAAGGTTTCAGCCTCACCTACCTGCCGTTCGTTTCGCGAGCCGTGGTGGATGCCATTTCCGAATTCCCCGAGGTGAACGCCACCTTCACCGACGAAGCGCTGATCGTGCATAAGTATCTGAACCTCGGCATCGCGGTGGACTTGGACTTCATGGGCCTCATGGTGCCGGTAGTGCGCGATGCCGGCTCGAAGAGGATGCGGGCGATCGCCCGGGAAATCAGGGATCTCGGTGCCCGGGCGCGCTCCAAGAAACTCACCCCCGACGACATCTCCAACGGCACCTTCACCATCACCAACCCTGGGCCCCATGGCACGCTGGTGACCATGCCGATCATCAATCAACCCCAGGTGGCGATCCTGTCTACCGATGGGGTGAAGCGCCGACCCGTGGTGGTTGAACTACCCGACGGCTCGGAGAGCATCGCCATTCACTCCGTCGGAAATATCGTGTTGTCATGGGACCACCGTGCCTTCGATGGCGCCTACGCCGCATCGTTTCTGAACCAGGTGAGGAACCTCCTGGAAACACGGGACTGGGCAGCCGAACTCTAGTGAGCAACGCGGCGGGCCGATCGGTTGCCGACCACCCCAACCGGCTGCGCGTGCGGTGGCTGGGCCGGGTGGCCTACCGCGACGCCTATGCGTTGCAGCGAGGACTCGTCGGGTCCTCGTCGCAGAATTACTTGCTGCTGTTGGAGCATCCGGCGGTCTACACGCTCGGGATTCGGGGTGATCTCGGGAACATTCGCCGACCTCCCGAAGAGGTTGGCGCCACACTGGAATACAGCGACCGGGGCGGTGACGTCACCTTCCACGGCCCCGGACAGTTGGTGGGTTACCCGATCCTGACCGTACCCGGACGGCGCGGGGGCGGGATCACCGACACCGTGGCTTACGTCGCGTCGGTGGAGCAACTGGTGATCGATGTGCTGCACGACCTCGGCCTGACCGACGTGGGCCGGCTCACCGGGTTCCCGGGGGTATGGGTGGAGCCCGGGTCGGTGGCCCCCCGGAAGATCTGTGCCATCGGGGTGAAACTCTCTCGCGGTCGGTCGATGCACGGATTTGCGCTCAATGTGGATCCCGATCTGGCGATGTTCGACCACATCGTTCCCTGTGGCATCGCCGACAAAGCGGTGACCTCACTGCGGGTGGAGGGAGTGACGGCCACGATGCGCGAAGTGGTGGACGCAGTGGTGGCTCGAGCGGGGGAGCGTTGGGGAGCGGACGGGGTGGATCGGGCTGAGGTGGCTTGGCGACATACTCCGGCGGATCTATCGCCCTTCAGCCGGGGGGAGGGACCGGGTCCCACGGCGCGGCGGGCCACCCGCCTGGCGGAGGCAGGGGTAACCGAGGGCATCGAGATGGGGGCCCGCAAGCCAGCCTGGATGCGGGCCACGCTCGTGCTCACCCCGGAGGTCATGGCTATTCGCCGCACGATGCGCGAACTCGACCTGGTCACCGTGTGCGAGGAAGCCGGCTGCCCGAACCTGTCGGAATGTTGGTCGGATGGCACGGCTACCTTCATGATCAACGGGGAGCGATGCACTCGTGCTTGCGGGTTTTGTCTCGTGGATACGCGTCATCCCGAGGCCCCCGACCGGAACGAACCGGGGCGGGTGGCCGAGGCGGTGGCCCGCATGGGTTTGCAGTTCGCGGTGGTCACCGGGGTGGCCCGTGATGATCTCATCGATGGCGGTGCCGCCGAGTTCGCGGCGGTGATCCGCGCCATTCGGGATCGCACCCCCGGCGTGTCGGTGGAGGTGCTGATCCCCGACTGCAAGGGCGACCCTGCGGCCCTGGAGGTCATCTTCGCCGCCCGGCCGGACGTGGTGAACCACAACATCGAGACGGTGGCGCGGCTCCAGCGCGCCGTGCGGCCCTCGGCCTCCTACGCTCGGTCGCTGGCGGTGCTGGCTCGGGCCAAACGGGCCGGCCTCACCACCAAGTCCTCGGTGATCGCGGGGATGGGGGAGTCCACCGACGAGATGCTCCAGACCCTGGGTGACCTGCGGGGCGTGGGGGTAGACATCGTCACTATTGGTCAATATCTCCGACCCACCTCAAACCACCTGCCGGTGGCGCGCTGGTGGACTCCGGAGGAACTCACGGCCCTGAAGGCTGCCGGAGAGGCCATGGGCATCAGCCACGTCGAGGCTGGCCCGCTGGTCCGGTCGAGCTACCACGCTCGCCAGGCCGCGTCCGCAGTGCCGGTGGTTATCGGGAGTGGCGACGCGATGGGGCAGGAATGTGCCGTGCAACCTGTCATCCTGGGTTGATGGTGACCGCCCCGTTTGCTGATCGCTTCGCCCGGACGCGGGCGGCCATGGTGGAGGGGGCGGTCGATACCCTCCTGCTGTCGGTCGGCCCCGATCTGCCCTACCTCACTGGGTACGAGGCGATGCCCTTGGAGCGGCTCACCATGCTCGTGCTCCCGGCCGAGGGACAAGCGACGTTGGTGGTTCCTCGCCTCGAAGCCCCCCGCGTGTTGGAACGGCCCGAGTTCACGCTGAGGCCCTGGGGCGAGACAGAGGACCCGATCGCCATCGTGCAGGGTCTTATGGGACCCGGTGGCCGCCTGGCGATCGGCGATCGCACCTGGGCTCGGTTCGTGCTCGATCTCCAAGGGAGAGGCCCGGGCACCACCTGGCGCAAGGCCAGTGAGGTACTGGGACCCCTGCGCGCCCGGAAGGACGCCGCCGAGGTGGAGGCGCTGCGCGCCGCCGGGGCCGCCGCCGACCGGGTGGCGTTCGCCCTTCAGAGTGGCGAGATCGAATTGGCGGGCCGCACCGAAGCGCAGGTATCGGCCGAACTCGGGCGCCGCCTCCGCGCCGAGGGCCACCATCGGGTGAACTTCGCCATTGTGGCGGCGGGTGCCAACGCCGCCAGCCCCCACCATGAGCCAGGCGAAGTGGTGATCAAACCCGGTGAGGTCGTGCTCTGTGATTTCGGCGGGTCGATGTTCGATGACCACGGAGTGGGTTACTGCTCCGACATCACCCGCTGTGTGCATTTGGGCGAGCCCAGCGAGGAGATGGCCGAGGCCTACGCCGTACTCATCGAGGCCCAGCAGGCGGCAGTGGCGGCGGCGGTGGTGGGCACATCGTGTGCAGAGGTAGACGCCACCGCCCGCCGGATCATTACGGCGGCGGGATGGGGCGAGGAGTTCATGCATCGCACCGGACATGGCATCGGCATCGAGGAACACGAGGATCCCTACATCGTGAGCGGCAACGAGACCCCACTCGAGCCGGGCCACGCGTTCTCCATCGAACCCGGCATTTACGTGGAGGGCCGTTTCGGATTTCGGTTAGAGGACATCGTGGTGGCGGCGGTCTCCGGCCCCGATGTCCTCAACCACGCTGACCACGACCTCGCCCTGGTGTAGCGGCGGCGCCCATGATCCGCCTTGACGCTGCCACGGTGCTGTTGCAATGGGCCGCCGGCGGTCTGTTCTTCCTGTGGGTCACGACACGACGGCGGCAGGTGTCGTTGGGGTACGGGTGGCTGCTGCGGGGCACCTATCTGGTGGTGGCCGTGGGGGCCTTGATCGTCGGGGTGCGCTACGGCGAGCCGGTGCCGGTGCGCAACGCCGCCAGTGCGGCGGTGGTGGTGGCCACGCTGGTGACACTGGTGGTTTCGGTCCAGCGGCGCCGGGCAGGGGTGGCGGGCGAACACGGTCGAGAGCACGAGCGCAGCGAGCGGGTGGCGGCGATGACGGGCATCGAACGCACCCGGGCGGCGGTGGATGTCGCCGGTGCGGAGTTTCCCCCTGGATTAGATCTGATCGCACCGCTGGTCGGGCTGGTGGGTCTGGTGGCGGCCGGAATCTCCGCCGGCGATCCGGCCGTGCTGTCGGTGGCTCGGGTGGTGGTGGGGGCGGCCTTTCTCGGTGCGGTTACCGACGCCATGCTCTTGGGACACTGGTATCTCGTGCAGCCGGGAATGCCGCGCGGTCCGCTCTTGGAGCTGATCCGGGCGCTGGCCATGATTTGGCCGCTCGAAATGCTGGTGCTGCTCTGGCCGGTGGGGATGTTCTCGGTGCTCAACGGCACCATCGACGACGGGTACGCCGGCATTCTCGGTTGGATGTGGGCGGCGTGCGCCATCGGCACCATTGTGCTGGTGGGGGTCACCCGGGCCGCTCTGAAGGAGCGCCAATACTCCGCCGTCATGGCGGCCACGGGCCTGTTGTACCTCGCCATCCTCACGGCCTTTGTCACCGATCTGGTGGCTCGGGCCCTCCTGGGGTAGATCGGTCTTATTCCTGCAGGGCGGCGGCGTCGCAATCGGGTGCCGTCACCGGATTGCAGCGGGCGGCACCACCGCCGGGCAGAGCCACTACATAGTCGGGGAAGCGTGGGTCGACCGTTTCGTAGTCCGTGCTCACGATCTGGGCGCCGCTGGCAAACGCCGCGTCGCGGCGGGTGGTGTCGCCGCGGCGGGCTTCCACCGTGTCGGCGTCGCTGCGGGTGCGCACGAGATACCCGAGCATCACTAGTTCACGTATTCGGGCGGCATCGGCAATCGGGTCGTTGAGGACGATGAAGGCGGCATCGGCGTCGGGGGGCTCGGCCGACACGAAGATGAGGCGGTCTCGGGTGTCGGGGTGGATCGCCCGGTAGAGGTCCCGTTTGCCGGCGGTGTGGTCCAGAGTGAAGATGAAGCGGCCTCGCAGGCTGTCCACCGTGGGCCACCCGACGGTCTCGATGGTGGACCGCAGGGTGTCTCCCTCGCCCTGCACCTCGGCCACCGTCACCAGTTGGTCCTTGTCCAGCACGGAGAGGATCTCCGCTTCCAGCGCGATGTAGGTGGCGGTGGTGGCGGGGATGGGTTGCACGAAGCCGAGGCGGAGAGGATCGGGGATGACGTCATCTTTGGTTTCGATCTGGATGATGATCGGCAGGTGGTCGGGGTGGGCATCCGACCAGGTTTCGAGTTGCTCGAGGCACAGAACGAAGGTGACGCACGTCGAGCGGTAGTCCACTTCCTGCACGTGGAACACCTTGAAGCCAGCATCGAGCATCGCGGGGTCGATGGGGGCAAGGCCAAGGATCGGCTGGGCTTTCGGAGTGGCGTACCGGCCCCCGTCGGGATCTTCGAACACGTCGAGTTCGAAGGACCGCAAACCGGCGTTGAGCGAGTTGGTGAGAGTGGGGTGTGAGTACTCAATGGTGGGCGTGAGGGCGGGCACGTTAGCGGTGATCACCGCCAGCAGCGCCGCCTCGCCTTCGAGGTGGTAGGCGTTATGGCCGGCGAGGACCTGGATGTCGCCCAGTCGGGTCGTCGGAGCATCGCGGCCCGAGCAGGCCGCCCCCACCCCGAGGGCCAGAGTGAGAGCGAAAAGACAAGATCGACGGGTCATAGTCGGCACGATGGGTCCTCATGATGGTGGTGGACGATGCCCATCCTTTCACGGAGATCCCTCGGCCGGTTCGGTAGCGCCGCGCTGTGCCCTTGTACCGTTAGAGCGCCGTGTCATCCTTCGACTCTCTCTTTTCCGTTGGCTGGGGCCCGCGTTGGGCCACTCTCCTAGCCGAGCAGGGCGAGGCCGTGGAGCCGGGCCGGGTGCTTCGCCATGACGGGGTGTCGGTGAACGTGCTCACCGCCCGGGGCGAGCGAATTGTGAAGCTGCGCCGGGGGGCGGACGCCCCGACGGTGGGCGATTGGCTGGCGTTGGACGGCGACACCCTGGTGGCGGTGCTGGAGAGGTCGTCACTGCTGCGGCGTCGGGCGGCAGGGGGAGACGACCTGCAAGTGCTCGCCGCCAACGTGGACCTGGTGCTTTTGGTGTGTGGCCTGGATCGGTTCGTGCGGGCCGGTCGGGTGCAGCGCGGTGAGGCGTTGGCGTGGGATGCGGGGGCGCTCCCCATCCTTGTCCTCACCAAGGCGGATCTCGCCCCGGACCTCGAGGGCACGCTGGCGGCCATCGACGCTGTTCACCCGGGGCTGGAGCGTCTTCTCACCGCGGCCCCCACCGGGTTGGGGATCACCGAACTTCGGGCCCGGCTGGTGGGATGCACGTCGGTGCTGCTGGGTGAGTCCGGGGCCGGCAAGTCCCGGCTGGTCAACGCCATCCTGGGGGCGGAGGTGGCCGTCACGGGGGCGGTGCGAGCCGGTGATGCCAAGGGCCGCCACACCACCACGAACCGGCAGTTGCATCTCGTACCGGGCGGCGGCGTGATCATCGACTCACCGGGGATTCGGGAGGTGGGCCTGGCTGGCGACGAGGAGTCGGTCGACGCCACCTTTACCGATGTCGAGGAACTTGGTCTGCACTGTCGCTTCAACGACTGTGCCCACACGGGCGAACCCGGCTGTGCCGTGGCGGCCGCCGTGGTGGGGGGGGATCTCACCCAGGATCGACTCGACGCCTATCTCGAGCTGCGAGAGGAGGCGATGCTGGCCGGTGAGCGGGCCGAGGATCACGCTCGACGCACTCAGGACCGACAGGCGGCCAAGGCCTCGCCGAAAAAATCCGATCGCCGATGAGGGAGGACACCCGTCGAGAAGCGCTCCGGGCCGCGCTCCCTAGTTTGCGCTACCCCGATCTCCCGGTGGTGGCCTATCGCGAGGTCATCCTGGAGGCCATCCAGGCCCACCAGGTGGTGGTGATCGCGGGAGAGACCGGCTCCGGTAAGAGCACGCAACTCCCCAAGCTGTGTCTGGAACTGGGACTCGGGGTGCGGGGGCTGATCGGCCACACCCAGCCGCGACGGCTGGCCGCTCGGGCGGTGTCCGAGCGCATCGCCGAGGAACTCGGCACGGAGATTGGCCAGGCGGTTGGGTACACGGTGCGTTTCAACGATCGCGTAGGCCCCGACACCTTCATCAAAGTGATGACCGACGGAATCCTGCTCGCCGAGGTGCAACGGGATCACCTTCTGCGGGCCTATGAGGTGCTGATCATCGATGAGGCTCACGAGCGCAGCCTCAACATCGACTTCCTCCTCGGGTACCTCCGCCAGTTGCTGCCGCAGCGCCCCGATCTGAAGGTGATCATCACCTCCGCCACCATCGATACCGAGCGGTTCTCGAAACACTTCCACGACGCGCCGGTAGTGGAGGTGCTGGGCCGATCGTTCCCGGTGGAGGTTCGTTACCGGCCGATCGACGATGACGCCCGGGAGCGGCGCGACCAGACGCAGGCGATCGGTGATGCCGTCCAGGAACTGATGAGGCACGGCCCTGGCGACATCCTCGTGTTCCTTTCGGGGGAACGGGAGATTCGGGACACGGCCGAGGCTCTGGCGCGTCTCGATCTGCGCGACACCGAACTGCTGCCGCTCTACGCCCGGTTGTCGGCCGCCGATCAGCACCGTGTCTTTGCCCCTCATCAAAACCGCCGCGTGGTGTTGGCCACCAACGTGGCCGAGACGTCCCTTACCGTCCCGGGGATTGTTGGGGTAGTGGACCCCGGTACGGCCAGGGTGTCTCGTTATAACCGGCGCACGAAGGTGCAACGGCTGCCGATCGAGCCGATTTCGCAGGCGTCGGCCAACCAGCGCGCCGGTCGCTGTGGACGGGTCGCTCCGGGCATCTGCATTCGCCTCTATTCCGAGGAGGATTTTCACGCCCGGTCGGAATTCACCGAACCCGAGATCCTTCGCACCAATCTGGCGTCGGTGATCCTGCAAATGGCGGCCCTGGGCCTCGGCGACGTGTCGGCCTTCCCCTTCGTGGAACCCCCCGATAGGCGGGCCATCAAAGACGGCATCATGCTCCTCGAGGAACTTGCCGCCATCGATCGTGGCACCACTGGGGATCACGTTCGTCTCACGAAACTGGGGAAGCGTCTCGCTCGGGTTCCGGCCGACCCTCGATTGGCGCGCATGGTGCTCGAAGCCGATCGGCACGGGGTGGTGGGCGAGGTGCTGGTGCTGGCGGCGGTCCTGTCCATCCAGGACCCCCGCGAGCGTCCGCCGGATCAGGAGCAGGCCGCCCGGGAGCAGCACCAGCGGTTTGCCGATCCCGAATCGGACTTCATCACGTATCTCAACCTCTGGCGTTACCTGCGGGAGCAGCAAAAGGTGCGGGGGTCCAGCCAGTTCCGCAAAATGTGCCAGGCCGAGTATCTCCATCACTTGCGCGTGCGTGAGTGGCAGGACGTGCACGTGCAACTCCGACAGGTGGCCCGGGGCCTGGGTCTCGAGGTGCGGCCCTTGGCCGCCGAGCCGAACCGCGATGCCGTGCATGTGTCGCTGCTGTCGGGATTGCTGTCGCACATCGGCCTCTTGGATCCCTCGGGGGCGGAGTACCGGGGGGCACGCGAGGCTCGTTTTATCCTCACGCCCGGCACGGCATTGGGGAAGCGACGGCCCAAATGGGTGATGGCGGCCGAACTGGTAGAGACGAACCGCCTGCGCGCTCGCACCGTGGCGCAGATTCAGCCTGATCGGATCGAGAGGGCCGCCGCCCATCTGGTGACTCGGAGTTACGAGCAGCCGTGGTGGGAGGTGGAGTCGGGGGCGGCGATGACCATCGAACGGGTGAGTCTGTACGGTCTCCCGATCGTCGCCGGGCGTCGGCTGGCCTACGACCGCGTCAACCCCACCGAGGCGAGGGCCTTGTTCCTTCGTCATGCCCTGGTGGACGGTGACTGGCACGGTGGGCACCTGTTCGTGGAGGCCAATCAGGGCCAGGTGGCCGCCGTGGTGGCATTGGAGGAGCGGGTGCGACGGGATCTTCTCGTCAGCGACGAGACGCTGTGGAGTTTCTTCGATGCCCGGGTGCCCGATGACATCACTTCGGCTCGACGGTTCGATAAATGGTGGAAGGGCGAGCAACACCGCGATCCCGATCGACTCACGTACACCCAGGTCGACCTCATCGACACGGGCACAGGCCCGATGGACATGGACGGCTTTCCGGAGACGTGGCCGCTGGGTCCGGTGCGGCTCCCGTTGACCTACACCCTCGACGCCAGTTCGGATCTCGATGGCGTCACCGTGGATGTGCCCCTGGCGTTACTCGATCAGGTGGCGGCCGCCGGCCTGGACTGGCAGGTGCCGGGGCGACGAGTCGAGTTGATCGCGGCCCTCCTGCGCACGGCACCCAAAAACCTGCGACGCCATGCCAGCCCGGCGGGGGAGGTGGCGGCCGCGGTGTTGGCTGAGCTCGACCCGAGCGAGGGCCCCTTGGTGGATGCTCTGGCCCGAGTGATGGCGCGACGCACCGGCGAGCCGTTTCGCGCTGCCAGTTTTGTGGTGAGCCGGGTGCCCCCGCCTCTGCGCATCACCGTGCGGGCGGTGGACACCGCCGGTACGCCGGTGGCATGGAGCAAAGATGTGGGGGCGCTCCGCGCCACCCTGGTGGATCGCGTGCGGGAAGCCATCGCGCAATCAGCCCCTCTGGCCGAACAGTTCGGCCTGCGCTCCTGGCCGGGGGGGTCGCTGCCCCGCACGGTGGTCACCACCCATGCAGGGATCAACGTCGTCGCTTACCCGTGCCTGGTGGATGAAGGCGACACGGTGGCGCTGCGGGTCCTTCCCAGTGAGGGAGAGCAGAGCGTGGCGATGTGGCGGGGCACTCGACGGCTCTTGCTGTTGCAGATCGGCTCGCCGCTACGCACGCTGGATAAGTCCTTGTCGAACGCCACCAAGTTGGCCCTGGCGGCTTCGGGCCACCTCACCGCTGCCGAGGTGTATCGCGAAGCCACGGTGGCGGCCGTTGACCACTTGTTGCTGGAGGCGGGGGGGCCGGTGTGGGAGCCCGAACTGTTCTCCGCCCTGGTGGTATCGGTGAAGGCTGGTTTCGCGCCGGTGGCTCGCTCGGTGGCCACCACGGTCGGGGAGGTGGTGGCCACCGTGGCGCGGGTGGAGGACCGGTGCGGGTCGATGCTCACCGCCGCTCTCGATGAGACCGTGCTGGATGTGCAGGCCCACGTGCGTCGTCTCTTGCACCGCGGGTGGATTGTGGCCGCGGGAGTGGACCGTCTGGACGATGTGCGTCGTTATGTTCAGGGCATCGAGGTCCGGTTGGAAAAGGCGGTGGCTCAACCGGATCGTGATCGGGTCCGTACGTTGTCGTTGCGGGCGCTGGAGGAGGAGTACCGGTCGGTGGCGGTGGCGGATCACGACGGGCGGGTGCGATGGATGCTCGAGGAACTACGGGTGAGCACTTTTGCCCAAAAGGTGGGTGTCAAAGGCGGAGCCAGTGAACAAAAGGTGCGAGCCGAACTCGCTCGCCTCGATCACTGACCCCCCCCGTTCATCGCCGGCTCGGGGGTGACCGGTGGTGCTCTACTCCGGGCTGTGCGGTCTGCCGCCCCATCAGAGTGGGAGGCGCTGTCTTTCCCGCCGGCGGAGAGGGCCAGGAGGGCGAGGGCCGCTTTCCGGTCGCGGCGCCGCTGATCGCGCCGCGGGTCTATCGGCGGGGACCGGCGGCGGTGTGGCGCGTGCCATCGGGGTCGCGCGCCCAGGGGGCCGGGCCTTCCCAGCGGTCGTCGTACACCAATTCCCCGATGGGGCGACGGCGTACCGGACCGTGGTGCCCGGCCGGTCGGCCCAACGCCAGGGTGGCGGAGATCCCCACCGTGTCGGGAATGGCGAGCAGGGGCCGCAGGGCGGGCTCGGCGCGGGCGTGCCAGGTGGTCATCACCCCGCCGTACCCGAGGGCGCGGGCCGCTAAGAGCAGGTTCTGACAGGCCGGGTACACGCTGGCTCCTTCGGTGGGTCCGGGCTCACGGTCCCGTTTGATGCACGCCAACACCACCACCGGCGTGGTCTCGAAGTGGTCCACAAAGTGCTGCATCGTTTCGGCCATGCGGGCCTTGGGGGAGGTGGCGTCGGTGCCGGTGCCGGTGCCGTACGCGTCGGCGGCGTGTTTGTCGGCCCACATCGCCCGGAAAGTTTGCCCGAGGAGTGCCCGGGCATCGATGGCCGCCGGCCCATCCCGGAGCACGATGAAGCGGAAGGGTTGGCGGTTCGACCCCGACGGAGCCCGCGTGGCGTGCCAGAGGATCTGGCTCAGGTCGGCGTCGGGGATGGGCTCGTCGCGAAACCGTCGGATGGCCCGGGTGGTGGCGAGGCCTTCGAGCAACGGGATGGGGGGGTCGGTGGTCACGAGTTCACCGACTGGGGGGCCAAACCGGGGGCGGTGAGATCGTGGCCTCCTCGGGGCGAGCGCGCCTCGTGGCGCTGGTCCCCTCGCCGGGCCTTCCGCACGGCGAGTACCCCGTAGAGGGCCGCCCCCAATCCAGCGAGGCCGCCCACCGCCAGGCCGTAGCGAGAGCCGTACCGCTGGGAGATGAACCCGAGGATCGGGCCTCCGATAGGGGTGCTCCCAAGGAACACCAGGGCCTGCAGGGCGAGGATGCGACCGCGCATCATCGGGTCGGCGCGCAGTTGCACGATGGCGGTGGAGGCGGTCATGAAGGAGATGGAGGCAAAGCCCATGACCGCGCCCATGGCGAAGGCGATCGGCTGGTTGGGGGCGAGGGCCAGAGCCAACATGGCGGCGCCGAAGCCCGCCGCCGCCAGCGCCACGCTATCGATCGAGATGTGGGTTCGATGAGCCGAATAGAGCGCACCGGTGAAGGAGCCGATACTCGTGACCGACATGAGGAGCGAGAAGGTGATGGCGGCGCCTCCGAGGTCGCGTATCGCGAAGAGCGGCAGGACAGTCTGGAAGTTGAAGGCCAGGGTGCCGATCACGGCCAGCATGATGATGGGAACCCGCAGTTCTGTGATGCGCCACGTGTAGGCGAGGCCGGCCCGTACCTGTCCCCGGCCCCGTGGGGTCATCGGGGCGGGACGCACCTGGCGGGCATCGATCATGAAGAGGCTGGTGAGAACGGCGATGTAACTGAGGCCGTCCACCACGAACGCCCATCCGAACCCGGCCGTGGCCACCAGCAGGCCCCCCAACGCGGGTCCGATGATGCGTGAGCCGGTCATGGAAGCGGTGTTGAGGCTCACGGCGTTGGGGATGTGGCTGGTGGGCACCATCTCCACGACGTAGGACCGACGGGTGGGGTTGTCGAAGGCGGTGGCCAAGCCACCGAAACCGGCGATGATGTAGATGGCCCATACCGGGGGATGCGACTGGAAGGCGACGGCAGCCAGGGCGAAGGATTGCACCATGGCGAGGGACTGCACCACGAGGAGCAGTTTTCGTTTGTCGCTGCGGTCGGCGACCAGGCCGGCGAACGCCCCGAAGATCAGTACGGGGCCGAACTGGGCCGCCGCCAGGAGGCCGAGGGCAATACCGCTGTTGGTGAGTTTGAGCACCAAGAGGGTCTGGGCGATGAGGGTGAGCCAGTTCCCCACTTGCGAGATCGACTGACCCACGAAGAACAAGCGGAAGTTACGGACACCGAGTGATCGGAAGGTCTGGTGGAAGGCCACCCGCAGGCTCGTCATCGGGGTTCCTCGCACAAGCGATCGAGCGCATCGAGCGCCGCCGCCAGGCAGGATCGCTCGGTGGGGTCGAGGGCGGCAAGGCGTTGGGTCAGCCAGGTGGTCTTGCGGCGACGAGTTTCCGCGATGAGGGCCGCGCCGGCCGCGGTGGTGCTGACGCGATGGACCCGTCGGTCGGTTCCGTCGGGGCTGCGCACGAGGAGGCCATCGGCTTGGAGTTTCGCCGCGCACTTGGTGATCGTTGGAGGCGCCACCCTCTCGTAGTCGGCCAACTCGCCCAGGGTGAGGGGCCCGTTGTTGTGGACCGCCGCCAAGGCGGAGAGTTGACTTGGCGTGAGCCCGCCGCCGCCTTCTTGCCGCAGTCGGCGCGCCAGGCGGGTGGCACTGAGGCGCAGGCGAGCAGCGATTTCCGCATCCGTCGGGGTAGGGGAGCGAGGCATAGCTCCACCCTAACAGATAGTTACCCTAACTAACTACTGTGGGTGGGGGGTTAGCGGGCCACGAAGTACTTGGACTGGGGGTGATGACAGATGAGGGCGCTGGTGGTCTGCTCGGGCTGATACTGGAACCCGGTGTCCTCGCTGCACTCGAGGCCGATGCGCTGGCCGCCCAAAAGGTTCAGAATGGTGACGTTGTCTTCGAGGTCGGGACAGGCCGGGTAGCCACTGGAGTACCGACCGCCGCGATACTGCTGGCGGAACAGGCCCGCCAGCGCCGGGCCGTCCTGGTCCGCAAAGCCCCATTGCGTGCGGATGCGGTGGTGCCAGAGTTCGGCGAGCGCCTCGGCCATTTCCACTCCCAAGCCGTGGAGAAGCAGGTATTCCTGGTAGCGATCCTCCTGAAACAGCACGGCGGCGGCCTCGCTCACGGCGGGTCCCATCGTCACGATGTGGAACGCCGCGTAGTCCACCGTGGGCCCGTCGGCGGGTCGGAAGAAATCCGCGATGCAGAGGAACTTGTCCTTTTGCTGACGAGGGAAGTGGAAGCGGGCTTGCTCGGTGGCACGGGTTTCGTCGGACCAGATCACGAGTTCATCGCCGTCGCCGTTGGCCGGGAAGTAGCCGTAGACCAGTTGCGGAGTGAGGATGCCCGCGGCCTTGGCCTTGGCCAGTTCCTCCCGGAGAATCGGCCGGATGCGGTCCTTGAAGGCGGTGTCGTTCTCCCCCTTGTTGGGGCGAAACTGCCACTGATTGCGAAACAGGGCGGTCTCGTTGATGAAGCCGGCGATTTCGTCGAGGGAGATGCCCTTCACCACTTCACTGCCGAGGAACGGTGGCACGAAGACTTCGTTGTCGGTGGCCACCTCGGGGGAGCGGGCGGGGACCTCAACCGGGTTGGCGTCGCTAGACCCCGGTTTGGCGAAGCGGCCTTTCAGCTCAATGGTGGAGTCGGTGGGGATGCGACCCCAGTCGGGGTCATCGGGAGTGTCGCCGCGTTTGGTGGCGCCGATGCGGTCCATCACATGCAGGCCCTCAAAGGCGTCCTTGCCGTAGAAGAGCCGACCGTCGTAGACCTCGCGCAGGTCGCGCTCGACATACACCCGGGTGAGGGCGGCACCGCCGAGGAGCACCGGAATGTCGGCCAACCCGCGGCTGTTCAACTCCTCCAGGTTCTCCCGCATGATGAGGGTGCTCTTCACCAGCAGCCCGCTCATGCCGATGGCGTCGGCTTTCACCTCTACTGCCTTGTCCACCATTTCGGTCACGTTCACCTTGATGCCGAGGTTGTGCACCTCGTAGCCGTTGTTGGTGAGGATGATGTCCACCAGGTTCTTGCCGATGTCGTGCACATCGCCCTTCACCGTGGCGAGCACGATGCGGCCCTTAGTGGACTCGCCGTCCACCTTGTCCATCAGCGGTTCGAGGTAGGCCACCGCCGCCTTCATGGTTTCGGCCGATTGCAGGACGAACGGTAATTGCATCTCCCCTTTGCCAAAGAGGTCGCCCACCGTTTTCATGCCCTCGAGAAGAATGTCGTTGATAATGGCGAGCGGCCGGTGGCCTTGCTCAAGAGCCAGATCGAGATGGGCGGTCAGACCATCGCGGTCGCCGTCGATGATGCGGGTGGCCAGCAACTTTTCGATGGGCCAGTCGGAGCGGTCCTCTTTTTCAACCGTGGAGGCGGTGACCCCGTCAAACATGGCCAACAGCACCTGGAGCGGGTCGTAGTCGTCCGTGCGGCGGTCGTAGATCACATCGAGGCACACCTGCTTTTGCTCATCGGGGATACGAGCGAGCGGCATGATGCGGGCGGCGTGCACGATGGCGGAATCGAGGCCTGCTTGGGCTGCCTCGTGCAGGTAGACGGAGTTGAGGGCATGGCGGGCGGGTGGGTTGAGGCCAAAGGAGATGTTGGACAGACCGAGGGTGGTGTGCACCCCGGGCAGGTTGGCTTTGATGAGGCGGATGCCCTCCAGGGTGGAGGCGCCGTCACCGCGGCTTTCCTCCATGCCCGTCCCGAGGGTGAGAGCCAACGGATCGAAGAACAAGTCGCCGGGCTCGAGGCCGTAGCGATGGACGGCGATGTCGTGAATGGCGGTGGCGGCCTTGAGTTTCCATTCAGGGGTGCGGGCTTGGCCCTGTTCGTCGATGCACGTGCACACCACGGCGGCGCCGTACTCGCGGGCGAGAGACAGGAAGCGATCAAGGCGGGTGCCGGGGGCGTCGCCGTCTTCCAGGTTCACTGAGTTCAGAATGGCGCGTCCGCCGATCCACTGGAGGGCCGTTTCGATCACCTGGGGTTCGGTGGAGTCGATCATGATCGGGACGGTGGCCTGGGTGGCGAAACGGGACGCGATCTCATCCATGTCGGCGGAGCCATCTCGGCCCACGTAATCCACGCACAGATCGAGGACGTGAGCACCTTCCTTCTCCTGCTCCCGGGCCATGGCCACGCACATGTCCCAGTCGCCCGCCAGCATCGCCTCCCGGAACTTCTTGGAGCCGTTGGCGTTAGTGCGTTCGCCGATGGAGAGGTAGGTGAGTTGTTGCTCGAAGGGGGTGAACGAGTAGATCGAGGTGGCGCCGTCTTCGTGGTCGAACGTGCGGGGGGTGGGGGTGAGGTCCTTCACGGCTTCGACCACCGCGGCAATGTGTTCGACGGTGGTGCCGCAGCACCCGCCCACGATGCCCACTCCGAAGTCGGTCACGAAGCGACGCTGGTAGTCGGCCAGTTGGGTGGGGGTGAGGTCGTAGTGCATTTTGCCGTTGAGTACCGACGGCAGGCCGGCGTTGGGGAGGCAGGCGATCGGCACGCGCGAGTGTTGGTTGAGATAGCGAAGGTGCTCGCTCATCTCGGCGGGGCCGGTGGCGCAGTTGATGCCAATGGCTTCGGGCCGCATGGCGTCGAGGGCGGCGAGGGCGGCGCCGATTTCGGTGCCGGGAAGCATGGTGCCGGTGAGTTCCATGGTGACCTGCACCTGGATAGGAACCTCGCGGCCCTCCGCCGCCATCGCCCGGCGGCAGCCGATCATGGCGGCCTTCGCCCCGAGGAGGTCGAACTGGGTTTCCACGAGGAAGACGTCGACGCCCCCCTCGAGGAGGCCGCGGGCCTGCACCTCGTAGGCATCGCGCAGTTCGGCGAATCGGATCTGGCCGAGCGACGCGAACTTGGTGCCGGGGCCGATCGAGCCGGCCACCAGCCCGTCGTACCCGTCGGCCACTTCGCGGGCGATCCGGGCGGCGGTCACGTTGAGTTCGTGGCTGCGCTCTCCGATCCCGTATTCGCCGAGGGGGATGGCGAAGGAGCCAAAACTGGCGGTCTCCACCACATCCACGCCGATCCGGAAGAACTCTTCGTGCATCCCGGCGATCACATCGGGCCGGGTGGCTACGAGCAGTTCGTTGCAGCCCTCGAAGTGTTCCCCTCCGAAGTCGTCGGGGCCGAGTTCGAGGGTCTGCACGTAGGTGCCGAAAGCGCCGTCGTAGACGACCACCTTCTCCCGGAGTAACTCGAGGTAGGTCGTGGTGCCCATGAGGCGAGAGGTTACCGGTGCTCTCCCTCACACCTCGCACCCAAACCGTGCCAGGGAGTGGGGTTGGGCTAGAACGGCGGGGATGATTGAGTTGCACGCACCGCTGGCGGGGACCGTGGTGAGGGTAGCGGCGGTGGGTGAGGCGGTGCCGGCGGGCCGAGCGGTGGTCGTGTTGGAGTCGATGAAGATGGAATACCCGGTGGAGGCCAGCGTCGGGGGTGTGGTGATGCGCCTGTGGGTGGCGCCCGGCGATGGGGTGGCGGTGGGGGACCGGTTGGCCGTACTCGAGCCAACTGACGTACCCGCGGTGGCCGAGGTGGAGTTGGGGAGAACGCGTGACGACCTCGCCGAGGTGCGGGCCCGTCATGCCATTGGGCTCGACGGGGCCCGGCCGGATGCGGTGGAGCGGCGGCGCCGCACCGGGCAACGCACCGCCCGGGAGAATGTGGAGGATCTCCTCGATGCGGGCAGTTTCGTGGAGTACGGCCCCCTGGCTATCGCCGCCCAGCGCCGCCGCCGACCGCTGGAGGACCTCATCGAGCGCACCCCCGCCGATGGTCTGGTGGGGGGTGTGGGCACCGTGGCGGGTCACCCGGTGGTGGCGATGTCGTACGACTACACCGTCCTCGCCGGTACGCAGGGCCTGCAGAATCACCGCAAGAAGGACCGCCTGTTCGATGTGGCCGAGCGTCAACAACTTCCCGTGGTGTTTTTTGCCGAGGGCGGCGGCGGCCGCCCCGGCGACACCGACGGCACCGGCGTATCCGGTCTCGATTGCATGGCCTTTCTGTTCTTCGGCCAACTTTCAGGGCTCGTGCCGTTGGTGGGCATCACCAGTGGCCGCTGCTTCGCCGGCAACGCAGCCATCCTTGGCTGTTGCGACGTGATCATCGCCACCGACGGCTCCAATATCGGCATGGGCGGTCCGGCCATGATTGAAGGCGGTGGCCTCGGCGTGTTTCCCCCGGAGGCCATCGGCCCGATGGCGGTGCAGGTCCCTAACGGCGTGGTCGACATTGCCGTACCCGACGAAGCCGCCGCCGTGGTGGCCGCCCGGCAGTACCTCTCCTATTTTCAGGGCAGCACCGAGGACTGGACGGCTCCGGACCCCGCGCTGGCCCGCACCGTGATCCCGGAGAATCGGTTGGCGGTGTACGACGTACGCGCCGCGGTGGCCTCGATCGTTGATGTGGACTCGATGCTCGAACTGCGCTCCGCCTTCGGCGCCGGCATGGTTACCGCGCTGGCCCGCGTCGAGGGTTCTCCACTCGGGATCGTGGCCAACAATCCCCTCCACCGGGCCGGCGCCATCGACGCCGACGGGGCCGATAAGGCCGCTCGCTTTCTGCAACTCTGCGATGCCTTTGACCTGCCCGTGCTGTTTCTGTGCGATACGCCGGGGATCATGGTGGGCCCGGAGGCAGAGGCCACGGCTCTCGTGCGCCACGTAAGCCGACTGTTTGTCACCGGGGCCAACATCACCGTGCCGACGGGCACCATCATCCTGCGCAAGGGCTATGGGCTCGGGGCGCAGGCGATGGCGGGCGGCAGTTTCAAGGCCCCCCTGTTTTGCATCGCGTGGCCCACTGGCGAGTTCGGGGGGATGGGTCTCGAAGGTGCTGTGCGTCTTGGGTACCGCCAGGAACTTGAGGCCATCACCGACCCCGCCGAGCGAAAGCGCACGTACGAGGAGATGGTCGACCGCATGTATGTTCACGGCCGGGCGGTGAACACGGCCAGCCACTTTGAGATCGATGACGTGGTGGATCCGGCCGACTCTCGACGCTGGATCGCCACCACCTTCGCGGCCGCCCCGAGGGTGATCCGGACGGGCAAGAAGCGGCCCAACATTGATACCTGGTGATTCGGGGACGCGGTGAGACGCCGGTAAGGTTGTCGTCCATGACGAAGATCTGGACAGGCAAGGGAGACGACGGCACCACCGGGCTGCTCTATGGCGGTCGTGATCTCAAGTCGTCTCCTCGGTTCGAGGCCCTCGGTCACCTGGATGAAGCGCAGGCGGCTATCGGGATGGCGCGCGCCGAGACGCCCGCTCAGGGTGAGCTGAATGGGTTCCTCGTGGGGGTTGAGCGAGATCTGTGGGTCCTTATGGCGGAGATGGCGACCGATACCGCCAACCACCCCAAACTCACCGAGGGCACCTCGAAAGTCTCAGCCGCCATGGTGACCGCCATCGAGGTGATCATCGACAACGTGAGCGAGCGCTTCGTGCTTCCCGCCGAGTTCGTGGTGCCCGGCCAGGACCGAACCTCGGCGTTGCTGGACCTTGCTCGCGCGGTGGTGCGGCGGGCGGAACGAGCCTCGGTGGGGATAGTGGAGGATGGCTCCCAGATCATCCCGTACCTAAATCGTCTTTCCTCCCTATTGTGGACCTTCGCTCGCTGGGTAGAAGGCGTGCCACTTCTCGCCCGAGAAACCTGATCCTCGAAGGATCCCCACCATGCCGCTGACCATCACGCTTGCTCGCAGTATCCCGGCCGGGCTCGAGGCTCATGCTGTGGCCATGTTCGAGGGCCAAAGCAGCGGGGGCGGGGTGGACTGGATCTCCCTCGAGGCCCAGCGTTTCCATGGCCGCCGGGGCGAGGTGCGGGTCCTGTCGGACTCGGCTGGGCACGTCACCTTTGTGGTGGGGGTCGGTCCGGCGGCCATGGTGGATGCCAATGTCGTTCGTCATGCCTGTGGCGGGCTGGCTCGGGCGGCGCGGCGGTACAGCACGTTGTCGGTGGATTTCTCGGGGTGTGTGCGGGATGAATTGAGCCCTGCTCGGGTGGCCCAGGCCATCGCCGAGGGCCTTGTGCTGGGTGGCTACCGCTTCTTGACCTACAAGGCCGACCCCACCCCCACAGTGCTGGAGCGGGTGACCATCCTGGGTGGTGGCGGTCAGCGGGTGCAGGCGGCGATCGATCGCGGGGTGGTGATCGCCGAGGCGGTGAACCGCACCCGGGACTTGGTGAATGAACCCGGGGGCACGCTGACGCCGATCGAATTTGCCAAGCGGGCCGTGAAGGAAGGTCAGCGGGCCGGGTTCACCGTGACCGTGTGGGATGAGAAGGAGATCCGCCAGCAACGCCTCGGTGGCCTGCTCGGGATAAGCCGCGGTTCCTTCCAGGCGCCGCGCTTTCTGCAGTTGTCCTATGAACCCGCCAAACCGCGCCACACCGTCGCCCTCGTGGGTAAGGGAGTCACCTTCGACTCCGGTGGCTTGTCGCTCAAGTCCTCGGAGGGGATGGTCGGCATGAAGGAAGACATGGCGGGCGCCGCCGCCGTGCTCGGGGCCATGAGTGCGATCGCCACCCTGGGGGCCAAGGTGCGAGTGCTGGGATTCCTTCCGTTGACCGACAACATGACCGGTGGCGATGCCACTCGGGTGGGCGATGTGCTCACGATTCGCAACGGGACCACCGTGGAGGTGCTCAACACCGATGCCGAAGGTCGGTTGCTGCTGGCCGATGCGCTGTCGCTGGCTTCGGAGCACGAGCCTGATGCCATCGTGGATCTCGCCACGTTGACCGGCGCGTGCATGGTGGGGCTGGGCGAACGCATCGCCGGTCTGATGAGCAATCACGCCGGATGGTCAGCGCAGGTGTGCTCGGCCGCTGAGCGGGCGGGGGAGTGGGTGTGGCCCCTGCCTCTGCCGCCGTACCTGAAGGGAAAACTTCGCAGCGACATCGCTGATCTGAAGAACATCACCGGCCTGCGCTACGGCGGCACCCTGGCGGCGGGAGTGTTCCTGGAGCACTTCGTGGCGGGCGACATCCCCTGGGTTCACCTCGACATCGCCGGTCCGGCCGATGCTCCCGAAGTTGACGGTGAGATCGTGAAGGGGGGCACCGGATTCGGGGTGCGCACCCTGGTGGAGATGATCGACGGTTTCGTGAAGCCGAAGCCGATCCCCTGAACCGACCTCAGGCGGCGGTTGGGGGCCGGTCACCGGCGGTGAGTCGTTGCGTAACCCCACCATGGGCGACGGCCCAGGCCACCGCCTCATGGGCCATGGCCGGGTGCACGGCACGACCGTGAAGCAAGCGCTCGGCGGTGGCAACGTCCTCGCCGTCAGCGAGTAGTGATAGCGCCAGGCCGCGAGCGTGTTCTCGACGCTCATCGGGGGAGGGGTGGGCCCGCGCACTGGCCGTCCAGCGGCGATGCTCGTCTTGGAGATGCGGGGGAAGGCGATCGATTTGGTACTGGGTGAGGGGCGGGAGTTTTCGTCGCACCTGCATTTCGGTGGTGCCCACCATGGCCACCACCCCGAAGCGGGCGCAACGTTGCATGGTGCGCACGAAGGGGGAGTTCTGGCCGGAGCGGGTGCCGAGGCCGAGTTCGGTGGCGATGAGGGCCAGATCGAGGTCGAAGCCTTCGGGGGCGGCCTCGAGGGCGTCCACTAAGCGTCGCAGCAACCAGGTGGCGCTAGGGCCGAGGATGCCGAGCCAGAATCGTTCCACATAGGCGGAGCGAGCGTCGTGGCCGATCTGGTCGATGACGGCATCGGGTAGAGGTCGCACCGCCAGGGTGGTGATCGGGAAGGTGGGTAGGGCCGGCATGGGGTCTCCTCGTGGATGCTGTTGTTTTGTGTAGTTTCGTGTAGTTTCATCCAACCGTCAACGGGCAGTTTGCCGTCCGGGGAGGATCAGTCCGTGGGGCGGGAATGAGGGGCCTCGTCCAATTGCTGACCCATTCGGTAGGCTTTCCCTGCTCCCGTGAGATCCCCCCGAGGACTGATTCCGATGCCCAGTTTCCGTGAACTCCTGGCCACCACCAAGACCGAGATTCGCGAAGTCGACACCGCCGAGACCGAGGCGGCGCGCGCCCGGGCCGACGTCGTGATCCTCGACGTGCGCGAGCCCGAGGAACACGAGCAAGGGGCGATCCCCGGGGCGCTTCACATCGCCCGGGGCACCCTGGAGAGCTCGATCGAGAGCCGCATCCCCGACAAGTCGACGCCGGTCATTATCCACTGCGCCTCCGGGGTGCGCTCGGCCTTCGCGGCCAAGACGCTCGCCGAACTGGGCTACACCGACGTGGCCTCCATGGCGGGTGGATTCAACAAGTGGAAAGACGAGAGCCGCGACTGGGCCGCCCCCCGCAGCCTCAGCGCCGACCAGCGCAACCGTTACCAGCGCCACCTGTTGCTCCCCGAGGTGGACGTGGTCGGCCAGCAAACACTCCTCGACTCCCGGGTGCTCTTGTTGGGGGCCGGCGGTTTGGGCTCGCCGGCCGCCCTCTATCTGGCGGCCGCCGGGGTGGGGACCATCGGCATCATCGACATGGATGTTGTTGACGCATCGAATCTGCAGCGCCAGATCCTCCACAACATGGAGCGCATCGGCGACCGCAAGGTGGACTCCGCCCGTAAGACCCTCACGCTGCTCAACCCCGATGTCGACGTCGTCTCCTTCGATGTTCGCCTCGGTGCGGACAACGTGATGGACATTCTCCCGGGTTGGGACATCATCGTGGATGGCACCGACAACTTCCCCACTCGCTTTTTGGTAAACGACGCCTCGGTGAAACTCGGCATTCCCGTTGTCCACGGTTCGATCTTCCGCTTCGAGGGCATGGTCACCGTGTTTGATCCGCAGCACGGACCCACCTACCGCGACATGGTGCCGGAGCCGCCTCCCGCCGAAATGGCGCCGAGTTGCGCCGAGGCGGGGGTGCTGGGCGTTCTGCCGGGAATTATCGGCTCGATCCAGGCCATCGAGACCATCAAATTGCTGCTCGGACTGGGAGATCCGTTGGTGGGACGCCTGTTGGCCTACGACAGCCTCGAGCAATCTTTCCGGGAGTACAAGATTCGGCCGGACCCGACCAACGAGATCACCTACGCCAACCGGGACCGCATTGTGGTGGCCGAACTCGATGGCCTGTGCCTACCTCATCCGCTCCAAGCCCCTGCGGCCCCCTGAGGAGCGTCCGGCGCGCCGGGCACGCCAGCGGCGAGGATGGCATGGCGTGACCACCCCACCCGCTTCTCCGCCCCTCACTCTGTCCCGACTTGCCTCGACCACTGTCGGGGTGGCCCTCGCGCTGGTGGCGGGAGGATTCGTGGTGCGCACGATGGTGCGGGATCGACGCCAGCTCGGCGATGCGCTATCGGCGGCATCGCCGGGATGGATCTTCCTCGCGGTGGTGCTGGCCGTGGTGGGGATGACGGCCATCGCCATCCCCTGGCGGTATGCCGTCCGTGCCGTTGGCGAGGACCTGCCGCTGTCCCAGGTGATCGCCCGCTACTACCTGGGCGAGATCGGGAAATACGTGCCGGGTGGGGTGTGGTCGATTCTGGGTCGCGCCGAACTGGCTACCCGCTGGGGCATCCCCCGTCCCGCCGCCTACGGAAGTGTGTTGTTGTCGCTCGTTACCTTGTACCTGGCGGCGATGACCCTGGTGGTGATGGCCCTCCCCGCGTTGTGGGGTAGCGAGGATACGGCGGCACTGGTCGTGGTGGCCTTGCTCCCGGTGGGTCTCGGCGCGTTGCACCCGGCGGTCCTGCAGCGAGCGAAGGCCCTGGTGGAGCGCGTCACCCGCCACCCGGTGGATTTTGTCATCCCCGCCTGGGGCACATCGGTGTCCCTCGTGTTTCGTTACGTGCCGGCCTGGACGGCGATCGGCGGAGCCACCTGGGCGGTGGCGCGGGCCCTCGATCCGCACGCGCCGTTGCTGCCGGTGGCGGCGGCGGCGGTACTGTCGTGGGTGATTGGCTTCGTCCTAGTGCCGGTGCCCGGAGGTCTCGGGGTGCGGGAAGCGGTCTTCGTGGCGGCGGCGGGATCGCTCGACCCGGGGGTGGCGGCGGCGGTGGCGTTGGCCGCCCGACTGGTGTTCGTACTGGTGGATGCGGTGGGGGCTGTGATCGGTGCGCTGGCGTTACGGCGCTCAGCCGTGCACTGAAGACAGTGTGGGGGAGGTCGATCCCGCAGTGGACCACCACAACGGGTCACCGGCGGCGGTCGAGGGGTTGAACCACACGATGTCGTCGGCATGGTTGCCGTCGAAGTCCCCGACGGCGGGGAGGTAGTACCCGTCGACGTTGCGTTGGACCGAAGTAAAGGTGCTGCGGGTGGCGCCGGCGAACCAGAGATAGTCGGCGGGGTCGCCCGGGGCGTACCAATAGATGTCGTCACCAAAGCGCCCATCGAGGTTGGCGGCAAAGGCGGTGTAAAGGCCGTTCACGACAGTGGCGTTGTTGGTGTAACTACCCCGAGCGCCGGTGGAGTACCAGATCCAGTCGCCGGCTGATCCGGGGGCGTACCAGAACAGATCGTCGCCGGCGGTGTTGTCGAAGTTTCCGATGACGGGACGGTAGGTGCCGTTGATGGCGGTGGCTACCGAAGTAAAGGTGTCGTTACGGTTGCCGTACCAGTAGTAATCCGTCGCCGATCCGGCGGCGTACCACAGAAGGTCATCTACTCCATCGCCGTCGTAGTCGCCGACCAGTGGGGCGTAGGTGCCGAGGATGGTCATGGGCTTGGACACCCAGGAGGTGCCGTTCCAGCTCCAGAGGTAGTCGGACGGGCCGCCCGGTGCATACCAGAGGATTTCGGTGCGCCCATCGCCGTCGAAGTCGCCGGCGGCCGGGCGGTACTGCCCCACTACCGAGACGGCGGCCTGGCCGAGTGTTTTGTTGGCGTTGCCAAACCACACCTCGTCGGTACCCGAGCCGGGGCCGTAGGCGAAGAGGTCCTCGCGGCCGTCGCCGTTGAAGTCGCCACTGAGCGGGGTGGCTACCCCCGGGGTCACCAGGCCGGTGACCCCGGCGATGGCCGGACCCCGCAGAAAGCGGAACGTCACCCAGATCTTGGCACCGTTGGTGGTGATGCCGACACCGAGCCGGTTGTAATCCCCCACGATGTTGTGCAGATGGCCCGGTGACCCCATGAAGGCATCGTGGAGCTGTTGCACGTCGTAGCCCACCCCGACGTTCTCGGCGGCGGCCTGCCAGGAGGGTTCCACCGCCGCGATATCGGCCGCGAGACCGGGGTCGTGCGCGAGGGAGTTGCGGGCGTTCATCTGTGAGGACCAGTCGCGCGCCGTGGCCGCTAGTTTCGTATCGATCACGAGAGGCGGGAGGCCCCTACTTACCCGCTCTTGGTTGAGTTTGGTGGCGAAGGTGGCTTCGGCCTCGCTCGGGCTGCTGATCGCCACCGCCGGTGCCGCGCCGGCGGCGGGAGTGACCGCCAGTGAGAGGGTGGAGAGAAGCAGACAAACCAGCGTGGAGGCAACGAGACGGAGGGAGCGGTGGCGAGTGATCATTGTTGGGTGAATCGGCCGCGGAAACATGAATCTTGAGGAAAACTTGCCTGGCTTGGTGTCGAGACAGGCGCGGTGCCGACCGGTAAGATGAGCCCGTCCCCCGTCATCGATACCCCCTCGTCATGCCTCCCTTCATCCCCCGACTCGTGGCCTGCGCCGCCCTTCTCCTTGGTGTCCTTGGAGATGCATCACCGAGCGTCGCCTCCGCCACTGCGGTTCCGGTCCTTACCGCTACCGTCACCACCCGCTACGTAGGCGAGGGGCCATTCCAGGCGGTTCTCTCCGCCGCCGCCGCCACCCCTCGCAGCTGCGCCATCAGCGACAACGGTTTGGCGGCGCTGATTCTGGCGCCGGTATTCAAAGAGTCCTCCGCCGCCACCACCGCCACATCATCGCCGTCGCCGATGACCCTGTCGCGTTATGACGAATGGTCGGGGGTGTTCGGCACCACCACTTCCGCCGACGCCAACTATGGCCTCTACGCTTTTCGAAACCCATACACCGCGTACCCGCGGGCGTACTGGAATCCGGGGATCGGTATTTGGCAGTACGATTCGGCCGGGTTGGGGGCACCCTTAACGACCGTCGAGGCGATGGATGTTCGCGTGGTGGCGGCGGAGGTTGCCCGGGTGATGGCGTCGCGGTACTGCAACCCTCCGACCTACGTGGTGGGCCACGGGGCCCCGTTCACAGATCAGGAGCGCCGGTACGCGGCCTGGGGCGACTGGGGCTTCCCGTGCACGTTGTGCCAGACCTACTTCGGCGAAATGACGGCATCGGTGCCGTATTTCGCCAATGTGCAAACGGTGCCAGGAATCGACGCGCTCGGGGGCACGGTCGCTCGCACCTGTTCGCTGCCGGATGTGGCATCGCCGATGCCGTGTTGGTACGTGCAACCAGTGGTGGGGGTGATCCAGGGATCCACGGCGTGGGCCACCTACAAAATCGATGGGGGGGGAAACCCCACGTCAGCACCCGCTCCGTTGTCGGCTCCGTTCTATGTGGTCGATCGGGGGACGACGGAGGAACGTCATTGGCTGACGGCTGATACCGGCTACTCCATCGACATCATGGCGAGCCGCACGATCGGTAAGAACGCCCGGCCTCGTTCCTCGCAGGCCGGATCCGGGCTGACCTGGTTGTCTTCCTCGGGGCTCTGTGATCTCACCGCGGTGCGCGGTGCCTGCCGGCCGTTGCCACCGCCGGGGATTTCTTCCGCCTACCCCACCATCGTGGCGGTGGCCAGAGCCATTCCCCTCGACGCCGATGGCGACCAACGCGGTGACGTGTTGCTCTATGGCCCCGGTAGCGTCAGCGACACGCTGCTGAAGGGGTCGGGCACGGGCACCTTCAGCGCGCTGCCGGTGACGGTCAACCTTGTCTACGACTCCGTCATCGCCGGCGACGTTGACGGCGATGACGACGACGACGTGTTGTTCTACAACAGGGCCAGCGGATTGACCTTCCTCTGGCGATCCAACGGGAACGGCACCTTCACCACCGTGGGGGGGATGACGCCGGGAGCGGGGATGGTGCCGTTGTTGGTCGATCGTGATTGCGATGGAGCACAGGAACTGTTCTGGTACGGCGCCGGTGCTCTGGCCGACCAGGTGTGGGACTTCTCGGGGGGCACAGTGAAGTCGTCGGCCGTGTCGGTGTCGGGCCAGTATCAGCCCTTCGTCGGTGATTTTGACGGCAACGGCTGTGATGACATTTTCTTCTACGCCGCCGGGGATGGTCCCGATTATCTCTGGCTCCACAAGATCGCCGGGGGCTACCTGTCCCTCTACCGCCCGGTCAACGGGTTCTACAACCCGCGCGTCGGCGATTTCGATGGCGACAACGTTGACGACGTGCTCTGGCACGGCCCGGCGGCAGCCCCCGACAGCATCTGGTACGGAGGGCCGGGCGGGGCCATCACCGTTTCGTCCTTCGTGGTCAACGGCTCCTACATCCCCGTGGTGCTGGATCTTTTCGGGGCCGGACACTCCGATGTGGTGTGGTACGCCATGGGTCCCGCGCCCGATTTCTTATGGCGTTTCAGCGGACGGGGAGTGTGGTCGAGCTCGGGACTGGTGTTGCCCAGCCTGCAGGAAGCGGTGGTGGGCGGTTTCAGCGGCGGGGGCGCCCCCGGCATCTTCTGGTACGGGCTCGGGGCGTTGGTGGACTCAGTCTGGTACCGGTGATCATCTAGGCTCTAGAGGTGGACCCAGTCACTGATCACGTCGACAACGTCTATTGGGCCGAGGTCGATCCGTTGGCCGAAAATAATTCCCACGCACTGGCGCTGGCGTGGGTGGGTTCCAACAAGCGGGTCTTGGAACTAGGCCCCGCCGCCGGTCATTTCACCCGAGCACTGGTGGCCAACGGGTGTCGGGTGGTGGCCATCGAGCGTGATGCCCTGGCCGCTACTTCCTTGCAATCGGTGGCCGAGCGGGTCATCGTCGGGGATCTCTCGGATCCCGCCGTGGTGGCCTCGGCCATCGACGATGAGCGTTTCGATGTGGTCCTCGGGGGCGACGTGCTGGAGCACTTGCCCGATCCGCTGAGCGTGCTCCAAGCCTGTCGGGCGGCCCTCAAGCCCGGGGGCTATGTCGTGCTCTCGCTGCCCAATATCGCCCATGCCGATGTAAAGCTTCAGTTGCTGGCGGGTCGGTTCCGGTATGGCGATTTTGGGCTACTGGACCGGACGCACCTGCACTTCTTCACCTTGGAGTCCATCCAGGAACTCGTGGACGGTGCCGGCCTGGTCATGGTGGACCTGCGGCGCGTGATCGTTCCGGTGTTCGGCAGCGAACAGGCGGTGGATCCCGCCAGCGTATCGCCGGCGCTTCTGGCGGAGGTGGTGGCCGATGCCGAGTCCGAGACGTACCAGTTCGTGCTTCGGGCGGTCGCCCATGATGGCGATGTGGAGATCGCCAATCTGGCCGGCCGGGTGGTTGAGTTGGGGACGGCCCTTGATCGGGAGCGAGCCCGGTTGGTGGTGGCAGAGGCTGAGCTGGAGTCCACTCGTGCTGCGCTGAATCAAGCCACCACCGCACTCGATCAAACCACCACCGCACTCGAGGAATCGGCCGGCTGCGCCGAGGGCTTCGAGGCGCAGTGCCACGAACTTGCCGCGCATGTCGTCGCGCTGCAATCCACCCGCGGCTACCGGATGCTGGCGCCGCTGCGTTGGCTTTCCGGGCGTCGCTGACCGGCACCCCATGTCGATCGGGCCCGCTGATCGTCCGCTTGTCGTTGCGTTCTACCTGCCGCAATTTCACCCGGTGCCGGAAAACGACGCGTGGTGGGGCTAGGGGTTCACCGAGTGGACGAACGTGGTGACGGCTCAGCCCCTCTTCGACGGCCACTACCAGCCCCACCTTCCTGGCGCGCTGGGCTTCTACGACCTGCGGTTGCCCGAGGTGCGGGCCCACCAGGCGGCCATCGCCTCCGTCCACGGCATCGACGGCTTTCTCTACTACCACTACTGGTTCGGTGGCCGGCGGGTGCTCGATCGCCCCTTCGACGAGGTCCGCCGCACGGGCCACCCTCAGTTTCCGTTTGCACTGTGCTGGGCGAACGAGAACTGGACCCGGGCGTGGGATGCCGGGCAGCACGAGGTGCTGCTCGAGCAGAGCTACGGGCCGGAAGAGCGCGCCGAGCACCTCGCCTACCTGGTGGATGCCTTCGCGGACGAGCGCTACCTGCGCATCGACGGGCGGCCCCTCTTCGCCATCTACCGAGTGGGGGCGTTGCCCGAGGCCACCCGGGTTTGTGGCTGAGCTGCGCACGGCGGCCCTGGCCGCCGGGGTGGGCGACCCGTACATCATCAAGTTCGACACCCACGGCAACTTCGAGGACCGGGCCACCACGGGGTGCGATGCCGCCGCCCAGTTCTTTCCCCACGGCACCACGGAGATCGGCCTCGAGGATCACCGACTTCCCCTCGGGAACCCGGCCAACCTCGTGATCTCCTACGACGATGTCGTTGCGACGCTGCGACAGCAACCAGTGCCCGCGTGGACTCGCTACGAGTGCGTCACGCCGGGGTGGGACAACACGGCGCGTCGGGGGGATGGCCGTAGCCTGGTGGTGCATGGTTCCGTCCCGGAGGTCTACGAAACATGGCTCCGCGAGGTGGTGCAGCGGGCGGGGGACCGAACGGATCTGGGGCCGGGAATCGTGTTCGTGAACGCGTGGAACGAGTGGGCCGAGGGGGCCCATCTCGAGCCCGACGCCCGCTGGGGCGACGCCTTTCTGCGGGCGACAGGGCGCGCGGTGCGGGGTCATGAGCCGGTTGCGTCGACGGTGTCGCTCCCATCACCGGCCACCGCGCCGCCGACCGCGAACTTCGAGGAACTCTACGGGCGGCTCTACGCCCGGTATGTGGATCTGCAACGTCGCCTGAGCGCGGTGGACCTGGCGGCCTAGCGGCGTCTCGAGCACGCCGTCGGTTCGCTGCAGGCCGAACTACGCGAGGAGCAAGCCCTCACCGCTCGCCTGGCCGCCGCCCTTAGTGGTGGCGGCCAGCCCGACTGACTCGCCGCCGAGCCCACCGGGCGGCCCCTCGGACCACCCCGACGGGTCCTTCCTGTCGGGACCGGGTGGCGACGAGGGCAACCTTGGCCCGGACGCGGAGCATGAAGGACGGGTGGGGCATCGGCGACCCGACGTTGTGCGGCGGGATGGGGTGGGGGGGGTAGGGCGCCAACGCCGTGGGCTGTGGCAGCCAGGGTTCATCCACGACGACGGGGGTCCAGGAGGGGTTGGGCTGGCGGCGCGGGCCCGTGGCGTGCCGGGCGTGGTTGAGAATGGCTAGGTAGCGGTCCGCCTGCCGGTACGGTGACCAGCGCAGGAGAGCGGCTCGACGTGCGTGTTCTCCCACCGTGGTGCGATCGGCCCCGTTGGCCAGGCCGTGGCGCAAGGCGAGGGCCCATTGCTCCGGGGTGTCGGCCAGCCATCCCGTGCGGCCGGGGGTGATGGCATCCACGAAGGGAGCCGTGGGGCTGGCAATGGTGGGGGTCGCCACCAGCGCCGCCTCGAGCCACTTGATGGCGCTCTTGGCGTTGTTGAACCGACTCCCCGGTTCCAGGGGGGCCAGGTTGATGTCGACATCGCGCAGGAGTTCGGGCAGGGCCTCCCACGCCGTCCAGGGGATGCGGTGCACGCGCTCACCCAGGGCGGCCAGCACCGCTTCGGTGGGGACGAGAGGCCCGCCCAGCCAGAGTTCGACATCGGGATGGTCCATCAGCACGCTCGCCACCGCCGCTTCGATGTGCCGCCAGTCGGCATCGTGGGTGGTGGTTCCGCTGAAGTACCCCACCCGCAGGGGCCCGGGGCGTCGCGGGCGAGCGGTGGCCACCTCGCTGGCGGCCCCCAGCGCGGCCCCCACGCCATTTTCGAATAGGTAGGCCTCGATCCCCACCACTCGGCGGGCGTGATCTACGAGTTCGGCGGTGGACCCGATGTAGGCATCGCACGCCTCCATCGTGGTGCGGTATCGCTCCACGCCCTGGAGCCACCGCGCCCTCTCGGCGGCGGGAAGCATTTGCAGAGCGGGGATTTCAGCGGCGATGGTCGGGTCGAAGATGAGGTCGTCCACATCGAACAGCACCGGAGTTCCCGCCGCTCGGATGGCCTCGATAAGGGCGAGCACCTGGGGCGTCGCCGGAACCCGATAGACCACCACAACATCGGCGACGGCCGCCCGCGCCGCCACGTCGGGGTCTCGGTAGTGGGCGATGGTGCTCGCGACGCCCCGGCGGGCGATGGCCTCGGCGGGTAGTTGGACGCGGTAGCGCAGGGGGGCGTCATCGATACCCACGACAAACAGCACCACACCGAGGGGCGGGGGGGCGGCGG
>VFJN01000166.1 GCA_009886035.1 Actinomycetota bacterium
AGTTGCAGCGGCGGCAATTGCGCCTGCCAGAATCGCGTCAATCTGCCCACGGCCGCAGACAGAAATGATGTCGGCGGCCTCGGCCCGCAAGGTGGCTATGGCCGGTACATTCATAATTCTTCAGCTCGATGCCAGCGAAAACGCGGTGTACGACGGCGTACCGGCCGCCGCGACGGAAACGATGCCCTTGTAGCCGGCAATCGTCAAAACACCACCGGTGCCGTTTGCGGCCACAGAAGCCGCGCTCAGGATGTAGTCGTACACGGAAGTCGTGGCACCGGTGCCGAGCTTCACGTACAGGACCGCCGCGGCCTCGTTCTTGATTGTGAACGAGTAGCGGGCCGGATCGGCAGCGAGAGCGGTCGTGGAGGTCGCAAGCCCCGCGCTCGAAGTGACCACCGTTCCGCCGATCCCTCCAGGCCCCGAGGCAATGATGTTCAGCAACGTCGCGATGAACGTCTGGATCTGGCCCGGATTCGTGCAGTCGATGCACCCGGACGCCGTTGCGATTTCTTGAGCGGTCACGAGTATGCCTCCTCTTCGGTGGTTACGGTTTCGGTCTCCATGGCGTCCTCGGCCTTGTCGGCCGGACCGGCCCCGAGGCTCACGCCGTCGAACGCGGTGATGTGGATTTTCCCATCCATCATGCTCCAATCGACCATCGCGCGGCCGGATTCACCCTTGAGTTCGACACCCTCGGGCGGGTCGAACATGACCATCTTCGGGGCGTCCATCATGCGGCCCATGCCATCGCAGGGCCGTCCATCTCGCATTTTTGAGTTCATCATAGGTGTGGGGTCTGCATCGGGAACCGGCTAGCGATTCCGGATGCGGACCCCACCGGCCCGTAGGCCGATGGGGCGCGAGGTGCGCTTAGATCGCGAACGGCAGCGTGATCGAGCTGAACGTCGAGCCGCTGAGTTGGATTTTTCTCGTGGCCGCATCGTAGATGGACCAGGTGCCGCCGAGAGTCGGCAGCGAAGCGACCAGTCCGGCGAGGGTCGCCTGGCTGACCGCGATGTGCGTGACCACGTTTCCGTCCGCCGTGATCGAGTTCGCGGCGATGACGTACGTACCACCCTGCGCGACCGCCGTGAACACGAGCACGCTCGGGCAGGAGGTCGGGTAGGAGTTGTAGTACTGCTGCGGGTAGCCGGGGTCGGTGTTGCAGGTGCTCACGATGGTAATGCAGGGCCGGTCGCGCTTGTGGAACAGCAGCTCCAGCCACTCATCGTGCTCCGGCTTCACAGCCAGGTCGAAGTCGGCGTAGAACTTGCCCTTGTTTCCGCGGACGTTGTCAACGGGCTTGCCGTTGCAGTCCGCACCGAGGTCGTTGGTGCCGAACTTCCAGCGGCCCGCGTAGTCGCGGACGAGGAACGGCATCTCCTTGTTGACCGCCTCCGGCTTGAACGGCATGACGCGGAGGGCGCGCTTGTTGTTGATGTACGAGAACTGCCACTGGGCCTTCTCGTAGTCCTCGTTGTACTCGGACCGGATGCCGAGCGTGGTCGCGACGTTCTTGTACGGAAGGACGACTTGGTAGCGGCCCGCCGACACCTTGTTGAACCGGATCGGGAACATGAGGCACTTCACCATGAAGTCGCCCACGTAGCCCGAGAAGCCGTACTTGAAGAACTCCTTCGCAGCCGGCCCGAACTCACCGAAGCGCCACGCATCCAGAAGCACCGGGTCCTGCTTGGACAGGTAGTGGAACGTGTCGATGTCGGTGTGCAGCTCCAGTCGGTCGAAGCCTTCCTTCGCCATGTCGATTGCACCGAGCGCGTACTGGCGGTACACGCGGGAGCGGAGGATCTCCGGCGTCAAGCGGCCGGTCGGGTCCTGCGTTGCAGTCATGTACTGGTAGCCACCCGAGTCCCAGGTGAACGTGAAGTCCACGAGCCCGGCAGCCGTGATGGCGAGCTTCTTGCCGGCCAGTTCCGCAGCGCGGCGGGCCAGGTAGAAGGACATGATCCGCTGCGTCGCCGGCTTGAGCACGTCCGCGATGATCTGCGCGAAATGCTCCTTCGCGCGGGTCCGGGTCATGATCTCGTCGAAGCAGAGAACGTCGGTCGCCCAGGAGGTCTTCTGGCGGCCATAGGTCTTGCGGGTCGTGCCCCACGCAATCTTGTTCTCGTCGGGGTCGCAGGGAGCGCCCACGCATTGAGTACCGCTCACGTCCGACCAAGGCTTGGTCACGTCAGGGTACACGTCGTTGAACCGGTCGAAGGTGTGCTCCACGCCGGAATAGGCGTCGAACATGCCGGTCTGGTAGTAACCCATCAAGCCGCCCTCGGTGGGGCGAACGTCCTTGAGGATTTCCTTGTCGTAAACCGGCTCTTGAGTGAGCACGGAGGCGAAGAACGCCTTGCAACTGATCTTATCTCCACTAGCCATATTGTGATTTTCCTATGCCTTTGGGTTTGTCGCCATCCCCTCAAAAGGCAAATCGGGGTGGAATGCGAACGCGATGCGTCTGCAAACCAACCCCGGTGGTGAATCCGGGCCGTGGAGCCGGGCAGGTTCTTCAACCTGCACTTACCGATACCCCCGAACGTGAGGACCGCTCCGGTGGCGAGCCAGAGTTTGCGCCATGGAGGTGTTGTACCACGTCGATTCGGACCGTCAACATGCGATTTTGCTGAGGAAAACAGCGGTTTTGACCGCCACGGACGGGCGTAGAAAGTTTTTTACGAATTGAATTGCGTGTTTTCGATGGTTAAGCGAACGTCTGCACGTCGATGCAACTACGCCCCTACCAGACCTCCCTGATTGAAGACCTCCGTGACGGGTTTAGACGTGGGTTCACGCGCCAGGCGTTGGTTTCGCCGACCGGGTCTGGAAAAACGGTCCTATTCTCGTACGTGGTCAAGAATGCCGCCGCGAAGGGCCTCCGGGTATGGGTAATAGCCCACCGGGCGGAGATTCTGGACCAGATTTCGGCGACGCTGGAGGCGGTAGGTGTGCAGCACGGGCTCGTGCGGGCCGGCGAGCAGGTTGAGCCGAAGCAGGCGGTCCAGGTGGCGTCGATTCAGACCCTCGTGAGGCGCTTCGACCAGCTTCCCGCACCCGACCTCATCATACTCGACGAAATGCACCACTGCGTTTCAGGCCAGTGGGCAAAAGTCTTTGCACAGTACCCAAAAGCCAAGTTCCTCGGCGTCACGGCGACCCCAGAGCGGCTCGATGGACGCGGCCTCGGCGAGTTCTTCCAAACACTCGTGCGCGGCCCGGAGGTTCAATGGCTCATCGACAACGGATTCCTGTCGCGGCCGGTGTACTACGCCCCGAAAACCGCCATCGACGTGTCTAGCCTGCGGAAAATGGCCGGCGAGTTCTCGAAGGCCGAGTCCGCGGAGCTGATGGACAAGCCGTCGATCACCGGGGACGCGGTCGCGCACTACCGGAAGTACGCGCCGGGATGCAAGGCTGTCGCGTTCTGCGTGAACCTCAAGCACGCGGAGCACGTCGCGGAGCAATTCCGGGCCGCGGGGATTCCATCGACCACTATCGACGGCACGCTGACGCGAGACGAGCGCCGGCAGCGTGTGGCTGACCTGACTGCTGGCCGTGTCAGCGTTCTCACGTCCTGCGAAATTGTCTCCGAAGGGTTCGACCTGCCTTCAGTGGACGCCGCCATCCTGCTGCGCCCCACGGCCTCGCTGGCGCTTCATCTGCAACAGGTGGGGCGCGCCTTGAGAGTGTCGCCCGGCAAGCAGCGCGCGGTCATACTTGATCACGTCGGAAACTGCCTCCGCCACGGTCTCGCCGAGGAGCGCCGCGAGTGGTCGCTGGAGGGAGGCTCGGCGAAGAAACGCAAGAAGGACGACCTCCTCGACACGCGGCAATGCGAGAAGTGCTACGCCGTGTTCACGGGAACGTCCTGCCCTCAGTGTGGCGAGGAGCGGGTGTCGAAAGCCCGCGAGCTGGAGCAGCGTGAGGGTGAGCTGGAAGCTCTCGACGCCGAAAAGGTCGCCGCGTCACGGATGCGATTGCGCGAGGAAGGCACGGCGCAGACGCTGGCGGCTTTGATGGCTCTGGCGAAGCAGAGGGGCTACCGCGCGGGCTGGGCGATTCATCGGTTCAACGCACGCAAGCAACGCCACTCCGTCGCAGCATGAACCTCTCCATCCAACCTGACGGCGACAAATGGATGGTGGTAATCACGTCCTACGC
>VFJN01000197.1 GCA_009886035.1 Actinomycetota bacterium
GGCTGCCCACCGAGACCGACGAAGACACGTTGGGCATCGTTGAGTTGGCGAGTCGTTGCCTGCAGTTGGCGAAGGAGAAGGGGCATAACGGTTCCGTTACGGTGAGCGTGGGCGGGTTTGTGCCGAAGGCATTCACGCCGTTCCAGTGGTTTGGTATGAACACCGAGGCGGAACTGCGCCGCAAGGTGAACCTTCTGAGAGATGCGGCGCGCCAGGCTAAGGGCGTGCAGTTGAAGTGGCACGACACCCGCGCCAGTCTCGTCGAGGGTCTGGTGAGCCGCGGGGATCGGCGTTTGGGCCCGGTGATTGAGCACGTGTGGAGGGCCGGAGGCACATTTCAGGAGTGGAGCGAGCATTTCCGACTGGATCTTTGGGAAGCCGCCATGGAGGCCCATGGCCTCGACATGGATTGGTATTGCCATCGCCATCGCACCGAGCACGAAGTGCTCCCGTGGGATCACCTCTCGGCGGGGCTGCACAAGGATTTCCTCTGGCAGGACTGGCGCGATTCCCTTGATGAACTGGGGCTGGAGGACTGCCGCTGGACACCTTGTTATGACTGCGGAGCCTGCACCGGTTACAGCATCGAGCACGTGGTGGCCTCGGCGGTGCCGCCGGCCGGTGGAAGCCAGGGCACCGGTCAGAACTTGCTGTGGGGTACTGAGGTGCCCGTGGTCTTAGGGTCCCGAAGATCGATTCAGGTCCCGGTATGAAGATCCAACAGCGGGTTCGGTTCACGAAACTTGGAAAAATCCGCTTCCTGTCTCATCGCGACCTGGCCCGTGTCTGGGAGCGGAGTTTGCGTCGATCAGGGGTGCAGGTGGCCTATAGCGAAGGCTTCTCGCCCCGTCCACGCCTGAGTTTTGGTTTGGCGTTGTCTACCGGGCACGAGAGCCTGGGGGAGTACCTCGACATCGACCTTGCGCAGGATGTTGATCCGGTGGAACTCCCTGGAATCGTCAATCCGGCGCTGCCCAGTGGCATGGTGGCGCAGATTGCTATTCCAATCGAGCCGGGCATCCTTTCCCTCCAGCAGGCCGTTACCAGTTCATCTTGGCGTATCACCCTTGCCGGTATCGAAGCCGCTCAGGTTGCTGAGGGCCTCGCCCGGGTGATGGGGGCCGCCGAGTTACCGATTGTGGTGGAGCGAAAGGGCAACAAAATTACCCTGGACGCGCGGCCAGCCATTCTGGCGCTCCGCCAAGATGATGTGGTGTTGGAGGCCGAGTTGGCTTCCCAGCCGCGCAGCCTTCGCCCGGCCGAACTACTTCGAGCCATCGATCCCACCTGGGGTGAGGGCCGAGTGTTACGTACTCACCAATGGACGCTGGTCGACGGCGCCCGCAGCGAACCGATCCCTTTCGGGGACGTCAGTTCGCGCGGCGCGACGCCGACCCCGCACGCGGGAGCGCGTGTGTGACAAGAAGGGATTCCCCCGATGACCGATCTCCCCACCGGCAACTCCGGCGGCACCACGCCGTCCGATCCCGGACGTCCCCCCGCCGTATCGCTCCCGCCTGAGCGCCCCTCGGTGGGGGATGTTCGTCCCAGCGGTGGGGATTCATCCTCGCCGGGCAACCAGCGGCGTCGCGGGTCGCGGGGGGGACGCAGTCGTACCCGGTCGCGCCCTGAGGACGCGGCCGCCAACGATGGCCATCAAAACCCCGACATGCCTGATCTGCCTCACGAGGGACGTCCGAGTTCGGTGGAAGCGGCCGACGCCTCGCCGGTTTGTCGTCCGGAAGGGGATTCCGACGGCGTGCGCAAACCGCAGATCGGTGATTCGCGACTGGTGCCGGGGGGCTCTACTCCGGCGCCCGCCGGGGGAGACGCCCCGAAGCGCAAGCGCCGTCGCGGGGGCCGTGGCCGTGGCGCGGGTGGTGGTGCGAGCGCTAGCCGCTCGGGTGGGGGAGAGGCCCGCGGTGGCCGCTCAGGTGCGGGCGACGGAGGGGGCAATAACGGTGGTCGGCGGGGCAATTCACCGATCGAGGCGGTGCTGCCCACCGGCGGTCTCCACCTCGGTGATGACATTCTTGAAGCCCGGCGCGGGCGTGAGCGCAATGGCCGCCCGGTCGGGCGATACCTGATGTGCGTGCACGTATCCGAGGGGGCCACGCAGATCTCGGTATTGGAGGGGCGGAACCTCATCGAGCACTACGTGTCGCGACCAGCCGACGACATCGGTCAGATACACGGGAACATTTATCTGGGGAAGGTGCAGACCGTGCTCCCCGGCATGGAGGCGGCTTTCGTGGACATCGCCACGCCGAAGAATGCGGTGTTGTATCGGGGCGACGTGCATGTTGATGCTGACGAGGTGGAGGGCGGCAAGGCGCACAAGAGCAACAACATGCGCATCGAGCAGATGCTGAAGGCTAAGCAGACGATCATCTGCCAGGTCACGAAGAACCCGATTGGGGCGAAGGGAGCACGCCTCACCCAGGAGGTGTCTCTTCCCGGTCGCTTCGTGGTGTTGATCCCCAACAGTTCTACCTACGGCATCTCCAAGCGGTTGTCGGACAACGAGCGCAAGCGTTTGCGTTCGATCCTCGATCGGGTAAAGCCGGCGGAGCACGGGGTGATCGTGCGAACCGCCGCCGAGGGCGTGACTGATCAGGAGGTTGAGCAGGATGTTCTTCGGTTAGTGGACCAGTGGAACCAGATCGCCGCGCTGGCGAAACGAAGCCAGGCCCCTGCCCTGCTCTACCGCGAACCGGATATGGCCTTGCGGGTTATCCGGGAGGAGTTCACCAATGATTACCGCGGGGTGGTGATCGATGACAGGGAGCTCTACCGGTCCGTGCGTGATTACGTGGGATCGATCAGTCCGGAGGTGGCTGACCGGGTCGAGTACTTCGATCCGGAGGTGGAGGCGCTTCCGCTGTACGAGCGTTACCAGATTCATGAGCAGTTACACAAGGCTCTGGATCGCAAGGTGTGGCTTCCGTCGGGCGGATCACTGATCATCGAGCACACGGAGGCCCTTACCGTGATCGATGTTAATACGGGGAAGAATGTGGGCACGTCGAATCTTGAGGAGACGGTGTTCCGCAACAACCTCGAAGCGGCCGAGGAGATTGCCCGTCAGTTGCGGCTGCGGGACGTGGGGGGAATCATCGTGGTCGACTTCATCGACATGGAGATTCGCCCCAATCGCGACCAGGTAATCCGGGTGTTCCGGGAGGCACTGTCGCGAGATAAGACCCGCACACAGGTATTTGAAATCTCGGACCTGGGGTTGTGCGAGATGACGAGAAAGCGAATCGGCGAGGGCCTGCTGGAGTCGTTCGCGGGTCACTGTCCTCACTGTGACGGGCGCGGTTTGGTTATCGACCCTCACCTTCTTCCCCCGGATTGAGCCTTCGGGGGCTGCCGGGGTAGGCTATTTCGTCCCACCCAAGGAAGAAGTCGTATGTACGCAGTGATCAAGACTGGTGGCAAGCAGGAGAAGGTCGAAGCCGGCCAAGTCCTTAACGTCGAGAAACTGGGCAAGGCCGTGGGTGACCAGCTCATCCTGACGCCGGTGCTGGTTGTAGACGGAGACACCGTTCTCGCCACGCCCAGTGAGTTGGAGGGTGCGTCGGTCACTGCCAAAGTGGTGGGCGAGGCGAAGGGTCCCAAGATCACCGGATTCACGTACAAGAACAAGAGCAACCAGCGTAAGCGCTGGGGTCATCGTCAGCACTACGACGCCATCGAGATCACCGGCATCTCCACGGGCTGAGGAGCAACACATGTCTAAGACCAAGGGTGGCGGTTCCACCCGGAACGGCCGCGATTCGAACGCACAACGCCTTGGCGTGAAGTGCTACGACGGCACTGCGGTAACGGCGGGTACCATCATCGTGCGCCAGCGTGGAACGAAGTTTCATCCTGGTGAGAACGTCGGTAAGGGCGGCGACGACACTCTCTTCGCCATGGCTGACGGCAAGGTGAAGTTCGGCCGCCGGAAGGGCCGCAAGCTCGTCGATATCCTTCTCGTCGAGTAACTCCCCTGCCACCTCCTGCTCAGCGGTCCTTAGTCACTGAGCGCGGTCACTCCTGCGCTAATGGGGTTGACAAGACTTGGGGAACGTCCCAAACTAAAGGCATCGCAACGGACGAGCGCAGGTTGGGGTCGCATGCGGCACGCACAGGACATCCAGATCACGTGATTGAGCAGGTCGCCTGGTCGCCGCGTCTGGGCGCCCATCTCGAAGCCTCGAGGCAGCGCGCCGGCATGCGCCGCGTGGACCTCGCCGGCCAGCTAAGCGTGAGCGAGGAGACGATCCGCTTGTGGGAGAAGGGATCCGTCCAGCCCTCAGTGGATCGCCTGGCCCGGCTCATCGCCCTTCTCGCCCTCGAGACCTCCGAATGGCCGGCGCCGACAGGCCCGGGCCCTGACCTTCCCCCGCTGGCCCGCCGGCTGCGGACTGAACGCGATGGGCGAGGGATGACACAGGCCGCCGTCGTCAAGATCCTCGGTGTGCCTCAGGCCACCTACGCAGGTTGGGAGACGGGCCGATCGACGCCTGGCGTCCCCTTGTTCGCCGGCCTGGCGTCGTTCCTGGGGGTCGCCGAGTCCGATGTTGCCACGCTGTGCGCCTCCCCGTTCATCGTCGACTACGCCGGGTGGCCGCCGTTCGGCCAGTTCATCGGTGCCCGCCGCCAGGAACTGCGCCTCGGTCGAGCCGAGCTGGCTCAAGCGCTTGACGTTTCACAGAGCACGGTCGTGTCCTGGGAGCTCGGCTACCGCGTCCCCGGGTCAACGCACCTCACCCGTCTGGCGCAGGTGCTCTCGGTGGACACGGCATCGCTGGCCGCGGCCTTGCCGCGCCGCCTTGCCACGACGACGCTCGGCGAGCTGATTCTGGTCCGCTTGCGCGAGCTTGGGCTTCGTTCCACCGATCTGGCTCGGTTCACCGGCACCACGGAAGCAACCGTGAGTCGTTGGGTGCACGGTCGCAGCCGGCCAGCTCCGAAGAACCTCACCCTGCTCGCCGAGGCCCTCAGGATGCCGTACGCACACGTACTCGAAGCCGCCGGGCACGCGGCATGAACGAGATGGAGCAACTGGATGGCGCAGTTCGCAGGCAACAGCCGAGCGTGGCAACCGAGACAAGCCGCTCAACGTTCCGCGGGAGTCGGAGGATGAACCCCACCGTGGAATCCCTTCGAATGGGCGCCCGGGAGTCGGATGCCCGTGGAGGACGCTGTCGCGGCGATGGTGGCGCGGTGATCGTGGAGTTCGCAATCATCGTTCCGATCTTCTTTCTTTTGGTGTTCGGCATCATCGACTTCGGATGGGCATTCCACCAGGATCTGGACGTGCGCCACGGAGCACGCGAGGGGTCCCGCCTCGTGGCGGTCAACTTCAGGTCGACGGCCAGCCCGACCGCCGCGGCACAGTCCTCGGAGATCGTGCGAGCGACTTGCCTGCGCATGGACGACCTCGGCAGGAACATGACGGTGACACTCACGCGGTCGGGAACGGCGGCGGTTGGGCAGCAGTTCACGGTGGCCATCACCAAGCCCCTCGTACCGCTGACTGGATTCGTCAACTTCGCTCTGCCCTCGAGCATAAACAGCTCGGTCAAGGGTCGTATCGAACAGACGGCGACCTGGGCTGCTCCACACACGGAGGTGTGCCCGTGATGCGCTCTACGTCGAACTCTCATCGGGATGATGGGTTCGCCATCGTTTTGTTTGCCCTGTTGCTGGTCTTTCTCATGATCGTCGCCGCCTTGGCGCTCGATGTCGGTGCCCTCTACAACGCGCGCCGGAGCGACCAGAACGCCGCGGACACCGGAGCGCTAGGCGGGGCTCAGAGCCTCGGCGACACCAACGCGATCCTGATCGCCCAGGTGCAGAACCAGGCGAACTCCACGCTCGGCGTGACCTTGACGGCGGAGCAGTGGAACAGCTGCTCGAATATCACCGATCCCGATCCGATCGACACGGCGCTGTCGGGCGCCAACTGCATCACGGTCAACGGTGCTCGTACTCAGGTTCAGGTGCGGATACCCACTCGACAGCTGAACGCCATCTTCGGACGGGCGGCCGGCGTCAACGCCTTTGACCACAACGCCTTCGCGATCGCCGTCCTGCGATCCTCCGGGTTCGGCTCCGTGCTCCCGTTCGCCATGCCCGCTGGCGCCGGCGCCGGCGACGGCTACGCCTGCATCAAGTCCGGTTCGGGGGGCACCTCGGTGTTCCCTTGCGGCTCGAGCAGCGGCAACTTCGGCTACGTCGACTTCGGCCAGTTCGGGAACGCCGACGTCGGTACTCTGCAGGACTGTGGTAGCGGCGGCCAGCGACCCCGCTCTGCCAACAACATGGCGGTCGGGGTCGACCATGACCTGAGCACGCTCGCGGGCATGCCCCACTTCGGGACGGTGGTGGTCGATACGCCCGCCTCCTGCTCGGCCATCCCGCAGGTGCCGCAGCCGAACTCCATGGACACCACCACCGGTGGCACGGTGTCGAGCTCGCTGGCGCCGGGCATGGCATTCGGCCAGGTTGGCGGCTTCAGTGACGGTAACCCCAACGGCCGCCTAGCGCGCACCAGTCCGCTCCTGTTTGACGGCGGCGGCGCCTCTCGGTTGGTAAACGACACCCGGCTCGATGACAACCCGCTCTGGGAGTTCATCCCCACCTCCTTCCCGGGTGGTGCGAGCGTGCCCACCTCGTGCGTGAAGAGCGTCTTCACCGACGTCCGTAACGGGACGCTGAGCAACCTCCCGTCGAGCGTGCGGGGCCTGCTCACCCCAATGCAACTGCCTGAGCGGATGCGGCAGCTGCTGCAGCGCTGCTTCACCCACTACGGCGGTTCGGCCTGGAACGCGAACGGCGCCATCTCCGGCGTGCCCGACCCGACCTCGTGCCCGAACTCAGGTTGCACCGATGCAGTGTTCAGCCGGAACTCGAGCACGACCGATCAGCCCGACCTGTACGACATCCAGTACACCCCACGGTTCGGGTACGTGGCCCAGCTGACTGCGGCATTCCCAAATGGCAACTCGACGGTAAGCATCGGCAGCTTTCGAGCGGTCTTCCTGCATCGACTCCTCGGCGCCTGCACCGCCAACGACTGCGGCACCGACTTCGAGCCTGGCCTGGGGATCGACAAGAGCGGTTCGCCAAAGCAGGCGGACGCCATCACGGCCTTCGTGTTCAGCTCAACCATGCTTCCTAATGGCCTGGCCAGTAGTGACGCCCCCTTTGCTGTCGGAAGGAACCGATTCGTGAGCTTGATCCGATGAGAATCTTCAGGTTTCGTGCACGGCGCGAAGACCGAGGCGCCGTCCTACCCGAGTACGCACTGATCATCGCGCTGGTGGTGGTTGGCTCAATCGGGGCCATCCAGTCCGCGCAGCGCAGTGGCACGAGTCGCCTCGTAGCCAGCCCCGCTCGGATCAGTGCGAACGACGGTGCCTACTACGCCGGTGCCGTGTCAACCACGGTGCCGCCAGCTTCGACCACGTCGACCACCGCCCCCCCCATCGGCGTTCACCTCGCCGCGAATCCGCAAGTCAGTGTCGAAGACGCTAGCGGCAACAGGTGGCAGGTCGCCGTGACCTTCATGCTGCTCGATTCGTCGAATAATGGCGTGATCGGTGCGACGATCAACGGCACGTGGAGCGATGGTGGCGGTAGCTCCACCCCCGTTGGTTCCTGCACGACCAGCACGTCCGCTGGGCAGTGCACCCTGCTGTTCACCAAGATTAGGGACAACGTCCGAACCGTCACCTACACGCTGTCTACGATCACCGGCGGAACCTTCAACTGGACGCCGGTTGCAGGGGGAGAGGGCACGATCGTCATCAGCTGCGGCGCCTACTGCTGATTTCGCGGCCGGAGCGTAGCCTCATGCTGCGTCGCGGTTCGTCGATGAGTGTGGGTCCGTGTCAAGGCTGGGGATGGGGGCGCCGGCTCAGTGAGTTTTCGCCGCGAGGCGCATGTGCCCTTCGGGAGGCCCGATGGCGGGGACGGCGGTCTCGGCGGCGGGTTGTGGCTCGTGGTCGACCGCAACGTCTCGTCTCTGATTGGGTTCAAGGACCACCCGCACCGGGCGGCTAAGGGCGGCACGCATGGCCAGGGTCAGCGCAAGCACGGAGAGGTCGGCGAGGAGCACTGGCTCCGTCTCGTGCTCAAGCTCATGGCCGACGTGGCGCTCGTCGGGTTCCCGAGCGTCGGAAAGTCCACGCTCATCTCCACCATCGCGGTCGAGGCCCTCGTAGGGGCCGACGGGAACACAGGTTGGGATCGCCCGGAGCATCGTGGTGACCGGGGCGACGACCACGTTGTTGAGCACGGGGATCGCCTGGTTCCGAGTGACGACGAGAGCGGGTCGATGACCTCGATCGCTTCCGCACTGAACCGCGGTGGCACCGGCGTCGTCATACGTTGGGTGTACGGCTCGTAGAGCGCACCATCACAACCCAGATCATGGGCTATTTCTCTGCGTCGGCGGGGCTCGCGTAGTCTCACTCCGTGTCGCAGTTCGTCGATGAGTGTGGGCTCCATGTGAAGGCCGGGGATGGCGGCGCGGGGTCGGTCAGCTTTCGCCGCGAAGCGCATGTCCCCTTCGGGGGGCCCGATGGTGGCGACGGCGGTCTCGGCGGCGGGGTGTGGCTCGTGGTGGACCGCAACGTCTCGTCGCTGATTGCGTTCAAGGATCACCCCCACCGGGCGGCCAAGGGCGGCACGCATGGCCAGGGCCAACGAAAGCACGGGAAAGGCGGCGGCGACCTCCTGGTGCCGGTACCCGAAGGCACGGTGGTGAAAGATCAGGCCGGGGTGGTGCTGGCGGACCTGGTGCAACCCGGTGACCGCTGGCTGGCCGCCGACGGTGGCCGGGGGGGACGCGGGAACGCTCGCTTCCTGTCGAACCGGCGCCGTGCCCCGGCCTTTGCCGAGCAGGGTGAGATTGGCGAGGAACACTGGCTGCGGCTCGAGCTGAAATTGATGGCCGACGTCGCCCTCGTGGGGTTCCCCAGCGTCGGAAAATCCACCCTTATCGCCACCATCTCGGCGGCCAAACCCAAAATTGCCGACTACCCCTTCACCACCCTCGAGCCGCACCTCGGGGTGGTTCGGGTAGGGGAGGACAGCGAGTTCGTGGTGGCCGACCTCCCCGGCCTGATCGAGGGGGCCAGTGAAGGACGCGGCCTGGGACACCAGTTTCTGCGTCACGTAGAACGGGCTCGTGTGCTCGTAGTGATGCTCGATCTCGCCCCGGTTGCGGAACACCAACCCGCCGAGCAACAACGCATCCTTTTGAACGAACTGGGCCAGTACCAACCCGACTTGCTCGACCGCCCCCGAATCGTAGTGGGCTCACGGGCCGACCTGGCTGATCCGGCCCTGGAATTTGACGGAGAACGGATCGCCGCCGTGACCGGCCAGGGGATACGCCCCCTGGTGTTGGCGATGGCACAGATGGTGCAGCAGGCGCGGCAGCAGTTGCCCGAGCCGGATGCGTTCGTAGTGCATCGTCCCGCGGCCGAGGGGTATCGCGTGCAGCGCGATATCAGCGGCGATTGGGAAGTGATTGGTCGGCAGGCTGAGCGGGCCGTGGCCTTGTCGGACCTCACCAACGTGGAAGCCCTCGATGAGGCCCACCGCCGCCTCAAGGCCATCGGTATCGACAAGGCCCTCGCTCGGGCCGGTGCGAAACACGGTGAGACCGTGCACATCGGCCGCCTGGCCTTTGATTACGAGGACGACTCCTAAGACTAAAGGCCACTCGGGTGCGGGGAGAGAGCCACCGCCGCGTAACCTGCTCCCATGATCGTTGTCGCCAAAATAGGTACGTCGTCGATCACCGACGCCGGGGGTGAGATCAACGCGGCCGCCATCACCAAATTCTGCGGCGAGGTGGCCGCCCTGCGGGCGGAGGGCCATCTTGTGGTCATCGTGACCTCCGGGGCCATCGCGTCGGGCCTTCCCGCCCTCGGCTACACCCAGGGCGACCGTCCCCGCGATGCGGTGACGCTGCAGGCGGCATCGGCGGTGGGACAGACACGACTGATGCGGGTCTACGAAAGCGCCCTCGCCGACCACGGCCTCGTGGCCGGTCAAATCCTGCTCGCGCCGTTGGATTTCATGGTGCGCCAGCAGTACCTCCATGCCCGCTCCACCCTGGGTCGTCTACTGGACCTCGGCGTGGTGCCGGTAGTGAACGAGAACGATGCCGTTACTGACGACGAGATTCGCTTCGGAGACAACGATCGTCTGGCGGCGTTGGTTGCCCATCTGGTGGCCGCCGATCTCCTCGTTCTGCTCACCGATGCTCCCGGTCTGCTTACCGCCGACCCACGCCTGGACTCCAACGCCTCGCTCATCGAGGAGATCGTGGAGGTGGATCAATCCATGGAAGCAATGGCGGGCGGAACCGGCTCGCAGCGGGGGAGTGGCGGGATGGCCTCTAAGTTGGCGGCCGCCAAAATCGCCGCGTGGTCGGGCGTGCGAGCCGTGATCGCCCAGGCGTCGCGAGAGGGCGTGCTGGAGGCGGTGGTACAGGGCACTGCGGGGGTGGGGACAGTTGTGCTGCCCAAGAGCAGTCGGCTCCCGGCGCGCAAGTTGTGGATCGCCTTCGCCGTGGGGTCCAGTGGCACCATCGTGGTGGATGAGGGGGCTCGCGACGCCCTGGTGGAGCGCGGCGTATCCCTCCTCGCGGCGGGGGTGCATTCTGTAACAGGGCGCTTCGAGGTAGATGATGCCGTGGAGATCGCCGGTCCCGACGGGCGGGTGTTTGCCAAAGGACTTTCCCGGTTGAGTTCCCTAGACCTCCAACAGGTGGCCGGAAAACGAACCACCGACCTACCCGAATCCATGCCTCATGAGGTTGTGCATCGCGACGATCTGGTTGTGTTGCCCTAACCCCCGCGGGGGCATGGTCCGGATCAGGCCGGGTGATGCTGGTTCAGCCAGGTATGCATGGCGATGCCCGACGCCACGCCGGCGTTGATCGACCGGGTGGATCCGTACTGGGTGATGGAACACACGAGCGAACATCCGGCGTGGGCCGCCGGGGAGAGGCCGGGGCCCTCCTGACCGAACAGGAGCACGCATCGCATGGGCAGAGAGGTGGTTTCGAGGGGGACGGCACCGGGAAGATTGTCGATTCCCACCAAGTCGGTGGCCTCACCGGCCGCCCAGATCATCAGATCATCAATGGTTGGATGGTGTAACAGGTGTTGATAGCGATCCGTCACCATCGCACCGCGGCGGTTCCATCGACGCCGTCCCACGATGTGGACGGCGGCTGCCCCGAAGGCGTTGGCGTTACGGATCACCGTGCCGATGTTGAGGTCGTGGGTCCAGTTTTCGATTGCGATGTGGAACGGGTGGCGACGACGATCGAGGTCGGTCACGATGGCCTCCACGCTCCAGTAGCGGTACCGATCCACCACGTTGCGGCGGTCGCCTTCGGCCAATAGCTGGGCGTCGAGGCGAGGATCGTTTGGCCAGGGGGTGGGGTGAGGCCCTACGCCGATCTCGTGGTTCAGGTGGCGCCAGCCTCGCCCGGCTCGGCGACCGGCTCGGTGGCGCCAGCCGCGCTCGGTTCGGTGGCCGGCTCGAGGGCCGGCTCGAGGCCGAGTTGCGCCCGAATCTGGGCCAGCCGAGTTTGGGCCTCGTTGTTAGCGGCGGCTTGCTCCACTTCCAGCATCCGTGATTCAACCGACGAATCGGTGAGTTCGGCCATCCCCCGGGCCTTGGCGTAGCGAGCCTCGATCTTCTCGCGCACTTCGTCGAAGGTAGGCACATCTTCGCCAACCGTCTCCGACAGGGTGGCCATCGCAATGTTTACCTGCTCCTGCATCTTGGCCTGGTCGAGCTGAGAGAGGAGTTTCTGGCGTTCCGACAACCTCCGCTGGAGCAGCGTGGCATTTTGCTGCACGGCCGACTTGGCCTGATCAGAGGCTTGGGTGGACTGCAGGACGAGTTGCTTCAGGTCTTCCACCTCACCCTCGATCACAATGAGACGGGTGGCGAATGACTCAGCGGCGGAGGTGTACTCGGAGACCTTGGCGGCATCGCCCTTCTTGCTGGCCTCATCGGCCATGAGCACAGCCTGCTTGGTGTTCCCGTTGAGCTTTTCCAGTTGCTCAATCGACCGCTCCAGGCGCATTTCGGTTTGCTTTTGGTTGGCGATCACGTTCGCCGCCTGCTCCCGCAGGCGGCGGTGTTGATCCTGCGCCTCGGTGATGGCCTGTTCCAGTTGGATCTTGGGGTCGGCCTTGGCATTGAAGGCCGAGTTGATCTTGGCGCCGAGGTACTTCCACCATCGTTTTAGCGATTTGACCATGACGGTGACTCTATCGTTTCGACGAACCGCGGACAGGAAATAATCGGCGCAAGCGGTGAAGCAAGGCCACGGATTCAGGCACGGCCGCCACGCCGGTGATGGCGAGGTAGGCGAGCCCGGTCGGCACCCCGACCACCACGGCGGTAACCAGAGGGGGGAGGCCGTCGAACGCCATACGGAGACCCATGCTTGCCACCCCCACCACCAGGGCCGCCGCCAGAGACCAGCGAGCCCCGCGGCTTATCGCGGGGAGCGGACCGATGCGGCGCTCGATGGCTCCTTTCAGCAAGCGGTATTCGATCCAGGACGACAGTGCGGCGCCGAGGGCCAAGCCCACGACGCCCAAGTGCGGAGGCCCATCGGGGATGTTGCGCAGGTAGAGCGGAAGGGGGTGAAAGGCGATGGGGGAGATTTGTCTGATCTGGGAGCCCACGATGATGAAGCGATCCAGGGGAAACATGAACAGCGCCCCGAGGCCCGCGGCGAGCACCACCCGGGCCACGGAGATACGCGCCACGGTCGTGGGTTGGTCCAGCGCATAGAGAACGTTCTGCAGGAGTCGTGATTGGGTAGTACCGAGGAGACCGAGAGCGAAGGTGGCCAACACGAACCACACCAACATGGTGTCGGCGGCGGTGAACTGGCCTCGTTGCAGGAGCGCCGCCACGATGATATCGCCGTCGAATATGTAGATGGCGGCGGTGAAGGCCACGTAGAACACGATGCGTTCCCTGCCCAGGTGGAGTCGTTGTTTGATAGCGGCATGCCCGGCTTGACCCAGGCGAGCCAGTTCGGGAAGTTCGGCGGCGGCCACCGCCATCCCGAAGAGGCTGATGGGCAAGAGGTAGAGCACCTGTCCGTAGGTGAGTGCCGAGATGCCCCCGGCGGCCAGCAGGCTGGCCAGGACCAGTTCGACGTAGATGAGGATCTGAATGACCCCCCGCCCGAGCGCAACGGGCGCAAAACGCCTGAGTACGTCGCGCGCATCAGGTGAGCGATAGTCCGCCGAGAGTCGGGCCCCGGCGGTAAGGCGACGTACGGTCGGGACCTGAATCGTCACCTCCAGAACGGAGCCAACGAGGACGCCCCACGCCAGCGCGTGGGCGAGACCCACCGTGGTCATGCCCATGATGCCGGCGGTGACCAGAAAGGCAATCTGAGTGGCGTTCCACATCACCGGTGAGGCGTACGACAGAAAGAACCGACGGTGGCTGTTGAGGATGCCGGTGCAAAATGCTGACAGCACCAGGAATGCGATGGCGGGAAACACGATCCGCAGCAACGTGGTGGCCAACTCCAGGTTTTGGCCAGAAAAGCCCGGGGTGATCACCCGGGCGAGCGGGCCGGCAAATATCATTCCGATCGACACCACCGCCGTCATGACAATCAACAGGAGCCCGAGGATCGTTCCCGCTAGTTGATTGGCTTCCCGTTCGTCTTTCTCCAAGAGCCGGGAATACACCGGGATGAAAGAGGCCGACAGCACGCCTTCACCGAGAAGATTCTGCAGAAGGTTCGGGATCCGCATGGCTGCTTTGAACACATCGGCGGTGCCGCCGACACCGAGAAATCCCGCAATGGTCATCTCCCGCACCAGGCCGGCCACGCGCGACAGCAGAATGCCGCCGGCCACCAGGAAGGAGCCGCGTCGGCCGTCGTGGGGTTCGCCTCCATGGCCGGTGGGAGCCTCTACGTTGTCGAGCGGTCCGTTCACCTCCCTTGAGATATCACTCATGGGGTGGCGGTTGGGGCGGGGTCGCCGCCGGTCTCGTCGATGGCTCGGCGGAGAGCTTCCATCTCATCCACCATCTGATCGACGTCGTTCCCGAGGCCTCCGAGGTCGGCGACATCGTCAGCCTGGACGGAAAGTTCGATCGTGCGAACGACGGCCTCGTCGAGACGGGCATTGAGAAGGCGCAGTTGGCTGTCGGTATCGCCGACGACCACTTCGAGACGCTCGCCGATAGCCAGTTGCGCCCGCAGGGACTCGAGGGTGCGTTGATCAGTGGCCGACCCGGATGCCATGGCCTTTTCTCGGCAGAGGGCCACTTCTGCTCGGATCGAATCGGGATCGATTCGGCGAAGGGCATCCATGAGATCGTTGCCGCGGCGGGCGATGCCCCACACCTCGCGTACCCCGGTGTCGACGCGGTCTTGTATGTCGCGCAGGCGGTCGTGGAGCGGACCGGAACGGGAGCTGTCGACCGCCGCGCGAAAGCGGTCCTTGGCCCCGACGGCCTCGGCCACGTACGTTCTCCACGGTTCGGCGATGGCGAAGGGGTCGATCTGCTCCGTGGCCTTGGGCCGGGGAATGGCAGCCCCCACCCGAGCGCTCCAGGCCAACGCGCCGAGTGCGAGGGCACCGATGACACCGCCCCCGACCAGGATCCCCAGGCTGGCGCCCACTCCCACCAGAAGGATTCCCGACGGTGAGGTGACCGCCCGGGCGACGGGGGGAGTGAAGAAACGATCCCGCAGCGAGAGCCCAGACATATCGGCAGGCTACGACAGGCGGTGGGGTGAACCGGGGTAGGTCCTAGAAGTTGGATACCACCGCCACAAAGATCTTGTTGATGCTGCGGGGGTCACTGGAGTCGTAGTTGGCGGCTTGGCTGGTCTCTGCGATGTCACGCAGGGTGGAAAGATCAGCGCTGCTGCCATAGGCGATCGTAAAGACGCGAACCTTTTGGCTCGCCTGCCCCTCCGATCCCGCACTGATGGCTTCGAGGAGCGACTGCAACTGCCCACGGTCATCTTCGGGGTCGCCGTCCTCGTTGATGCCATCGGACAGCAGCACCACGGCATTGATCCGACTGGGGTCATACGACGCCACCTGGCTCTCGTAAGCCGCTTGGGTAGCGGCGTACAGGGGGGTGCCGTCGAGGGGGACAAGGGCGCGCAACTTGCTTTTGAGTTGTTCACCCACGTCGCCCACCCGCCCGGGGGGTAGCAGCTCGAGATGGTCGGTGGGTTTCCCGTCGGCCCCCGGCAGGTCGGTCGTGAACACCCAGAGCCCCACTTGGTCGTCGTCGTTGAACTCATCGAGGGCGGTGATCGCCGCGGTCTTAGCCAGATCGAGTTTCGTGGCTCCGGTGTCAGGGTCGGCCACTTCTCCCATCGATCCCGAGACGTCGACGAGCAGGAGCACCCGGGCGGGCTTGCGTTGGTCCTGCCAGTCGTCGAGGAGCTGCACAAGTACCTCGGGCTCGGGTATCCCGAGCAGCGTTTGGGGCTGAGTCGGGTCTACCCCGTTGCGCTCGTTGATGGGGCTGGACACTGCCACCTTCGGGTTTCCCGGGCGGAAACCAAACTTGAGAATTTTCTTCTGGTTGTCGGTCTGGTCTAGGAAGTCCACGAAGCGGCCGGCCCCTTTTTTCTGCGCACTATCGACCCAGGAGGCATCGAGCACGTAGAGAGGATTATCGGAATACACCGTGCCTTCCTCTGGGTAGATCGCCACGAGCGGCACCCGTGGGGGCCGGGCCTGCTCGCCGTCTTGCAACACGCCGTCCGGGTTGCCCCGGTTGTAGTCGATCACCGACTTTTCCTCGACGGCCACCGCTGACACGTAGCCGTAGGGGTTGCCACGCTGGTCTGCTCGGTACCAGTTGTTCAGGAACGTGAGGGTGGTGTCTCCGTAGTGCACCACCGACGATTCGATGGCGCTAGCGAAGGCGGAGGTACTGGGTTTCTTGAGGTCTTCGAGCGACAGCCCCGCGGTCTTGCCGTTGGCGGCGTACGCCTGGGCGAGGAGGGCCGACAGGCCGCTGGTAGAGAAGTTGGGGTTGGTCTTGCCCAATCGAAACGAGCCCCATTCGGGGTGCCCGTAGGCGCCCCAGCCAGCGGGGTTTTGTGACAGCGCCAGGATATCGGCAAAACCCAGTGGCTCATTGGGCCAACCGAGCGCGGTTGCCATCGGCTTAGGCATGGCGATCACCAGCGGCGTGAGCTGGAACGAGGTGAAGTCGCCGGTGAGGGGAGGTTCTCCCTGGGAGTCGAGGCGTTGGTTCACGATCCCCCCCCAGGTAGAGGCCGAGGGAGACCAGATGACCGGACGGGGACCCTCAACGGCCTCGTCCCACTCGGTGGATAAAAGTGAAGCGGCCGCCCCGGATGACTTTGCTTGCACGCGGGCGAAGAAGCAGCGGTCACCGTCGCGGGCCTGGTCGCTGGCGTTGAAGTCCTGGGACAGCTCGGTGAGCAGGTCGCGCTTTTCCGGCGACACCGCCAGGTCGATGACGGTGCAGTCGCCGGGGTCCTCGAGGCCGCCGGCGCTCGGTGTACTCGATGGAGAGCAGGCGCCCGCCATCACGATCATTGCCAAGGTGAGCAGCGCAAAACGCGAACGGTTCATCGAATGGCCTCCAGCCAGAGGTTGTGAAGTGCAGACAGCACACCACGCTTGAGCGTTGGTTCCACGTCAGGCCCGGCGGCCGGGGCCCATCCGGCGGCGAAAAGCGCATTCCGGATGGATTTCGTGGAAGGAAGATCGTCGCCCCCGGGGAAGGCCACCAGCACCACGGTGGCCGTCACCGCCGGAGTGGTGGGGTAGACCACCACTTCGCCGGGTGGCAACTCGGTGGTGACGGCCTGGGGTGTGCCGGCGGCGGCGTAGCGGCCCCGTTGCGTCACCATGGTGATGACGGGACTGCGGTCGGCGCCCGCCGATGCGCCCACCAAGGCGGCCAGGTTGGTGCGGAATTGTGGGTTGAAGTCGTTGGAAGCGAATCCGACGCCGCCGAGTGAACCGGCCGCCACTGAAGCAAGCACCGGGAGGCCCAGGGCCGAGTTGGCGCTGGGCACCCCCACCTTCAGCACCCCGGGGAGAGGCACGTTCAACTCGGTTCCCGATACCCCCGCCGATGCGGCCAGACAGCCCCAGATCGGTGTTCCGTCACACAGCGTGGTGAGAGCGCCGGCTCGGTCGGCCAGGCCGGCCACCACGATGGGGGATGTGGCCAGCGGTTCTGCCTTGCCCAGCGCCGGGTTATCGCCCAGCACTTCAAGCCACGCACTGGAGGTAACCCAGCCGTCGACGTCGTCGGCCAGCGAACCGGTGCGGATGGCCTCGGCGGTATCAGCGGCGGTGGCCAGTCGGATCTCCACCTCACTGCCGAACGCATCGCAGTAGGTCTCGAGATCAGCCGCGCACACGATCACGATCCGATCGTTGGCGTTGGGCCCGCCATCAGAGGTATCGAGGGCTCCCCTCACGATGATCGACCCGCCGATCATCGCGACGGCGCCGAGCGTCGCCAGTAGCCGCAGCATCACGACGAAAGGCTACTAGCGGGGGGCCTCCCGGCGGTCAGCGGGCCGGTGCCGGGCGGGGGGATGTCTTCGGCTACCAGGGCCGTGAGTTGGGCGTCGGTGGGGTGTTCGAAGGGGGCGAGGCGAGTGGCCTGGGCGGCGACCGCGTATTCGAACAGGTTCCGGGCGGTGCGCCCGTTGCCAAATCCCTGATCGCGTTCGATGAAATCGAACCACCGTCGGGCGCCGGCGGTGGCCCCCGGATCGAGTTGGTAGCCCGCCGCCACCCCCAGGCGGCTGACAATCTGGAGCAGTTCGTCGGTGCTGTAGTCGGGGAAATGGATCGACTTCGGAAAGCGTGACCGCAGGCCGGGGTTCGATTCGATGAGGTTTTCCATCTCATCGGGATAGCCAGCCATCACTACGACGATGCGATCCCGGCGGTCTTCGATCAGTTTCACGATGGTGTCGATTGCCTCTCGACCGAAGTCTCGTTCCCCGCCCCGCGCCAGTGAATAGGCCTCGTCGATGAGGAGGACACCCTGGTCGGCCTCATCAAATCGGGCCACCACCAGTGGGGCCGTCTGTCCGACGTAACCCGCCACGAGGCCGGCGCGGTCGGTTTCCACGAGTTGGCCTCGCTCCACCACACCGAGGGTGTGGTAAATCTGCGCCAACAGCCGAGCCACGGTGGTTTTTCCGGTGCCGGGGTTGCCCGTGAAGATGAGGTGGCGGCTCTGGTCCGATACGGGAAGGCCGCGTTCACGCCGGATGTTCTGCACCCGCAGCAGATTGGTGACGAGTTTCACCTCGTGCTTCACCGCCTCGAGGCCGATGAGATCGTCGAGTTCGGTGAGGAGATCGTCGAGGGGGCGGGGGGTCAGGGGTATCTCCGGGGCGGGGGCAGGCTCGGCCCGGGGGCCGGACGGCATGGCCTGGGCCCCCACCTTTCGGTCGGTTTCCATGGTCTCGATCGCCCGCAGAAGCATCCCGCGGAACTGCTCGATGGCGGTTAGTTCTGTCTCGGAGGTGTGCCGGTCGATGGCGGCCACGGCGAAGGCGATTTCCACCGCGGCGGAGTAGTACGACCGGGCGTGGCTGCTGGCCCCGGCGGCGTCGGCGGCCACGAGCAGTTCGAACATGCGCGAGGGCGTCGCGATGAAATCGCCTTGGGCCTCCACGAGGCCTGAGTCGCGCAAGGCGTCGGGGGTGGTGCCGGCGAGGCGGGTCTCCAGGAACGGACCGAAGGCGGCCATGATGGCCCACAGTTCGTCATCGCTGCTTTGGTGATTCACCGCCACGAGGCCACAGGCAAGATTGAAGGCCTCCAGGGCGGCATCCTGGCGCCATGTGCCCGGCCCCACTCCGGCCATGCCATCGCCGAGCAACTTGAGGGCGGTGGTCGCTACCTCAATGAAGCGGTGGGAGGGTTCGACAAGTGAGTCAGTCATTCGGGAGGCTGGGGGTCGCGCCACATCGCCCAGATCTTCGGGCCGCGGGGAAAGACCACTTCACCCTTTAATTCGAACCCGTGCCGCCGATAAAACGGAATGTTGGATTCCTTCGAACTCTCCAGGTAGGCGCCGAGGGCTTCTCGATCGCAGCGCTGGAGGATGGGGGTCAGCATGGCGGTTCCCATTCCTTGGTGCTGGTGGTCGGGACGGACCCCCAAAATGGCGAGGTAATAGTGATCGGGGAAGGCGGCGTGCATTCGTTCGGCCCGGGCCAAGCCGCCCAGAGCGTGGGTCATTCGCCATCCGGTGCCGCGAATGATGAGGGGGGCTAGCTTGAGGATGTCGCTGGTTTTGGTGCGCCAGCGACCGGGCGGATCCCAGCAGGCGGCTCCCGAGAGACCGTTGGTGGTGTAGACGTGCTGGTGCTTGAGGTGACGGGCAGATTCGCTGAGAAAATAGCGCCGGGTGTAGCGGATGGCGCGGGCTGGGTCGTCGCCGAAAAGCCAGCCCATCAGGGGGTCGTCAAGGAAAGCCCGGGCGAGCGACTCGGCGATGTCGCCGAGATCTTCGGCGGTGGCCACCCGTGCCCGATCGCTCATGCCGGTAGCCTGCCAGATTCAGCACGCGGTCGGGGCTTCTCGCCCCCTACACTCCGACTGTGCCTAGCGATCCCATCGTCGAACTCGGAGCCCGGGCCAAGGCGGCGAGCCGGGTCCTAGCTACCGCGTCCACCGACGTGAAGGACGCGGCCCTCCTGGCGGCCGCCGACTTCCTCCTCCACCGGAACGCCGAGATTTTGGCGGCCAACGCCGAGGATGTGGCGGCGGCGGAGGCCGCTGGGCAAGGGGCGTTGGTGGTCGATCGCCTTCGTCTCAACGATGCCCGGCTGCAGTCCATGGCGAACGGGCTGCGGTCGGTGGCGGGCCTGGCGGATCCGGTGGGCGAGGTGGCCGATGGCTGGACCCGTCCCAACGGATTGAAGGTGCAGCGGGTGCGAGTGCCTTTGGGCGTTGTGGGCATCATCTACGAAAATCGGCCGAATGTGACCAGCGATGCATTCGGCCTGTGCTTGAAGTCGGGTAACGCGGCGTTTTTACGCGGATCCTCCGGCGCGATCCGCTCCAACATCGCTATCGCCGCGGCCCTGCGGGAGGGAGTGGCCAAGGCGGGGCTCCCGCAGGACTGTCTCGTGCTGGTGGAGGACACGGGGCGCGACGCGGCTGTTGAGTTCATGCGTCTGCGCGGCATCATCGATGTGCTCATCCCTCGCGGGGGGCCATCTCTCATCCGCACGGTGCTGGACAATGCCACCGTTCCCTATGTGATCGACGGCGATGGCAACTGTCATGTGTACGTGGATGCCTCCGCCGACCTGGCGATGGCGGCGGCCATTGTGGAGAACGCCAAAACTCAGCGGCCGTCGGTCTGCAATGCGGCGGAGACCTTGCTCGTGCATCGCAACGTGGCGGCGACGTTCCTTACCGATCTGGCCCCTCGCCTTGAGGGGGTGGAGTTCGTGGGGGATGCCGCAACCTGCGAGATCCTCGGGGATCGGGTAGCGAGCCTGGCCACCGAGGAGGACTACGCCACCGAGTTCTTGGATATGAAGTTGGCCATCCGGGTGGTGGATACCCTCGATGCCGCCGTTGCCCACATCACTCGATATAGCACCGGCCACAGCGAAGCCATCGTCACCACCGACCTGCGGGCGGCGGAACGGTTCTGTCTCGAGGTGGATGCCGCCGCCGTGCTCGTGAACGCTTCCACCCGGTTCGTCGATGGCGAAGAACTGGGTTTCGGCGCCGAGATCGGTATCTCCACTCAGAAGCTTCATGCCCGGGGACCAATGGGTTTACGCGAGTTGACCACCCTGAAGTTCGTGATCCACGGTCAGGGCCAGACCCGCTCCTAAGGGCCGGAATCATCGGATTGACCGACCGGTCAAGTGAGACCGTAGGCTGCCCCTATGGCTGATCAGACCTACCGTTTCGACTCCGTCGCCGAGGTTCGTGAGGGCCTGCGCAGCGTGGATTACCTGTCGGATGAGGGCATTGCCGGCATCGTCTACCTAGCCGACCGGCTGGGGAAGCCGATCCTGGTGGAAGGTCCTGCCGGCACCGGCAAGACCCAGTTGGCGAAGTCGGTGGCGGAGATGTCCGGTGCCCGGTTGATCCGCCTGCAGTGCTACGAGGGACTCGACGAGTCCAAGGCGCTGTTCGAGTGGAACTACAAGAAGCAGTTGTTGCGTATCCAGGCCGAGCGAGGGGACGGTAACGCCTGGGAGCAGATCGAAGACGACATCTTCTCCGATGAGTTCCTCCTCACCCGTCCTCTTTTGGAGGCCATCACCGCCGATGATCCGGTGGTCTTGTTGATCGACGAGGTTGACCGCGTCGAGGTGGAGACCGAAGCCCTGCTGCTGGAGATTCTCTCGGATTATCAGGTATCGATCCCCGAACTGGGAACCATCGTGGCCAAGCAGATTCCCCTCGTGTTTCTCACCTCTAACAACACGCGCGAACTGTCCGAGGCGCTCAAGCGTCGATGCTTGTTCCTCCACGTGGACTACCCGGATCTGGAGCGGGAAAAAGAGATCGTCCTCACCAAGGTTCCCGACATCACCGACTCCCTTGCTGATCAGGTGGCTCGCATCGTGCGGTCGATTCGGCAGCTGGAGCTGAAGAAGGCACCGTCGGTTTCCGAGACGATCGACTGGGCGCGCACCCTCCTGCTGCTCGGCATCGAGCATGTGGATGCCGAGACAGCCAAGGCCACGATCAACATCCTTCTCAAGTATCAGAGCGACATCACCAAAGCGGTGCGCGAGCTTGACCAGGAGCACGGCACCATCCAAAAGGCCAGCGCAGGCAAATAGGAGCGTTCGTGACCGACCTCCACCCTGAGCGGGCCGCCGGCGAGGCGATGACCGAGTTGTTGGCCGGGTTCATCCAGGAGCTCCGCCAGGCCGGACTGCCCGTGAGCCTCACCGAGAATCTGGATGCCATGCAAGCGGTGAAACACATCCCGCTCGAGGATCGGGAGGCGTTCAAGTACGCCCTGGCGGCCACCCTGGTGAAAAACAACACCCACTGGCGGGCCTTCGAGACCGTGTTCGAGGTGTACTTCTCGCTGCGGGGATCACAGTTTCGAATGGGTGATGGGGGCGACGACGCGTTGGCCCAACTTCTCGAGGAGTTGGAACAGCAAGAGGAGATGCAGGGTGATGGGCCCCGCAACGGCTCCGGGGGCGGCGAAAGTATGACCCCCGAGGAGATCGCCGAGATGCTCTACAAGGCTCTCCAGCGTGGCGACGATGCCCTCATGCGAGCGGTGGCGCGTCAGGCCGTTCGACGGTTTGCGGGCATGGAGCCGGGCCGTCCCGTGGGCGGTACCTACTACCTCTACCGAACACTGCGAAATCTTGATCTCGATGCCGTGCTCGAAAAGTTGATGAACCAGGCCCGGCAGGATTCGCCGGAGGCGCTCAGTCCGCTCGAGGAACGTCTGGAACACGACGAGTACCAGAGTCGCATCGATCAGTTGAAGAAGGAGATTGAAGGCGAGATTCGCCGGGCACTGGTGGCGGATCGGGGCGTGGAGGCCATGGCGCGTACGCTGCGCAAGCCTCTGCCCGAGGATGTGGATTTCATGCACGCATCGCGGGAGGAGATGGCGTCGCTCCGCAAGGCCATCTACCCCCTCACCCGCAAGTTGGCGGTGCGGCTGGCCCGGAAGCGCCGCCACGGACGCAAGGGACCGCTCGACTTCCGCAATACGGTGCGCCACTCCCTGTCCTACGGGGGCGTACCGGCCGAGCCGAAGTTCAAGTATCCGCGACCGACGAAGCCGGAGATTTTTGTGATCGCCGACATCTCAGGCTCCGTCGCCTCGTTCGCCCGCTTCACCCTTCATCTCGTCTACGCCATTTCGGGGCAGTTCTCGAAAGTGCGGGCGTTCGTATTCATCGATGGTCTCGACGAAGTGACCCGTCTGTTCGAGGGTGTAGACGACATCGCCGAGGCCGTCCATCGCGTGAACACCGAAGCCGACGTGGTGTGGGTGGATGGCCACTCCGATTACGGTCATGCGTTCGAGGTTTTCTGGCAGCGCTACGGCAAGGAAATCAGTGCGAAGACGACGGTGATGATCCTCGGCGATGCCCGCAACAACTATCACGCGTCGCAGGCTTGGGTGCTGAAGGAAATCGAAAAGAGGGCGCGGCACCTCTACTGGTTGAACCCGGAGCCGCGGTCGTACTGGGATACGGGCGATTCCATCGTGGGGGAGTACGCCAATCATTGCAATGGCACCTTCGAGTGCCGCAACCTGCGGCAACTCGAGAAGTTCGTCGACTACCTCGCCTGAGCGGGGGCGTCGGGCGATCAGTCGTGGAGGCCGCACTCCGTCTTGCCGGCCCCGGCCCATCGTCCCGAGCGGGGATCCGTGGGGTCGGTGGGCATCGAGGTGCAGGGCTGGCAGCCGATGGAAAGGTAACCCTGCGCCTTGAGGGCGTTCACCGGCACATCGTGATCGGCGATGTAGCCCTCTACATCCTGGGCGGTCCAGGTGGCGAGTGGGTTCACCTTCACGAGGCCTCGCAGGTCGCGTGCGACGATCGGGGCCTGCCCCCGGGTGGCCGCTTCGTCGCGTCGCAGGCCGCTCATCCACGCAGCTTTGCCTGCGAGGGCACGGTCGAGTTGGCCCACCTTCACCGCTGAGCAACAGTTCTCTGGGTCCACCCGCCAGAGTTCTTCGTCGTGGTGGGGGACGGTCATGATGCGCAGGTTCAGGCCGTAGCGGCGGCGCACCGTCTCAACAGTTTCGAGCGTCTCGGGGAAGTGGTAACCGGTGTCGATGAACACCACCTCGATGCTGGGGTCCACCTTGCTGGCCAGGTCGATCAGCACGGCGTCGTTCATGGAGGTACTCAGGCTGAGGTGAGGAGCGAAGCTATCGACAGCCCACCGGATGATCTGGGTGGCCGGCAGGTGTTCGAACTGACGATTGAGTTCGGCCAGTTCTTCGTCGCTGAAGTGGGTCACTTCGAACATCGTGCTCACGTTGCACACTCCGAATCGCCGACGTCGGCGACGTAGGGGCCGGTCTCGTCGTAGTCCACGTAATATTCGGGGCCATCCTCGGGGGTGGGGAACTCATCGAGATCACGAAGTCCGTCGGCGATGGCGGTAACCCCGCCGGCGCGGTCCATCCAGGAGCGAAACACTTCACCCGGTTCGCGCTCATCGTTGAACCGCTGCACCACTCGCACCACGGCCTCCGGCGCGTTTTTGGCCGGCAGCCGCAATGCCTTCTGCCCGAAGTGGATTTTTTCTTGGCCGACATAGCCGCCCAGCAGCAACTGGTAGCCAGGGGCCGATTGGCCGTGAGCCCGGCGTTCGGCTCCGAAGAAACCGATGTCGGCGATGTGGTGCTGACCGCAACTATTGGTGCAGCCCGAAATGTTCGTCCGGACGCCGCCCACATCGGAGAGCCCCGCGTCATCGAGGGCCACGCCGATGGCATCGGCCAGCCCGCGGCTTTGGGTGACGGCAAGGTTGCAGGTGTCGGCCCCGGGGCAAGCCACAACATCGCGGGCCAACTCAGCCCCCGGTTTGTCCATGCCGATGGCGGCGAGGCGCTGGTGCAAGAGGGGGAGTTGCGCCTCGGTGAGGTCGCGGAACACGAGGTTCTGGCGGTTGGTGATGCGCACGTCGGCGCTGAGTTCTCGCTGGATGGATGCCAGGGCCCGCAGTTGATCGGTGGTCACGTCGCCGAGGCGGGCGTAGGCCAACGCCGAAACCGTGCCTTTCGCCACGCCGCGCACCACGTTGGCATCGTCCCAGGTTTGGTAGGGATCGCGACGACTGAGGGTGACAGGCGTGCCCTGTCCGACCGGGGTGGGGGTAACGCCCCGGCCGAGACCGGCGGGGGCATCGCCGTGTTCCTGGATGCTCGCGGGTATGCCGCCGGGCCAGGAGGAGGATGCGACGAGGAGTTTCCGTTCCTTCAGGACGCGGGCCTGCAGTTCTTCCCAGCCCATGGTGTCCACGAGCCACTTCATGCGGGCACGGAGTTTGTTGTCGCGGTTGCCGTGGTTCGAGAACACCCGCAGAACGGACTCGAGGGTGGCCATCAGGTCTTCGCGTGCGGTGAACTCTTCGAGGGCGAGGGCCGGGTGCGGGTTGGCCCCGAGGCCCCCGGCGATGAACACCCGGAAGCCGGCTTGGCGGCGGCCATCGGAGAGGGTGCGGGTGGTGGCGATCACTCCGACGTCGTTGAACATCGCCTGGCCACAATCAGTTTCGCACCCGGAGAAGTTGATCTTGAACTTGCGGGGGAGGCGCTGGCTGAGTGGATTGTGGAGGAAGTGCTGGTGCGCCGCCTCGGCCCACGGACTGATGTCGAGGGCCTCATGGGGGCAGGCACCGGCGAGGTGGCAACCCATCACGTTGCGCACAGTGTCGCCGCAGGCCTCGCGCGAGGTGAGGCCCACCGTCGCCATGTCTCGCATGAGAGCGGGGACCTGTTCGAGGTCAACGAAGTGGAACTGGATGTTTTGGCGAGTGGTGAGGTGGCCCCAGCCCCGACTGTAGGTCTCGGAGAGATGGGCGAACATGTCGAGTTGCTCAGGGCTGATCGACCCGTAGGGCACTTTCACCCGGACCATTTGGTTGTGGCCGCCCTGGCGCTGGCCGTAGATCCCGTTGTTGAGACGAAACACCCGGAAGGCGTCTTCTTCGAGGTCGCCGGAAAGGTAGCGGGCCAGCTGCGTTTCAAACTTCTCGATGTCGTCCAGGGCTTCCGGGTCGATCTCACGCTGCAACATGGGCGGCTTTCGGGGTTGGGTTTAGCGGTCTAATCCTGAGCAGATCGCTCACCAATCATTCCAAACCTGACTTGACTGGTCAACATTCCCAATCGAGCGAAAACTATCGCTTGAGCAATTCGCTCACCCGGAAGGCGAGGTCGACGGACTGGCGCCCGTTCAGCCGAGGATCACAGATGGTCTCGTAGCGGGAATCGAGGTCGGCGTCGAGGATTTCTTCGGCACCGCCGAGGCACTCCGTCACGTTGTCGCCGGTCAGTTCCACATGCACGCCGCCCGGCCAGGTGCCCTCGGCCTGATGGGACGCGAAGAAGCCACCGATTTCCGCCAGCACCGCATCGAGGTGACGGGTCTTGCGACCCCCGGCCGAGGTGAAGGTGTTGCCGTGCATCGGATCGCAGGCCCACACGACGCTGCGACCAGCATCGCGAACCGCCGCCAGGAGTGGGCGCAGACCGTCTTCGATGTGATCGGCACCCATACGGGTGATGAGGGTGAGGCGTCCGGGTACCCGATGGGGGTCGAGGGCCTCACACAGGTCGAGCACCTCATCAGCGGTGGCGGAAGGGCCGATTTTGCAGCCGATGGGGTTGTGGATCCCCCGGAAGAACTCCACGTGGGCGCCGTCGAGTTGCCGGGTGCGTTCCCCGATCCAGACCATGTGGGCCGAACAGTCGTACCAGTGGCCGGTGAGGGAGTCTTGACGGGTGAGGGCTTCTTCGTAGCCGAGCAGTAGGGCTTCGTGGCTGGTGAAGAAATCCACTTCGTGCAGTGAGGGTTGTGTTTCCGACGCGATCCCGCAGGCGCGCATGAAGCGCAAGGCTCGGTCGATCTCGTCGGCGAGGTGCTCGTAGCGTTGGCCCTCGCGGCTGGAGGCCACGAACTCCTGGTTCCACTGGTGCACCTGCGAAAGGTCGGCGAAGCCGCCCTTCACGAAGGCCCGGAGGAGATTCAGGGTGGAAGCCGACTGGTGGTACGCCTGGAGGAGGCGGGCAGGGTCGGGCACGCGAGCGGCGGCGGTGGCGGGGATGTCGTTGACGATGTGACCCCGGAACGAGGGGAACTCGACCCCGCCGATCATCTCGGTGTCAGACGACCGCGGCTTGGCGAACTGTCCGGCGATCCGGCCCACCTTCACGATGGGCACACCGGAGGAGTAACTCAACACGATGGCCATCTGCAAGATGACCTTGAGGCGGTCGCGGATGCCGTCGGCGGAGAAGGCATCGAAGGATTCGGCGCAATCGCCGGCCTGGAGGAGGAACGCTCGGCCATCCGCCACCTGAGCGAGGGCGCTGGTCAGGGACCGTGCTTCGCCCGCAAACACGAGGGGGGGAAGGGTCCCAAGGTGCTGAAGAACATCCGACAGGGCAGCGTCGTCGGGCCAGCGAGGCTGCTGGGCGGCAGGGTAGGCATGCCACGTCGAGGGAGCCCAGGGAGTGGTCATGGCCCCAGCCTCCCCTGTGGGAGCCGGGCAGGCAAAGCCAGTTTTCGGGCCGGGTTGGCGGTCAGGCGGCGGTGCTGCGGGCGAGGGCTTCTTCCCGCACGAGAGCGACGGCCCGCTTCACGAGCCGACGGGCGGCTTCGGCGGTGACACCGAGGTCGTCGCCCACCTCCCGGTAACTGCGCTTGCGACCATCGGCCAAGCCGAACCGCTGCTCAACGGCGCTGCGGGCCCGATCGTCGAGGACGTCGAGGAGATCTCCTACGAGCGCCTGGTCCTCGGCGTACACCACGAGAGCCTCGGGGCCGGGCTTGTCGTCGGCGATGAGATCCATCAACTCGCTACCGTCGTCGTCGCCCACGGTGCGATCGAGGCTGGTGGGGGTGGTGAGCCGGTAAAGGCGGGCATTTTCATCGTCGAGTTCGTCGCCGTCTCCGGAAACCTGACGCAAGGCGGCCCGCAGGCCGGCGGAACGATCCCCTGGGAGACGCACGAGTGAAGCCTTTTGATCCAGCGCTCGCCCGATGGCCTGCCGGATCCAGAACGTGGCGTAGGTCGAGAACTTGAAGCCCTTGCGCCAATCGAACTTGTCGACGGCGTGCTCAAGCCCCAGGTTGCCCTCCTGCACCAGATCGAGGAGTTCCATGGCGGGGGGCAGGGGATAGCGGCGTGCTACGGATACCACGAGGCGAAGGTTGGCCCGGATGAAGCGGTCTTTGGCGGCCGCGCCCTTACGGGCGAGGCGACGGTTCTCGGTGGTGTCATCGCCCTTTGCGATGGCCCCTCGGGCGGTGTGACCGGCTTCTACGACCTGAGAGAGCTCCCGCTCCTCGGTGGCGGTGAGGAGCGGCACAAGGCCGATTTCGTTGAGGTATTGACCCACTGAATCTGTCATAGCGATCTCCCTAACGATTTTTATCGTACGAATCTTCCTAGAGACAACCGATTTCTCCTGCCTTCATAGGACTATTCGGATCAACGGTGGCGGGCGGATGAGGATTCCCGGCCGGGGGGTGACCTTCGTCACCTTGTGAGCCGCCATGGTGCAGGCCTCCGGAGCGAATAGGTTGAGCGGATGGCTGTGCATGAACCGGTGCTCTTTGGGTGAGCGACTTGGGATCTTCGGGGGAACTTTCGACCCTCCGCATGTCGGGCATCTCGTGTGCGCCGTCAACGTTCGTCATGACCTCCGCCTCGACCGGGTCCTCCTCGTGGTGAACGA
>VFJN01000110.1 GCA_009886035.1 Actinomycetota bacterium
CGGCGCCAGCACCCGTCCCCCGCCAATGGTGGTGCCAATAGCCGCATTGAGCCCGCGGCCCAACGGGCCGGCCGAGTCGAAATAGATGCCCATCGCCGAGATGATCCCCACCACGATGCACAACAATCCTGCGAGGTCGCCGGCGTGGCCTTCCACCGCGGCGGTGAGCCACACAATGAACTTTTCCACCAGGCTCGGAGGCGGGGGGGCCTGCTTCTTGCCGGGTCGTCGTTTGGTCGCTCCGGAACGCTGTCGTTGGGTGGTAGCCACAGTGCCCCCAAGACTACCAGTAGCCCCACTAGCCACAGTGGAAACAGCCTGAACGATGGCCTAGCCGCCGCCGAACGGGCTCGGGCCTCCACCGTCCACGGTCAACGCCGGCGCTGACACTGCGGGCAGTGGGTGGTTCCCCGAGCGTCCACGAGACTCCGCCGCAATTCATCGCCACAACGACCGCAGGGCTCCCCGGCCCGGCCATAACACTCCAGTTCGAACTGGTGACGGCCTACATCACCGTGGGGAGTGCGGTAATCGCGCAAGGTGGTGCCGCCGTTGGCAATCCCCTGTTCGAGGACCTGGCGTAAACCCCCGAGGAGGCCCTCGGCCTCCCGCTTTGTGATGCCGCGGCGCGCCGGATGGATCCCGGCCCGCCAGAGGCCCTCGTCGGCGTAGATGTTTCCCACCCCCGCCATCGGGCGCTGCGAGAGAAGTTGAGTCTTGATACGCATGGTGCTGCGCCGAAGGTTGCGCCACAGTCCGCCATCATCGAGCCGCCGGTCCCAGGGCTCGGGTCCCTGGGCAGCCAGCGTGGGCAGCGAGACGTACTCCCCCACCGGCACCACCCCGATTCGCCCGAATCGACGCACGTCACGCAACTCCAAGATGGCGCCATCATCCAACGTCCACCAGGCCCGCACGTAGGGATCCACCTCGGCTGGACGCAGGCGGAGTTGGCCCGTCATACCGAGGTGCACGATCAACTCACGAGCGTCATCGAGCCCGAGAAGCAAGTACTTCCCCCGCCGGCCCACTGAAACAATGGTCGCCCCGGAAGCTTCGGGGGCGGCCGCAAACTTGGCCGACGGGTGCCCCCATGCCTCGGTAATCCGCCGTCCCACCACCAGCGGCTCGATCTGCCGCCGCACCGTTTCAACCTCAGGCAGTTCAGGCACACCATCAGCATGCCAGTGGTGGGGGCAATCGCCCGCCGACCGGAGGTGGCCCTAGGCCTCCATCACCACCGGCACGATCATCGGCTTGCGCTTGGTGCGGTCGTTCACGAAGCGGCCCGCCGCCCGCCGCACGGCTCGCTGCAACGAATCGAGGTCGGGGGTCTTGGACCCGGCAAACACGTCCTTGATGGCGTCGCGCACCACCTGGGCGCACTCGTCGAGCAACTCCTCCGCTTCCGGGGCGTAGACCCAGCCGCGGGTGATCACCTCAGGACCAGTGAGGATGGTTCCGTCTTTGAGAGCCACGGTGACCACCACCACGACCACGCCTTCTTCCGCCAGCACCCGACGGTCGCGCAGCACACCCTGGCCCACGTCGCCCACGATGCCATCCACATAGAGATAGCCCGCTGGAACAGTGCCGGTCTTGCGCAGGCCCTCATCATCGATGGTGATCTGGTCGCCGTCCTCGCAGATCACCGTGCGATCAGCGGGCACTCCCATGGCCTGGGCCAACTCAGCGTGGTGCACGAGATGGCGATACTCGCCGTGCACCGGCACGAACCATTGCGGCCCCACGATGTTGAGCATCGTCTTGAGTTCCTCTTGCTTGGCATGGCCGGTGGCGTGCACGTCCTCGAGGCCCGAGTGCACCACCTTGGCGCCGAGGCGAACCAACCCATCGATCACCTTGGTGACGCTCATCTCGTTGCCCGGAATGGGGTGGGAGGACAGGATCACCGTGTCGCCTTCGCCAATGGTAAGCCAGCGGTTCTCGCTGTTGGCCATACGGGTGAGGGCCGACATCGGCTCGCCCTGGCTACCGGTTGAAATCACACAGATGTCGCCATCGGGGAGATCGTCGATCTTCTCGATGTCGATCAAAGAAGCCTCCGGAATGTGGAGCAGACCCATTTCACGGGCCAACCGCACGTTCTTCTTCATCGACAAGCCGAGGGTGGCAACCTTGCGGTTGAAGGAGACGGCGGCATCGGCGATCTGCTGAACCCGGTGGATGTGGCTGGCAAAGCAGGCAATCACGATGCGGCGACCCTCGTGCTCATGGAACAGGTCGTAGAGCACCCCGCCCACGGTGGTCTCGCTGCGCGAGTGACCGTGAGAATCGGCGTTGGTGGAATCGCCCATAAGCAGGCGCACACCCTGGTCGTAGGCGATCGAACCCATGCGGGCGAGGTCGGTGAGTCGACCATCCACCGGAGTGAGGTCGAGTTTCCAGTCGCCGGTGTGCATGATCACGCCCTGCGGCGTGTGAAAGGCGGTGGCAAAGCCATGGGGAACCGAGTGGGTGACGGGGATGAACTCCACGTCGAAGGGACCGATCTGGCGGCGCTCGCCATCGGCGACGGCGATGAACTCGGTGTTCCCCAGGAGCCCGGCCTCCTCGATGCGGTTCCGGGCCAGGCCGAGAGTAAAGGCGGAGCCGTAAATGGGGAAGGAAAGGTCACGGAGCAGGAACGAAAGCCCCCCCACATGATCCTCGTGGCCGTGGGTGGCAATCATGCCGATCATCCGATGGGCATTCTCCCGCAGCCAAGTGAAGTCCGGCAGGATGAGGTCTACCCCCAGGTGCTCCAACTCCGGGAACATCAGCCCACAGTCGAGCATGAGGAGTTTGTCCTCGCACTCCAGCACCATGCAGTTGCGGCCGATCTCACCGAGGCCGCCGAGGAACGTGATCGTGACGGGTTCAGCCATGTGGGGTGAACCTACTGGTCAGGGAGGGGCTCAGCGCAATGCACCAAGACGCTCCAGCATGGCCCGGGCCTCGGCCTCCAGACCGGCGGGCTCCGGACCCAACGGCAGCCGGCACGGGCCGGCGGGCAGGCCCATACAGCGCAGAGCCACCTTCACCGCCAGCGCAAACTGGGCGATCTCCCGGCTCTCGTAGGCGTAAGACTCGAACAGGGTGGCGTTGAGTTCCCGGGCCCGAGTGAGGTCGCCGTGGCCGACGGCGGCCACCATCTCAGCCATCACCTCACCGCACCAATGAGTGGCCGTGCCGATAACCCCCACGGCGCCGACGGCCAACAATGGGAGCGTCATCGGGTCGTCGCCGGACCAGACGGACACGTCGGCCGGGGTGCCCACTACCAACCGGGCGGTCTCCCCCGGATCGCCGGCGGCATCCTTCACTCCCACAATCGTGGACACCTCATTGGCCAACCTCAGCAACACCTCGGTGCTGATCTTGCGCCCGGAACGCCCCGGAATGTCGTACATGACGATCGGCAGATCGGTGGCCCCGGCGACGGTGCGAAAGTGCGCTTCGATCCCGGCCTGTGAGGGCCGGTTGTAATACGGCGTGACCACGAGCAGTCCGTCTACCCCGGTGGCGGCGGCCCGTTCCGACAGCCCACAGCTGTGGCGGGTGTCGTTGCTGCCGGTACCCGCCAACAGGGGCACATCCACGGCCTCTCGTACGGCGGCGAACAGGGCCAGTTTCTCATCGTCGGTCAGGGTGGGCGCCTCGCCGGTGGTACCGGCCAACACGAGACCGTCGTTGCCGTGAGCAACCAGCCACCGGGCCAACGCCACAGCGCCGTCGAGATCGAGATCGCCCCGCTCATCGAAGGGGGTAACCATCGCCGTGAGCACTCGACCAAAGCGCACCGCGGCCATCAATCGGCCCCTTCCGAGCCGCGTTCGATGCCGAGGGTGACGAGGAGGTCCTCGTGCCACTCGAACCAGACGGTGTGGTAGCTCGGCACCATCGGCCGCGTGAACAGATCCACCTCACCGGCGTGAACCCCGGCGAGGGCGAAGGCCAAGCGGGGTCCGTAAGGGGCGAAGCGGGCCAGCAAGGCGGCGAGGTCGGCGGCGATGGGCTGGGCGAGGCCATCAAGATCAGCCAACCGCGCGATCACGGTGGCGTCATAGGCCCCGTCAGCATGGTCGTTGGGGACGGATTGGCCGTTGATCTCGCGCAACTGCCACTGCGTGCAGATCGTGAGCAAATCGGTGTTGAGCCCCAAGAACCGCTGGTAAGCGGCCTGTACGCCAGTGCGAACACCGGCGGCGTCCACTTCGGCGGCGATCCGAGCGAGGTGTTCCGCCCGACCCGCGGGATTGAGCATGAACCCCGAGATGCGGCCGGTGCGATACGTGGCGCGATCTTCCGAGACGAGTTGGTCAAGCATCGGCTTCACCTCCGCCTCCGCTACCCCAAGCGCCTCGGCCAACCCCGCGGCGGTGGCAACGTGTTGCAGCCGCAGGCCGTGCATAACCAAGAGGAGGGGATCCGAGGGGGTGGTCATCGCCCTCGGACCCTACCAACCGGTATGCCCTCAGGAGGCGGCGAGTTCGCCCTCCGCGAGCGCGAACGTCTCGTATTCCTCCTCCGTATCAGCCCAGTCCTCGAACTGGATCACGCCCAATTCGGTGAACTTGCCGCGCAGCCAATGGTCGTTGCGGTCGAGCAGGCCGAGTTTCTTGCAGTTGGGAACGATCTTGCTGAAGAGCATGTTCTGAAACACCTGCCGCTGCGGAGCATTCATCACCATCTGAGCGGCCACCTTCGGGTCGACACCCATGTGCTCCCACACCTCTTGCTGGAGGAAACGGTCGCGCATGCGCACCGCCGCCTCGAAGGCAAACTCCTGACGCTCCAACATCTCCGCATCGGTGAGTTCGCCGTAGTACTCCTTCAACGACAACACCCCGAAGGCCACGTGGCGGGCTTCGTCACTCATCACGTAACGCA
>VFJN01000038.1 GCA_009886035.1 Actinomycetota bacterium
CCGCGGACTGGGCGGTGGCCAAGGCCGCGCGGGTGGGCGCTCCGCGGGAGGCGATCGAGGCGGGCTGAAAATCGCGCGCGCGGGTCGCGAGGTTGTCGAGCAATCGCGCCGTGAGCAGCGGACGGTCGGCTGGCAGCGGGAACTGTTGGAGCTTCGTGCCGTTGAATGCAAAGAAGTCTTCAAAGGGAGCGGTTCTTTGGCGCGCACCGTGTTGATCGACGGTGCTTCCTTTGTTGTGGCAGACCTGCTTCATCCAGAAGCAGCCGGTGGAACTGTTGAGGAGTCCGACGAGGGCGAGGTGGTCGTCTTCACTCGCGTTGTGCGGCAGCTTGATCACCGGGGCCGTTCTGTTGAAAACACTCCCGCCCCGGTCCAACACGAAATGGTTGTGGGTCGCGATTTCGCCGTAAGCGATCGACAGCGGCGTACTGGTGACTGGCCCTGAGAGCATTCCATACTCATACCACGTCAGCCCGCGCTCCACTTGTGTCTTGCGGAACCAAAGTCTGTTGGAAAGGTTGGTTTTGAGCGGCCACAGCAACCGTTGACCCGCTTCTGAGAGCTTTGGCTTACGGGACTTCCAATCGTGCGGAAACAACGCTGTTGGTGGATCGTTGATTTCCCAATCGCGGACGCGATCGCCCTCGACGAAGCGAGCGTGCTCGTCAGACGTGATACCACGTCGTAACCAGTCGGCTCGCGTTGCCGCGAAAGCATCATCTTCGAGAGTCACCAGTCCAATGGCCGTATCAGCGACATCTAACAAGACCTGACTTCGACCCTCTTCCAACTGCTCCTTCAACTCCGCAGCGCCGCCACCACCGATGGACCAAGGATGTTTGTGGAACATCTCACGCGGTGAGTCGCCGACGCTAACGAATTCGCTCTGCGAGCCCGGCTGATCCAACTGCGCGATGATCGCTGACCACACCAAGCCCCGCGCGGGAACTTCAGGTGTCGCAGGCTCGCCCCGAATCCCCATCACCGTCCGCAGCGTGCTTGCCATCGGCGGTCGATATCGCCCGAACAAAATCACCGTCGGCGTGCCGTGGCCGGGAATGTACGCGCCAGCCGTGTCGATGACGTGCGTCAGGTCCACACACGGAAAGAAAACCTCGATGAGTTTCTTGCCGAACTCTCGCTTCATGAAGCTGTTCGACGTGATCTGCCCGGTGTATCCGCCGCCAACCGCCAACCGAAAGATGCGCTCCAGGAACGGCACGGACAGAGAATACTTTCCCGCGCATGTCCGATAGCGCTGACGATATGCACGATTCAACGTGGCATCTCGGACGATGATGTAGGGCGGGTTGGCCACGACGGCGTGGTACTGACCGCCGCGCAGCAGCCGCTTCAACTCGGGCAGGTTTTCACTCCGATAGGCGTGGTCGCACTCGTCCGAGTCCGCCGGATCACTGGCCAGGGCGAAGTCGAGTTCCTGCTGCCCGGCCGTGTACTTCTTGCCTCCCGCCGCCAGCGGCGCATGCAGCAGCGAGTCGCCGCAGACCAGATTCAGCCGAAACGCGGGAGCATCCGCCAGACGCTCGATGCCACACGCCCGCATCGCCGCCAACAACAACCGAAACCGAGCAATCGCGATCGCAAACGGATTCACATCGACCCCATGCACACTGTCCAGCGTCCGCTGCACCAG
>VFJN01000139.1 GCA_009886035.1 Actinomycetota bacterium
CCATGACGATGACCTGGCCGGAGGGGTTCATCTGGGGGACCGCCTCATCGGCCACCCAGGCCGAGGGCGCGGTGGCGGGCAGCGACTGGTACGCCTGGGAGGAGCAGGGCCGGGTCCCTCGATCCGGCGACGGCAACGGCTTCGCCACCCGCCATGGCGAGGACTTCGCCCTCTACGCCGAGCACGGCCTCACCCACCACCGGCTCTCCCTCGAATGGGCCCGACTCGAACCCACCCAGGGCCACCACGACGAGGCCGAGGTGGAACGCTACCGAACGATGCTGCAAGCCGGCCGCGACGCTGGCATCTCGATCTGGGCCTGCCTCCATCACTTCGTGCTGCCCGGGTGGTTCGCCGACGACCTCAACGGCTTCCGCGACGACAAGCAGGGTCGCCTCGTGTGGAGCCGCCACGTGGACTGGGTGGCCGAGACCTTCGGCGACCTCGTCAGCGGGTGGAAACCCATCAACGAGCCCACCTTCTATGCCCTCGGTTCCCACCTCATGGGATTACTGCCCCCTGGCCGAAGCGACCCCCGGGAAGCCGCCGGCGTCCTCGCCACCATCCACCAGGCCGGGGCCGACGCCGCCCGTCTCCTGCGCACGCCGACCACCCCGGTGGCCAGCGTACAAAGCCTCATCCCGATCTTCACGGCCGAGGACACCGCCGATGCCGCGGCCGCAGTAGCCCACCTCGACGATCTCTGGTGGGGGTCCTGGGCTGATGAAACCCAACTCGACGCCTACGACTACCTCGGCTTCTCCTTCTACTCCGCCATCGGCGTGAAAGGCGACGGTTCCGTGGGGCCGTGGCCGGTGAACGGGAGACCCGGCCCGCAGGGGTATGTCCCCTGGGCCGAGGGCTTCGCCCATGTGCTCGAACGACTCGGAAGCGACCACGCGGGGCGACCCCTCTTGGTGGCCGAGGCGGGGATCGGAACCGCCGATGACCAGGAACGCCACGACTACGTAGAGGACGTGTTGGGCATCGTGCACAACGCCATCACCGGCGGGATCGACGTGCAGGGTCTGTTCTGGTGGACCGGCGTGGATAACTACGAGTGGCACCAGGGCTACGACCTGCGCTTCGGCCTCTTCGACCGCGACCGCAACCCCTCCCCCGCCGCTGACCTGGCCCGCCGGGCCGCCCTCGGCTGAAGGAGGCTAGGCCCGGGCCCGGTAGGTGGAGCGGGCGCCGATGCTTTCTTTGTTCAGGCGCTTACTGAGATGCAGGCCCTCGAGCAGCAATTCCACCGCACTGGCCACGCTGGCCGCCGAGGAATCCCCCTCTGTTAGTTCGGTCACCGCCTCCCGCAGGGCCGGTTGCGCCTCGAGTAGGGCCACGTACTCAGCGCTGGTCACATCCTCGCCCGCATGGATGATGGCGCCCTCTTCGAAGGCGGTGACGATGGGCCGGAATCGCTCCGGCGAGAAGCGATCCTTGAATACCGTGAGCACGGCCGCCTTCACGAGGTTCTCGGCAATGAGGCCGTCTCGTCCCTCTTCCAGCGACTCGATCTCGATCTTCCCCATCATCGACGCGGGCAGGGCTTCGAGATCGCTCACCCGCGGGGCCACCTCGGACTCACCGTGGCGAAGGGCCCGACGAGCGGCGTTGGCCACCATCACCTCGTGGTTGGTGATCGTGAAACGAACCGATACCCCCGAGCGCTGATTGATGTGGGCACTTGATCGCGCCAGGTGCGACAACGTGGCCACGATTTCGGTCATGTACGCTGGCACCACCACCCGCACGCCGTCCACCTCGAACGGTGGCGCTTCCTGCAGGGCGATCGCCACCTCGGTGGAGACCTCCAGCGGGTAGTGGGTGCGGATCTGAGAACCGAAGCGGTCCTTCAGGGGCGTGATGATCCGCCCGCGATTGGTGTAGTCCTCCGGGTTGGCCGACGCGAACAGCACCAGATCGAGCGGCAGGCTGATCTTGTAGCCCCGCACCTGGATGTCCCGCTCCTCCAAGACGTTGAGCAGACCCACCTGGATGCGCTCAGCGAGATCAGGAAGTTCGTTGATGGCGAAAATGCCGCGATTGGTGCGCGGGACCATGCCGTAATGGAGGGTGAGTTCATCGGACAAGTAACGACCCTCGGCCACCTTGATCGGATCGACCTCGCCAATGAGATCGGCGATGGACGTATCCGGAGTGGCTAGTTTTTCGCCGTAGCGCTTGGAACGGTGAACCCATTCGATCGGCGCATCGTCACCGTGGTCTGCCACCAGTTCTCGGGCATGACGAGACACCGGCGCGTACGGGTCATCGTTGATCTCCGAGCCCGCCACGATCGGCATCCATTCGTCGAGAAGCCCGGTGAGAGCGCGGATCATGCGCGTCTTGGCTTGACCCCGCTCGCCGAGAAAAATCACGTCGTGGCCGGCGAGCAACGCGTTCTCCAGTTGTGGGAGGACCGTATCCTCATAGCCCAGCACCACGGGGAACAGGGCTTCACCAGCCTGGATCTTGGCAATAGCGTTGCGGCGGAGCTCCTCTTTGACCGGGACTGAGCTCCAGCCCGACGCTCGGAGTTGGCCCAGGGTGGCCGGGGACGGGTGGTCGGAAGAAGACGTCATGAAGGCCAACCTATCGTCGCCTTCCCCGACCCGTTCGACGGCGACGGCGGGGGACGGGCGTGACCACTACGGTGACGCGCCCATGGAGCTCACCGGGACCTGGCGCGCCGCCGTCGCCAACGAAGAGCTCCGCCGCCGTTGGCAGGAGGATTCCTTCGACGACGACGGTTGGGAGGCGGTGGAGGTGCCCGGCCACTGGCGCTCGGCGGCGGCCTTCGCCACCACCGACGGCCCGCTCTTGTACCGCCGCCGGTTCTCCGTGATGGGTCCGGCGGCGAGCCGGCGGGCCTGGCTGACCTTCGACGGCCTCTTCTACCAAGGTGACGTCTGGCTCGACGGCGCCTACCTCGGGGACACCGAGGGGTACTTCGCCCCCCACACCTTTGAGGTAACCAATGCTCTCCGAGCCCGCGGCGACCATCACCTGGCGGTGGAGGTGACCTGCGACCAGCCCACCGACCGCACGGCCAAACAAAACATCACGGGGGTGTTCCAGCATTGGGATTGCCTCGATCCCGACTGGAATCCGGGTGGGCTCTGGCGACCGGTCCGGATCACCGAGACCGGCCCCGTGCGCATCACCCGCCTCCGCGTCGTATGCGGCGAGGCCCGCGCCGATCGCGCCGTCCTGTCGCTGCGGGCCACCCTCGATAGCGACGACGCTCGGACCGTCACACTGCGCAGCACCCTCGGCGAGTTGGACCACGCCGTGGAACAACCACTGGCGGCGGGAGCCAACGAGGTGGAGTGGACCCTCACCGTGGAGAACCCCGCGCTCTGGTGGCCCCACGCCCTCGGCCAGCCAACGCTGCACGATCTGCATGTGCAGATAGACCTTGACCGACGCGAGGGCGGTGGCGTTTCCGACGAGCGCCGCCTTCGCACCGGCCTGCGCCAAGTGCGGCTCAAAAACTGGATTGCGTCGATCAACGGTGAACGCCTCTTCCTCAAAGGCTCCAACCACGGGCCCACCCGCATGGCCCTCGCCGAAGCCACCCCCGCTGAGTTGGCCAACGACGTGGCCCTCGCCACCCACGCCGGCCTCGACTTCCTGCGCATCCACGCCCACATCACCCGACCCGAGTTCTACGCCGCCGCCGACGAGGCCGGCCTGCTCATCTGGCAGGACTTCCCCCTCCAGTGGGGCTACGGGCGGGGCATCCGGAAGCAGGCCGTGCGGCAAGCGGCCCAGGCGGTGGACCTGCTCGGCCACCACCCGTCGATCGCGCTGTGGTGCGGACACAACGAGCCGATGGCCATCGAAAACGAATCGTCAATGGGGGGAGAACCCAAGGCAGTGCGAAAGATGGCGGTCCGAGCCTTGGTGGCCCAGACCCTCCCGAGTTGGAACAAGACCGTGCTCGATCACTCGGTGAAACAGGCCTTCGAACGGGCCGACGCCACCCGCCCGGTCATCGCTCACTCCGGTGTGCTCCCCCATCCTCCCCACCTCAACGGAACCGACAGCCACCTCTATTTTGGGTGGTATCACGGCCACGAACGCGACCTCCCCACCTTTCTGCGGGTCATGCCGCGCCTAGGCCGGTTCGTCACCGAGTTTGGGGCACAAGCCGTGCCCACCGACGCGGCGTTCTGCGAGCCGGAGCGCTGGCCCGATCTGCCCTGGGAACGACTCGGCCACACCCATGCCTTGCAGAAAGCCCTCTTCGACCGCTTCGTCCCGCCCGAGAACTACGCCACCTTCGAGGAGTGGAAGATAGCTACGCAGACCTACCAGGCCGTGGTTGTTCGTCGGCAAATCGAAGCACTACGACGGATCAAATATCAACCGACGGGCGGCTTCGCCCAGTTCTGCTTCGCCGACGGCCACCCCGCCGTTACCTGGTCCGTGCTCGGCGAGGACCGACAACCCAAGTTGGCCTACGACGCTCTGCGGCTGGCTTGTCAGCCGATCATCGTGGTGGCCGACCGACTCCCGGAAGTCCTCCGGCCCGGCGATGCGCTCAACCTCGACGTGCATGTAGTGAGTGACCGCCGACACATCGTGACCGACGTCGAGGTCACCGCCACCCTCTCCTGGCCCGGCGGGGGAACCCGCACGTGGCGCTGGGCCGGAGACATCCCGGCCGATAGTTGCCAACGGGTGGGTGCGGTGCGCGCGGCCGTGCCCGATGCCCACGGAGCCCTGGTGCTCGCAATCGCCGCGCACGGCAGCGGCGAGCGGGCCGAGAACTGTTACGAGGCCACCATCGTCCCGACCTGATTTACTCCGCTCCGGTTGAATCGAACGCCAGCCGAGGGGATAGGTTCGGACCTAGGAAGCAATCGATGGCGCTCCGGGAGGCAGATCGAGCAATGGCGACGACCATGGAACGGCCCGAAATCCCGCCGATCAACCCCAAGCGGGGCGGCACAGCCCCCTGGCCCGTCACGTTCTATCGCTCCGCGGTGGGCAAGAAGTGGGTGATGGCCGTCACCGGGATCATGGTCATGGGGTTCGTGTTCTTCCACGCCGTCGGAAACCTCAAGGTGTACTTGGGGGCCGAGGATCTCAACCACTACGCCGAGTTTCTCCAGCAACTCCTGGTACCCATTCTGCCGCCCACGATCGCGCTGTGGATCATGCGCGGTGGCCTGCTGGTGGCCATCGTGTTCCACATCCACTCGGCCTACGGCCTCACCCGAATGAACCATCGGGCCAACGGTTCCGGCTACGAGCAACGCCGCCACTACCAGGCCGCCAACGCCGCCAGTCGCTCGATGCGCTGGACGGGCATCGTGGTGGGCCTGTTCATCCTGTTCCACCTCGCCGACCTCACCTTCGGCACGCTGAACCCCGATTTCGTGCGCGATGATGTGTACCGGAACCTCGTGGCATCCCTGAGTCGCCCGCCGGTGGCGCTGATCTACATCATCGCCAACATCGGCCTCGGCATCCATCTCTTCCACGGCTCGTGGTCCATGTTCCAAAGCCTGGGGCTCAACAATCCCCGCTGGAACTCGTGGCGCAAAGGATTCGCCATCGGCTTCGCTGGATTGGTGATGGTGATCAACGTCAGTTTCCCGATTGCCGTGCTCACCGGCGTTGTCAGCGCCACCAACAACCCGGATTGCGTCACCGATGGCAGCGTGATCGTGGACTGCACCCAGTACGAGAACCAGGAGGCCACCCCATGATTGGATCCCTCGACTCCAACGTGCCCCCGGGCTCCATGGGCGACAAGTGGACCCAGCACAAGTTCGACATGAAGTTGGTGGCCCCCGGCAACCGCCGCCGCTTCGATGTGATCGTGATCGGCTCCGGACTCGCCGGGGCCAGCGCCGCCGCCACCCTCGGCGAGCAGGGTTACAACGTCAAGGTCTTCACGTACCACGACACCCCGCGCCGGGCGCACTCCATTGCCGCCCAGGGTGGCATCAATGCCGCCAAGAACTACAAGAGCGACGGCGACTCCGTGCACCGCCTGTTCTACGACACGGTGAAGGGCGGCGACTTCCGCTCCCGTGAGGCCAACGTGCACCGACTCGCTGAGGTGTCCCTGGACATCGTTGATCAGTCGGTGGCCCAAGGGGTGCCCTTCGCCCGGGAGTACGGCGGATTACTGGAGAATCGTTCCTTCGGCGGTGCCCAGGTGTCGCGCACGTTCTACGCCCGCGGGCAAACCGGCCAGCAACTGCTGCTCGGGGCGTACCAGCAGATGATGAATCAGGTTCACGCCGGTTCGATCCAACTCCACACTCGCTCCGAGATGCTCGACCTGGTGGTGAAAGACGGCGCGGCTTGTGGGGTCATCGTGCGAGACCTCGTCACGGGCGACGTCACCCGGCACAGTGCCCACGCCGTGCTGCTGTGCACCGGCGGCTACGGCAACGTGTTCTACCTCTCCACCAACGCCAAGTACTCCAATGCCTCGGCCACCTGGCGGGCCCACCGGCGAGGGGCGTTGTTCGCCAACCCGTGCTTCACTCAGATCCACCCCACCTGCATCCCGGCCTCCGACGAGTTTCAGTCCAAGCTCACCTTGATGTCCGAGTCGCTCCGCAACGACGGACGCATCTGGGTGCCCACCAATCCCGACGAGACCCGCTCCCCGGACCTGATCCCCGAGGACGAGCGCGACTATTTCCTGGAGCGCAAGTACCCAAGTTTCGGCAACCTCGTACCCCGCGACGTTGCCTCCCGCAACGCCAAGACAATGGTGGACGAAGGCAAGGGCGTGGGACCGCTGAAGAACGGCGTCTACCTCGACTTCGCCGAGGCCCGTGATCGGATCGGGGCGTCGACGGTGTACGAGCGTTACAGCAACCTCTTCGACATGTACCAACGCATCACCGACGAGGACCCCACGAAGGTCCCGATGCGCATCTACCCCGCCGTGCATTACACGATGGGGGGCCTGTGGGTGGACTACCACCTCATGTCGAACGTGCCGGGCCTGTTCGTACTCGGGGAGGCCAACTTCTCCGACCATGGCGCCAACCGGCTGGGGGCCTCGGCGCTCATGCAAGGCCTGGCCGACGGCTACTTCGTGATCAGTTACACGCTCGCCAACTACCTGGCCGACCATCTCGGCAACCAACCGGTCCCGCTGGATGATCCCGTGTTCAACGAGGCACAACAATCCGTCGATGATCGGATGAAGCGATTGCTTTCCATCGGCGGCACCAAGTCGGTGGACCACTACCACCGGGAACTCGGCAAGATCATGTGGACGTACTGCGGTATGGCCCGCGACAAGGCTGGCCTCGAAACGGCCCTGAGGGAGATTCCCGCCTTACGGGAAGATTTCTGGCTCAACCTGCGGGTGCTCGGCGATGGCCCCATGAACCAGAGCCTCGAACGAGCCGGCCGGGTGGCCGACTTGCTCGAACTCGGGGAGTTGATGGTGCGAGATGCCCTCGATCGGGAGGAGTCCTGCGGCGGCCATTTCCGAGAGGAGAGCCAGACCCCCGAGGGCGAGGCACTCCGTCGCGACGACGAGTACTCCTACGTGGCGGCCTGGGAATGGGGCGGAGTAGGCGCCGCTCCCCAACTCCACAAAGAACCGCTCACCTTCGATTCCGTCCACCTGAGCCAGCGCTCCTACAAGTAAAGGTAGCGACCACCGCATGCACGTGAAACTCCACGTTTGGCGCCAGGCCGGCCCCACCACCCCGGGCACCATGGAGACCTACGACGCCCCGGGCATCTCCGAGGAGATGTCCTTCCTGGAAATGCTCGACGTCGTGAACGAACGCCTTAACGCCGACGGACAAGAACCCATCGCGTTCGAGCACGACTGCCGAGAAGGCATCTGCGGGAGTTGCGGGATGATGATCAACGGGCAGGCCCACGGCCCCCAGCGCGGCACCGCCACCTGCCAACTCCACATGCGAAAGTTCCAAGACGGAGCCGAGATTTTCATCGAGCCCTGGCGGGCTGCCGCCTTCCCGGTGCTGAAAGACCTCATCGTGGACCGCTCCGCCTTCGACAGGATCGTGGAATCCGGCGGCTACATCACCGCCCCCACCGGAGCCGCTCCTGATGCCAACCTCACCCTCATCCCCAAAGAGGTGGCCGATGCGGCCATGGACGCCGCCGCCTGCATCGGCTGTGGGGCCTGTGTGGCGGCCTGCCCGAACAGCGCCGGACAACTCTTCACGGCGGCCAAGATCAACCACCTGAACCTTCTCCCCCAGGGCCAGGCCGAGCGCTATACCCGGGTGCAGAAGATGGTCGACACCATGGAGGAGTTCTTCGGCTCCTGCACCAACCACGGCGAGTGCCAAGAGGCCTGTCCGAAGGATATTTCGATCGACTTCATCGCCTACATGAACCGCGACTATGTGAAGGCCCAACTAAAGAACCGCAAACTCCTCAGCCAGGACTAGCGGGCCCGGCGGGCCTTGATGACCTCGACCACGATGGGCAGGCAAGACAGCGCCACCACCGCCAGGATGGCTAGTTCCAGGTTTTTCTCGATCACCGCCACCTGACCGAGGTAGTAGCCAAGCATCGTGACGCCGAAGGCCCAGATCGTGCCGCCGATGAGGTTCCAGCGCACGAAGGTGCGGTAGTCCATGCCGCTCACCCCCGCAGTGATCGGCGTGAAGGTTCGCACTACCGGGACGAAGCGGGCCAACACGATCGAGCGCGGCCCATGCTTGTCGAAGAACACCTGGGCCTTGTCCACGTTGGCCTGTTTGAACAAACGCGAGTCCGGGCGGTTGAACACCGCCGGGCCCACCCGCCGCCCGAACATAAAGCCCACCTGATCGCCCACCACGGCGGCGATCCAGATGCCCACCAGCAGCGGTATGAGTGGGAGGTGCAGGCTCGGGTCCACGCTGGCCGGGCCGGAGGCGAAGAATCCGGCCGTGAACAGCAGGGCGTCGCCCGGCAGGAAGAACCCAACGAGCAAACCGCTCTCGGCGAAGACAACCAGGAAAATCCCGATCAGGCCCACCGACTCGATCAATTTGGCGCCGTCGAGGAAGTCGGGGAGCAAGGCAAGCACCGAGGGCGAATTTGGCATAACGAGAACCTAGCGACCGCGCCCAACCGCGTCAGGTCATCGGTGGCTACGGTCAGACCGTGGTTCAGACGCTGCTTCGATGGTCCCGGGCGGACGCGCCCGATGCGAGCGAGGCGCTCCTGAGCGATTCCGAGCGATCGCGCCTGGCCGCCTTGGCGCGTCCGCAGGACCGAGCGCTCTTCCGCGCCGCGCACGTGCTGGTACGGGTGGCGGTGGCGGAAGCTACCGGGGTCGCTCCATCATCGGTGACCCTGGTGCAGCACTGCGAGCACTGCGGCGAGGCCCACGGCCGCCCTCGCGTGCTCGTGGAGGGCGATCCGGGCCCCGAGGTGAGCCTGTCGCACGCCGCTGACGCCGTGCTGGCTGCCGTCAGCGACGTACCACTAGGAGTGGATCTCGAACCCTGGGGCGGGGTGCGGGCGGGGGTGGAGCGTCTCGCCCTGTCGGCCGGCGAGCAGGCCCTGCTGGCCGCCCGACCCGCCTCCGAACGCCCCGACGCCCTCCTCCGCTGGTGGGTGCGCAAAGAGGCCGTTGTGAAGGCCGCCGGGGTGGGCCTGCGGATCGACCCGCAACAAGTGGTGGTGAGCGCCCCGTGGGAACCCGCCCAACTCCTCCACGGCCCTGCCGGGCTGGCCGACTTCACCGTCATCGACCTCCACGCAATACCCGGCTACGGCGCCGCACTGGCCATCGGGGCCCCCGGCCCCCCCACCCTCGCGGTGACCATGGCCGACCTGAGCCAGATCAGCTGAGCGACCTCAGAGGGCACCGAGAGGCGGGGGTTGGTTCCACTCGGTCCAGCCCACCCCGGTGCGTCCATCACTCGCCTCGAAGCGACAAAGGGCCCTGGGGAAGCGGGCATGGCGCGGCCCGGTGCCGTCGTCATCGATGAGGTGAACCGGACTGAACGCCACCGGCTCCACCGCCAGATCGAGTTCGCCGCAGGTGAGATGGGCGGCGGTGGGGAACCCGTGGGCACCCAGTTCTTCCTCCGCCGTGCAGGTTTCAATCTGCACCGGCCGACCACCGGGAGCCTGCACATAGCCCGGGGCAAAACTCTCCAGGCCCGGGATTCGCAACCGAGTGGTGTGGAAACGAGTGCCGTCGTCCAAACCCCCCGCCGTCCACATCCAACCGGCGCTCCACCAATCGCGCACCCCCCAGGAGTGATCCCGCTGCCCGATGCCGTCGAAGTTGATCACCTCGTCGCCCACCAGGATTTCGCCGTGCACGTTGCAGGGCACCTCGTAGCGGGTGGCGCCGATCCACGGGTACACACCCCCGTCGGTCTCCCACTCAAGATCGAATCCGAACGGCACCCGATCACCGCGCAGATCGCCGTACACATCAGCGGGGTCATCGACCGCCACCGCGAACGCCTCGCAGCCCAGGCTCATGTGATCGAAGGGCGTCTCCACGGTGTGGTCGGCCCACAGGCCATCGGCTCGGATCTCCAGTGAGCCCGCCTTGGGGAGCGGCACCTCATGGTCGATCACAGTGACGAGTTGACGTCCCTCCCCCACCAGGCATGCCCAGTACCACGCCACTCCGAGGTTGGGATAGAGGCCGAGGCGCACATAGCCCCCCAGCGTCCCTTCCCGGTTGGTGAAATCGAAATACCAGGACTCGCCCCACAACCGCTGCGGTCCGGGGGCGTGGGCCTTCTCGTCGGCCGTGGTAAGCACGATGGGGCTAGGCATGGCGGTCATGGATTCTCCGGGTAGAGCTCGTAGTAGGCCTCGTCTTCTGGCACTCCCGCATTGTCGCCTTCCATCGCCGACATCACCTCATAGATCGGTCCCGGCAGGTCTCGGGGCACACTCCAGTCGAGGTGATCAGCCACCCCGGCTTCCTCGGCGAAGGGCCGCAGGAACGTGAAGTACACATAGGCGCCGGCCCGGATCTTCTCATCCCTGGTCATGGCGGCGATGTTGCGGTAATGCCGACTCTGCGCTCGGCGCACGGCGGCCACGATGCCATCATGCTCCTCGACCGGGACCGCTCGTAGTTCACCCGGAGCCAGGCCATCAGTGGTGTAGAGCCCGAAAGCCACCAGCGCGTCGAGGTAGTCCTCCGGCGTGTGATTGGAGGTCCCGAAGTCGGTGAAGGTGCTCTCAACGTCGTTGAGCACCAACGCCGCCGTGAGGTGGTGATACGGCAGGTCTTTGGCCACCTCCGACCACGGAAAGTCGCCGTGACCGAGGCGGTAGAAATCGCGCACGAGCAGGCTGTGGCCAGGAGCACCCGCCACGGGATAGGGCCCCGTGTCGCCGTAGCCCGCCCGCGTGTCGAAGTACATCAGGAACAGGTAGTTGACGAGGGTGGCATTGAATCGCTTCACCCCGGCGCGGTGATCGTCGTTGGCGAGGGGTATCGCTCCTTTGATCAACGTCGCCACGGTGGCATCGGGATAGATGAGCGACGAACCCGAGTCCCATGCCTGACGGGTGCCATCACCCCGGTAGGCCAACGCCGCCCGCTCCCAGAAATCGAGCACGTAGGCGGTGTCCTCCGGTCGATCCGCGGCCGGGTCGATCATGGCCAGGATCTTGCGACCCAACAGGAAGAAGTTGGCGATCGACCAGAGGTAGCAGGGGTCTACCTGGCAGCCAGGACGACGGGCCCGCCGCCCGATCTCCTCAGCGGGCATGGCGGCCTCGATGGTGCGCATCATCTCCGGGTAGCGAAGAAACGCCTCGGCGCAGGCCACCACGATGTAGGCCGTCACCGGGATGAGGGCGCTCTCCAGCGAGGTGCGCTCGGTGGTGAGGGCCCGTGAGATCGGCGCGTGGTACCTGATGAGACGATTGGCCTCACCAACCGCGTCGGTGAGCTCAGCCACGAACAACCGCCTCGGCCCCGGAACAATCGAGTTCCACCTCGCCGCCATAATCCGGTTCGGGGGCCGTAAAGGCACAACCCATGACGCACGGCACCTGGAACTCCCGGCTCACGATGCCGATGTGGCTTCGCACCGTCCCGCTGGTGCAGATGATGGCCGTCAACTCATGGTAGAGCGGGGCCAAGAAGGTGGCCCCGGCATCTCGCACGACCGCCACCACTCCCTCGGCTCCGCTATCCATCAGCGCCAAGACATCATCGGGCGAGTTCATCGGGATAAACCGACCCCGCACCGGAGCATGGTCGAATACCTTGGCTCCCCGTCCGATCTCGTCCATCGGGCGAACCTAGCGCCCGGCGCAGACGGGGGGATGCGGCGATAACGTCGCCGACCGTGGCTGCCTTTCTCACCCCCGCATGGATCAGCGATCTCGACGCCGCCGCCTGCACCCTGGCGCTGCCAGCCGACCTGCGCGTCGTGGTGCAACAGGTCGTGCGCGACGACGACGTAGAGGTGGCCTACGTGGTCGAGATTGCCGGTGGGCACGGTCGGGTGCGCCCTGGCCGGGCGGAGAATCCCGATGTCTCCTTCACGCAGGACCGCGCCACCGCGGCCGCCATCGCCCAGGGCACGCTGTCAGCGCAGGCGGCGTTTTTGGACGGTCGAGTTCGGCTCGGCGGCGACCTCCGCTCCGTACTCAACCACGCCGCCGAACTCGCCGTGATCGGCGATGCCTTCGCAACGGTGCGCGCCACCACCACCTGGTGACGGTGGCGGCCGCCGGTAGCTCAGATGAGGCCGAGTTGGCGGACGGCCTCGCGTTCCTCCACCAGTTCGCCCGTGCTCTTGTCGATGCGGGCACGGCTGAAGTCGTTGATGTCGAGGCCCTGGACGATCGAGTATTCGCCGTTGCGGCAGGTGCAGGGGAAGCCGGAGATGATGCCTTCAGGCGTGCCGTAGGAACCGTCGCTCACGAGGCCCATCGACACCCAATCGCCCTCGGGCGTGCCTAGCGCCCACGAACGCACGTGATCGATGGCGGCGTTGGCGGCCGAGGCGGCCGAGGACAACCCGCGGGCCTTGATCACCGCCGCCCCGCGCTGCTGCACCGTGGGGATGAACTCGCTCTCCAGCCAAGCCTGATCGGAGCCCACCGCCGCAAAACCGGGCTGGCCGCCGACCTCGGAGTGAAAGATGTCGGGGTACTGGGTGGCGGAGTGGTTGCCCCAGATCGTCATCTTCTTCACGTCGTTAGGGTGCACCCCGGCCTTGGCCGCCAACTGCGCGACGGCCCGGTTGTGGTCGAGGCGAACCATGGCGGTGAAGCGACTGGGGTCGAGGTCGGTGGCGTTGTGTTGCGCGATGAGGGCATTGGTGTTGGCGGGGTTACCCACCACAAGCACCTTCACCTCCCGGTGGGCGCTGCGCGACAGCGCTTGCCCCTGGGGCTTGAAGATGCCCCCGTTGGCGCTCAGGAGATCGGCCCGCTCCATACCGTCCTTGCGCGGCATCGCTCCCACCAGCAGAGCCACGGCCGCGTCGCCGAAGGCCAGATCGGCATCGTCGGTCTGGACCATCCCGGCGAGCAACGGAAAGGCGCAGTCCTCGAGTTCCATCGCCACGCCGGCCAAGGATGGCAAGGCAGGCGTGATCTCCAGCATCTGCAGAATCACAGGCTGGTCGGGGCCCAACATTGACCCCGACGCGATGCGGAAAAGCAACGAGTAGCCGATCTGGCCGGCAGCACCGGTCACCGCGACGCGAACAGGGTCCTTCATAACGTGACTACTCCTACGACGGGGGGCCTAGTGAGGCTACCGCAGTGAGCCGAGGCCGATTTCCCCCGGCGCGGTTCCCGACCCCGGCTGCGCCGGTCAGCCAGAACCGGCCGGGCACCACCTCACCCGAACCGGAACCAGCCGGGCCGGGCCACCACTGGCCCTACAACTGAATCGACTTGGTCTCGAGGAATTCCTCAAACCCGTGTATGCCATGTTCCCGGCCATAGCCGGACTGCTTGTACCCGCCAAAGGGAGCCGAGGGATTGAACGGTGCGCCGTTTATCTCGACCTGGCCGGTGCGGATCTGGTGCGCTACCGCCTTGGCCCGGTCGCTCTCACCCCACACACCGCCGCCGAGGCCATAGGGAGAGTCGTTGGCGATGGCGATGGCTTCGCTCTCGGTCTCATAGGGAAGAATCGACAGCACCGGCCCGAAGATCTCCTCTTGGGCGATGGTCATGTCGTTGCGCACCTCGGAGAACACGGTCGGCTTGACGTAGTAGCCCACCTCGAGGCCCTCCGGCACGCCCGTTCCCCCGGTGACGAGCTTGGCGCCCTCGTCGATGCCCTTTTGGATGTAGTTGTTCACTCGATCCACCTGCGCCTGGCTGGCCAGAGGGCCCAGCATGGCAAAATCGGCGAAGGGATCCTGCGGCCGGAACTTCGTCTCGGCCTCGTCGGCGGCGAACCCCTCGGCGGCCGCTAGGCGGCTGGCCGGAACCAACATGCGGGTAAGGGCGTTGCAGGTCTGTCCTGAATTCAAGAAGGCCTTGCCCACCCCATCTCGCACGGCTCGTTCAAAGGTCTCGTCATCGAGATCGTCGAGCAGGATGTTGGCCGACTTCCCGCCGAGTTCGAGGCTGACGCGCTTGAGGGTTTCACTGGCGGCCACGACCACCGCTTTGCCGGCGCGAGTGGAGCCGGTGAAGGAGATCATGTCCACCAAGGGATGGCGCGAGATGGCCTCGCCTACCTCGATCCCCGTGCCGCTGACGAGGTTGAACACGCCCGCCGGGACGCCGACGTCGTGGATGACCTCGGCGAGAATAAAAGCGTCGAGCGGGGCCACCTCGCTCGGCTTGAGTACCACCGTGCAGCCCGCCGCCATGGCGTAGGCCACCTTGGCGGCAATCTGGTTCAGCGGGTAGTTCCACGGCGTGATGGCCCCCACTACCCCGACCGGCTCTTTGACCACCAAAGAGCTCCCGATGGTCGTCTCGTACTCGTAGGTCTCCGCCAGATGACCGGCTGTGGCGAAGGCATTGATCGGCAAACCGGCCTGCACGATCAGGCTAAGCCACTTCGGCATGCCCGCCTCGCGGGTAATGATGGTGGCAATTTCATCGGCGCGACCGGCGAGGCCCTCGGAGATTTGCTGGCAGAACTTGGCTCGCTCCTCCACACTCTTGGCCGACCACCCCGGGAAGGCAGCGGAGGCGGCTTGGGCGGCGGCCTCTACATCGGCCGCGTTTCCGTTCGGAATGCGGCCAACAACTTCACCATTGGTGGAGTCGAAGACATCGATCGACCCGGTTCCCTGCGGCGATACCCAGGACCCGTTGATGTACATCTTGTCGTGGTTGAGCATTGCAGATCCCCCTGCGGCTGAGAGCCGCTGACGCGGCGAAGACCGCAGGCTATCCCGGCTCCGGTACGGTCTGCACATGCCCCACGACAATGACGATGGCCCGCCCCCCGACGAGGTATCACGCCTCATCGCGGCGCCGGCTGACCGCCTTTATGAAATCATCACCGACATCGCCCACATGGGTCGCTTGAGCCCGGAGTGCACGGGTGGCCATTGGCGGGGTGGCGCCACCAAGGCGGCGGTGGGGGCCTCCTTTACCGGCCGGAACAGGCGAGGAATCGTGCGCTGGTCCACCAAAAACAAGGTGGTGATAGCCACCCCGGGCCTGGAATTTGCCTTCGAAACCCAGCCGAGCGGCACCCGCTGGACCTACCGGCTGGAGGCGGATGGCCCCAACACCGTGGTGACCGAAAGCCGCACCGCCTTCAAACCCCGCCCACTGGCGGCCCGCATCTTCACCCACCTGTTCCTCGGCGGCGGCACCGGCCACGAAGACGAGATGCGGGCGGGCATGGCGGCCACCCTCGATCGCCTCAAGGCCCTCGCCGAAGCTGAGTGATCCGGTTCCCTACCCCAGGGTGACGTACCCCGGCACGCGATGGTGCGGCGTGTCGAGATAGGCCTTGGCTTCGGGGGGCTTTCCGAATCGGCCGTGGCTCCAGCGCACCTCCACGTGGCCGTCGATCGCGTGGTCCTCGCGGCGGCCGTGCTCGTGCACAAGTGCCTGCCAGCGCACCTGGGGCTGGCCGGCATCGTCGCCCCAGACATCGAACCGCTTGAGCTCGTAGACCTGTCGCCAGTCCCAGGGCGTCATCACCCGCAGGCGAGTGGAGCGATCCCGCTGCGCGCCCAGCACGAAATACGGAGCGCTGCCGATGCGCAGGAGCCGCCAGAGCAGCGCCTCGGCCTCGGCTCGCTTGGCCGTGGCCGCTTTCCAGCGCTGGGCCGACACCTGACCCACCACCTCGGCCAGGGCGCGGTAGGCCACCTGAGCCGCCGGCGACCATCCCCCGTCGAGGTAGGCCCGCAACTCGCGGCGATGCGTCGGCGTGAGATCGGCGGCGTGCGGCGGAAGGGTGGCGCGGGTGCCGAGTTCGCGGCGAACCAAGGCGAACAAGCCCTGATACGCATCGGGCGCCACCTCCTCGTACCAATCGCCCGACGGGCGCGACGGGCCTCCCGCCAGGCCCCGATCAAACAGCCGGCTCGGGGCGGCGTTGGCCAGCACCCTGGAGAGATACTTGCAACTCACGAGCCAGACGTGGTCGACCCGAAGGTCCGCCGGAACCACTTCGTCGCCGGGGGCGCGGCTCGGACCCTTCCACTCCACTATCTGCGGCGGCCGGCCCCGCAAGCCATCAGGAGAGGCCAAGAAGGCCTGGCCGTTGGCCCAGGCGGCCGCGAACTCGGTGCGGTACTGACCCGCCCGGGCCAACTCGGCCAGACGGACCCAGACCTCCGTCGGCACATTGGCCACCGCCTGGGCCGCCAACGCGGCGGTGATATCGGGCGCTCCACTGATGGCCAGGCCCGTCACGATCTCGGTGATCTCGGTCTTGGCGGAAGGCACAGCGGCAGAGGTTAGGGCCCGGTGAGCAGATCGCCGATCGGCGCCTTCACACCGCCGAGGGCATAGGCCGCCAGACGTTCAGGAACCCCATCGGCAGAAAATTCCAGCGCATCCACCAGAGCCCCACCCCGGGCGGCCCGCAACGCCGCCAGGGTGGCCGAGGCCCGCGGCGGGAAATCGGTGGTGAGCACCAGCACCCGATGGCCGGCGGCGGTGAGCACCCCGGCTTCGCCGAGGGTGCGAAACAGCACATCGGATCGGCGCAGACCGCTACGGGCCACGGTGCTGGCCCCGGCGACGAGCACCAGCCATTCGCCCCCTTGCGCATCGATGGCCAGGCAGTCGGCCGAGAGCCCCCCGGCAAACTTCCGCCGCTTGGTGGCCTGGGCATCGGCCAGCGTGAACCCCGCCGCCAGCAACCGGGCTGTGGCTTCGGCGGTTGCCTTGTTGGGTCGCCGGGGCGCCGGGGTAGCCGCCAGGGTGGTGGCGGCGGCCGCAATGCGCTCCCGAGCGGCCTTGGTATACCCCTCGTCGGTGTCGTAGCCGAGGTAATGGCGACCCGTTCTCAGCGCGGCGATGGCGGTGGTTCCCGAGCCCATGAACGGATCGAGCACCACATCCCCGGCGTAGGTGTAGAGCTCGATGAGCCGCTCGGGTAACTCGATGGGGAACGGGGCGGGATGGCCCACCCGGGTGGCGCTCTCGGGAGCCAACTCCCACAGGTCGAGGGTGGCTTCCATGAACTCATCGGCCGTGGTGGTGGAACGAGAGGGAAGGCCCGCCAGTGCCCGCTGCGTGGGGTTGATCGCCCGATCAAAGCGGCCTTTGCTGGCGATGATGACGCGCTCGGTCACATCCCGCAGCACCGGGTTGGCCGGTTTCTTGAACGACCCCCAGGCACAGTTGCCACCGGCGCCGCGGGCCTTGCGCCAAATGACCTCGCCCCGTAGCAGAAGCCCCAACCGGTCCTGCAGGATGCCGATCACGTCGGCCGAGAGGGACCGGTACGGCTTACGACCGAGGTTCGCCACGTTCACGGCAATGCGACCACCCGACTCCAGTTTGCTGACGCACTCGGCGAACACGTCTTCGAGCCCGGTGAGGTATTCGAGGTAGGTGGCGGGGATGTGGCCCTCCCCCAACGCTTCTTCATAGGCCTTGCCCGCGAAGTAGGGCGGCGAGGTAACCACCAGGGCCACCGACGATGGCCGTACCCGATCCATCGAACGGGCGTCGCCGAGGTAGATCTGATCGACCACCCCCGCCGGCTCCACCAGGGCATCGTGGCTCAGAGTGGGGGCGCTGAACCGGGCGTAGAAGCCACTGGCGTCGTGGTTTTCGCGCCGCGACACCCCGAACGATGACGTAGACGTCGCTCGCGTGCGCTGCGCGCCTGAGTCCACCACGGCCAACCCTCTCGTCGCTGTCGTCACACCAAGGACCCTAGGAAGGGGGTGTGACAGCGAGGTCAGGCTACCGAGCGGACCGCGCGGCCGCGAGCACCGCCGCCCCAGGTGGGTATCCTCGCCGCTAATGACCGACCCCAAGATCATTTACACCTTCACCGACGAAGCCCCGGCTCTCGCCACTTATTCACTGCTGCCGGTGATCCAGGCCTACGCGGCGGCCGCCGGCGTCCCCGTGGAGACCCGCAACATCTCCCTGGCCGGCCGCATCATCGCCGCGTTTCCCGAGCATCTCAACCAAGACCAGCGCATCGGCGATGACCTTGCCGAACTCGGTGCCCTCGCCCAACAACCCGACGCCAACATCATCAAGTTGCCGAACATCAGCGCGTCGATCCCGCAACTCAAAGCCGCCGTGGAGGAACTCCAAGCCCGCGGCTACGCCGTGCCGGACTACCCCGAGAACCCCTCCGACGATGTCGAAGCCGCCATCCAGACGCGCTACGGCAAGATCAAAGGCAGCGCCGTCAATCCCGTGCTGCGAGAGGGCAACTCCGACCGCCGGGCCCCCGCCTCGGTGAAGCAATACGCCCGTACCCACCCTCACCCCATGGGGGTGTGGTCACCCACCTGCACCTCCCATGTGAGCCACATGACCAACGACGACTTCTTCTCCAACGAACACTCGATGACCATGGCGCACCCCGCCTCGGTGCGCATCGAGTTGGCCGGAGAAGACGGCACCATCACGGTGCTCAAGGACGGTATTGCGCTCCTCGACGGCGAGATCATCGACGCCACCTCCATGAGCAAGGTGGCCCTGGTGGCGTTCCTCACCGAGCAGGTGGCCGACGCCAAGGCCGCCGGTGTGCTGTTCTCCGTGCACCTCAAAGCCACGATGATGAAAGTGTCGGACCCGATCATCTTCGGCCATGCCCTCGAGGCCTACTTCGCCGACTTGTACGCCACCCACGGCGCCACCCTCGCCGCCGCCGGCATTCGCGCCCGCGATGGGTTGGCCAACCTGATGGCGGCGGTGGAGGACCTGCCCCCCGATCAGCGTGAGGCCATCCAAGCGGCCGTGCAGGACGGCTTGGCGAACGGCCCGGGGTTGGCCATGGTGGACTCGGCGCAGGGCATCACGAATCTGCACGTTCCCAGCGATGTCATCGTGGACGCGTCGATGCCCGCCATGATCCGTACCTCGGGCCAGATGTGGAACGCCGCCGGCGATCCCCAAGACACCAAGGCCGTCATCCCCGACAGCAGTTACGCGGGGATTTACCAGGTGGTCATCGACGACTGCCGTGCCCACGGCGCTTACGACCCCGCCACCATGGGGTCGGTGCCCAACGTTGGGCTCATGGCTCAGGCGGCGGAGGAGTACGGCTCTCACGACAAGACCTTCGAGATCCCCGCCCGGGGCACCGTGCGGGTAGTGAGCCAGGACGGGATCAGGCTGCTCGAACAGGCCGTGGAACCCGGCGACATCTGGCGCATGGGCCAGACCAAGGACCTCCCCATCCAGGACTGGGTGAAGTTGGCGGTGGGCCGGGCCCGGGCCACCGGTTCCCCCACCGTGTTCTGGCTCGATGAAGCCCGCGCTCACGATGCCCAACTCATCACCAAGGTGCGCCGGTACCTGCCCGACCACGACACCGCCGGCCTTCAGATCGAGATCATGGCGCCGGTGGATGCCATGGCCTTGTCCCTTCGCCGCCTCCGGAGGGGAGAGGACACGATCTCGGTCACCGGGAACGTACTGCGCGACTACCTCACCGACTTGTTCCCCATCCTCGAACTCGGCACCAGCGCCAAAATGCTGTCCGTCGTGCCGCTCATGAACGGCGGCGGTCTCTTCGAAACCGGAGCCGGTGGATCTGCTCCCAAACATGTGCAGCAACTCGTGAAGGAAAACCACCTCCGCTGGGACTCCCTCGGCGAGTTCCTCGCCCTCGCCGTGGCCTTCGAGCACTTCGCAACCACCACCGGCAACCCCCGTGCCCAGGTACTGGCCGACACCCTCGACCGCGCCACCGGCCGATTCCTCAACGAGGACCGGTCACCGAGCCGCAAGGTCCACGAAATCGACAACCGCGGCAGCCATTACTACCTGGCCCTCTACTGGGCTCAGGAACTAGCCACCCAGACCGCCGAGAGCGATCTCGCCGCCGCCTTCGCCCCCCTCGCCGAGCGCCTCGCCGCCGCCGAGGCCACCATCACCGCCGAACTACTGGAGGTGCAGGGTGCCCCCGTCGATCTGGGCGGCTACTACCGCCCCGATCCCGCCACCGCCGCCGCCACCATGCGCCCGAGCGCCACCTTCACCGACGCCCTGGCGCTCATCCAATAACTCCGCCACCCGTGACGGGGCCGAGGGTTAGCCCCAGGCCAGGTTGGCGTGGATCTCGCGCACGGACTCGCTGCGGTTCAGCGCGTACAGATGCAGCCCGGGGGCCCCGGCGGCGAGCAGCACCGCCCCCAACTCACTCGCCACCTCGACCCCAATCTTGCGAACCTCCTCCGGCTGATCCTCCACCGCCAGAAGGCGTTCGAGCAGCGGAGCCGGAATGTCAGTGGCGTTCATACCGGCCATGCGAATCAGCCCCTTCACGTTGGCCACCGGCATGATCCCCGGCAGGATCGGCTGATCGCAACCCAACTCGGCCACGTCGTCGACCAACCGCAGGTAATCGTCGACCGAGAAGAAAAACTGGGTTATGGCGAAGTCGGCCTGCTCTAGCTTGGCGGCGAGATAACGACGATCGCTGGGCCGATCCGGCGAGCGGGGGTGCACCTCAGGATGGGCCGCCACCGCCACGCCGAAGCCCGCCGGGTGTTCCCGCACCTGATCCACCAGTTCCGACGCGTGGGCATAGTCACCGCCGGCCTCCGAACCATCGGCGGGCGGATCCCCGCCGAGCGCCAGGATGTTCTCGACCCCATGTTGGGCGTAATGGTCGAGCAACTCCGCTACGTCGGATCGGCTGTGCCCGACGCAGGTGAGGTGGGGCATCGCCGGGAACGCCTGCTCGTTGTTGATAGCCGTCACGAGATCGCGCGTGCGCTCCCGGGTGCTGCCGAGGGCGCCGTAGGTGACCGACACGAACGACGGGCGGAGCTCGGCCAACTCCACCACTGCCTGCGCTAACAATCGCTCGGCGTCATCGGTCTTGGGTGGGAACAACTCGAAAGACAGCGTCGGCCCGGCGTGGAGGAGGTCGGCGATGCGCGTCATGGGCTGATTACGCTACGCCCCGGGCCCGCCGTCGGGCCAGGGCCGATCAGCCTGTTGGTGCCTTTCACGGGTTGCGGTGGCGACGGACGACCGACCAGATCCCGGTGCCGGCAGTGCTCTGCACACCGGTCCATCCACCAGGCATGGCCGCCACGACGTCCTCAGGCGGCAGGTGGATGGGGGTGTCCTCGCCACTGCTGTTGACCCACACGAGGACGCCGTCGGGGGCCAGCACCCGGTCGACCTCATGGGGGAACAAGAAGCAGTTGACCAGCACGACGGCGCTGGCGCCGCCGTCGGCCAGCGGCAGGTGCGCGCCGTCGGCCAGTAGGCGATGGCCAGGCCCGGCAGGGGCGAGCCGCAGCATCTCGAGGGCGACATCCACCGCCAGCACCCGCGGCCAATGCTCCGCCAACTGCGGCGTGTAGGCCCCGATGCCGCTGCCCAGTTCCACGCACACGTCCGCCCCGCCGAGGTCCCTCGGCAACCCCCGGGTCAGCGCGTCGGTGACGACCGCCTGGCGTTGGGGCGAGGTGCGGAAATGCCACTCGGGGGCCAGCCCGTCGAAGAAGACCGCCACCTCGGCGCGGGCGGCGTCGTCCCACCCACCCGGGTGGAGGCCAGCCGCCCGCCGCGTCATGATCCGCATCGGGTGCTCGAGGTTGCCACGGGTTGTCGGCTCGTGACCGGCGATGTCGATGGGCGGGAGCTTGGTGAGGGAGCCCGCCACTAGCGCGCTCCCGTCATCGGCCGGTACGACCGCTACCAAGAGCGGAGCGCGTATCGGCGAGCCAACCCGCCGTCTCAGGCACGCGCCGCTCGGCGCTCGGCGGCCTCGACGAGGTTGCGGAAGAGCATGGCGATGGTGGTGGGTCCCACTCCACCCAGGCGGGGGGTGATCCACCCCGCCACGTCCTCACAGGCCTCGTCTACATCGGGCAGAAGGGTGCGCCCCTCGTATCGCACGCCGCCGCCCACCACCACCACGCCGGGCGTGAGGTGTTCCGGGCGAAGGATGCCCGGCACGCCGGCGGCGGCGATCACGATGTCGGCTCGCTTGGTGTACTCCGGCCAGTCGGGCACACCGGTGTGCACCACGGTCACGGCGGCGTTGGCGGTGGCCCGCTTTTGTGACAACAGCAGCGCCAGCGGACGACCGAGGGTGGTGCCCCGACCGAGGATGCATACGCCCCGACCCGATACCGGGATGTTGTAGTGGGCCAACAGCGCCTCGATACCGGCCGGGGTGCACGACACCGGACCAGGCATTCCCAACGCCAGTCGTCCCACGTTGAGGGGATGGAGCCCATCCACATCCTTGGCGGGGTCGATGGCCAGCAAGGCGGCGTCAAAATCGATCTGCGCCGGGGTGGGGTGCTGCAGCAGAAGACCCATCACGGCGTCGTCATTGTTCATCTCCCCAATGGCGTCGAGGACCTCCGCCTGGGTGGCATCGTCGCCGAGATGCAGGTGCGGTGCGGTCATGCCGAGAGAGGCGGCCCGCTCCTGCTTCATGCGGATGTAGCCCGCCGAGGCGCCGTCGGAGCCAACGAGGATCGTGCCCAGTCCCACTGGGTGGCCCGCCGCCACCAAGGCGGCGATGCGGGGGGCCAGGTTGGTGAATACGGCCTCAGCCACCGGTGCTCCCGGCATCATCACAGCGCTCATACGGCCCACGCTAGGCGCGGTGGGGGCCCCTACCCCGGCCGCCTCCTAGTGCAGGAAGTGGCGCTCGCCGGTAAAGACCATCGCCAGGCCGAGTTCGTCGGCTTTGGCGATGGTGGCATCGTCTCGCACCGAACCACCCGGTTGGATCACCACGGCCACGCCCGCCGCCGCCGCGGCCTCGATGCCATCGGGGAAGGGGTAGAAGGCGTCGCTCGCACACGCCCCCCCGGCCGCCCGATGGGCGGCCTTGGCGGCGGCGATCTCCCCGGCCTCGACGCGGTTCTGCTGCCCCGCGCCGATGCCCCAGGCCACGCCGTCTTTCACCAGCACGATCGAATTGCTCTTCACCCATCCCACCAGGCGCCAGGCCAACTCGGCATCGGCCCACTGCGCGTCGGTGGGTTGGCGCTGGGTGACCACCGACCAGTCGGCTCGGGGGGCGGCAAAGTGATGGGCGTCCTGCACCAGCCAGGAGCCGGTGAGCTGGCGGATCTGATGGGTGTCGGGCCGGGGCGGAGCGGCGGTGAGCAAGCGCGTGTTCTTGCGTTTGGCGGTGAGAGCCTCGATCACTCCCGGGCCGTAGCCGGGGGCAATCACCACGTCGGCCTGGGCGGCGGCCACCATGCGCGCCGCGGTGGCGTCGTCCACCGGATGCGACAAGGCCACGATCCCCCCGAAGGCCGAGCGCTCGTCGCACTCGAAGGCCCTCTGGTAGGCGGCGGCCAAACTAGGAGCAATGGCGGCCCCGCACGGGTTGGCGTGTTTGATGATGGCCACTGCGGGCTCGCCGAAGGTGACGGCGAGGTCATTGGCGAGTCCCCACGCGGCATCGGCATCGAACAAGTTGAGATAGCTCAGCGCCAAGCCACCGTGCTGCTGCACGTCATCCCACCACGACGTGGAGCCCATCTCGCGATAGCGGGCGCCGGTCTGATGCGGGTTCTCGCCGTAGCGCAGGTCCTGCACTCGCTCGAGGGCGAGATGCAAGGTGGGCGGGAGGGGAACGCCGGATACCTCGTCGAACCACTCCACGATCGAGGCGTCATAGGCGGCAGTATGGGCAAAAGCCTTGCGGGCCAGCGCCCGCTTCGTGTCGTCGGTGAGCACCCCACCGGCCCGCAGTTCGTCCACCACCCGCTGGTAGTCCGACGGCTGCGTCAGGATGCCCACGTCCTTGAAGTTCTTAGCGGCGGCGCGGATCATGGCGGGGCCACCGATGTCGATGAGCTCTTCGGCACGGGTGGCACCGTGCTCGAACGATGACGTGTCGGCTCCGAAGGGGTAGAGATTGGACACCACGAGGTCGATCGGATCGATGCCGTAGGTGGACATATCGATTTGGTGATCCGGGTTGCGCCGGTCCGCCAGGATCCCGCCGTGCACCTTCGGGTGCAGCGTTACCACCCGATGCCCCAGGATCGCGGGGAAGCCCGTGAGATCGGCCACGTCGGTGACGGCGAGGTCGGCATCGCGCAGGGCCTGGGCGGTTCCGCCGCTGGAGATCAGGTCCCAGCCCAGGCCGCGAAGGTCGCGGGCGAGTTCGACGATTCCGGATTTGTCATACACGGAGAGCAGGGCGCGCATGGCGCGTTCACATCGCTTTCTGGAGGAGGGAGGGGTTGGAGAGCACCGCCCGGATGGTGTGGGGATAGAGACGACGCTCCACGGCCTTGATCCGCTCGTGGAGGGAGGCTTCGTTGTCGCCGGGGAGCACCGGTACGGCCTCTTGAGCGAGGATCGGACCGGCATCTACCGCCAGGGTGGCCACGTGGATGGTGCAGCCGGAGACCTTCACGCCGTAGGCCAGAGCATCGCGCACCCCATGCCACCCTTTGAAACTTGGCAGGAGGGCCGGATGGGTGTTGAGGATGCGGGAAGGAAAGGCCGTGTGGATGGCTTCGCCGAAGACGGTACCGAAGCCCGCCATCACCACCAGTTCCACTTCGTAGGTCCGCAGGACCGCCACCATCGCGGCGGTGTAGCCGTCTCGGTCGAAGTGGGTCCCGTAACTGGCCCGCTCCAGCAGTTCGGCTCTCACCCCGGCCGCCACCGCTACCTCCGTGGCCGGGCAGGGGCGATCGACCACCACGAGATCGACCGGGATGTCCTGCGACAAGATCGATTGGAGGAGGGTCCCACTGCCGGAAGCCAACACGGCGATGCGCACACCCCGAACCTACTCGCCTCCCACCATCGCCCCACCAGACCAGCGGAGCAGCCCATCATCCACAAAGGGCCCAGAGGAAAACAATACCCTCACCGAGTGGAGCCTATTGCCTAGCGGAAGTGAACCCAATGGACCTGAAAAAACTTACCGTCAGTGACAAGGTGATCGCCGGGTCGGGGATCATCCTGTTCATCGCCTAC
>VFJN01000142.1 GCA_009886035.1 Actinomycetota bacterium
GAAGCCGCCACCGCCAGCCGAGACGACATCTACCCCGACGACCCGAACGACCCCGAGAGCTCGACCGGACCCTCGCCTACCTGCGCCAGGTCGGGGGTTTGAAAGAGAGTGTTTTGGTGGAGGTGATGGGACTATGTTCGAACCCCTCCTGGGCCGCTGTCCTGGGGTAATGCGGAGCGTAAATGCGCTCCGGGAGGAAATTTCTGCGCGTGGGAGCCTGCCGAACGGCCGGCATCAGAAGTGATGGGACTATGTTCGAACCCCCTCTGATAGGTGCGTCATAGCTGGCAGTAGGCGACACTGCACTCGTGTTGAACTACTGATTCCTTGCCATCGCCGGTTTTTAAACTACTGCGCAGTGGTACGATAAGTTGTACCAATACGAAGGAGGAAACAGTGGCCATCACCGCCAGCGAAGCCCGCAAGAATTTATTCCCGCTCATCGAACAGGTGAACGATGACCGCCAGCCAGTCGAGATCACCTCCAAGCGGGGCGACGCCGTGTTGCTCTCTCGTGCGGACTACGACGCGCTCACCGAGACCGCCTGGCTACTTCGTGCTCCAGCCAATGCCACCCGGCTCTTCGAAAGCCTGGCGCAAGCGCAGGCGGGACAGCGCAACGTTCACCAACTCGATCGGTGAGGCTCGTCTTCACGCCGCATGGGTGGGAGGACTACCAGTACTGGCAGGCAACGGACCGTCAGACGCTCAAGCGACTCAATCGACTCCTCGACGACACGCTCCGAGACCCGTTCTCAGGGATTGGCAAGCCCGAGTCGCTCCGCCACGTCCTTACGGGGTGCTGGTCGCGTCGGATCGATGAAGAGCACCGGTTGGTCTATCTCGTCGATGGTGACGACCTCGTGATCTTGCAGGCTCGCTACCACTACGAGCGCTGAGTCGGCGACCCAGAGGAGTCCCTCTCAAGCGCGTGGCGCACAACCGGCGTTCTGGAACGCGCGGAGCGCTCAGCGCTTGACGGATCCATCGCAGGGATGTCTATGTTGGAACCCCCTGCAAGCGGTGTTGCAGAACCGACGTTTTGCAGAAGTCTGCGTCACCTTCGACGTACGGCGATGAACACGTTCTCGCGTCCGGGGCGATCCGGAGCATCACGGACATCCACCAGCTCGAAGCCAGCCTCGCTGAGCGTCGACGTCATCTCCGCGATCGTCCAAAACCGCAGCGTTGATTCGGACGTCATGGTTGAACCGTCTCGAGAGAATTGGAACGTCGTTGTGAAGGTCACCGTTGCGCTCGAAACCTCAGTCACGTCTGGCCAAGACTCGACGATGCCTACTCCCGGAACATCTGCGACGGCCAACGCGTCCGTGCGATTCCACCGAAGCCAACTGCGGTCCTCCGGCACTCGACTCTCGACTCTCGAAGACAAGGTGACCCAGAGGTCGCAGAGCGGAGTGGATCGATCTGAGCGTTGCTAACCACTCGACGTCATCAACGAATACCTGGGCGACGTTGCCCGTCATCGTCGCCAGATCAACTTGTAGGGGTGGCAGATCCTGGGCGCTGCCGTGAATCCAACGGACCAGTGGCGCACCAGGCTTCGCTTGGGCCACCGTCAACGATGCCGCAGCTGGGTCCACGGCAACGACTGAGACGCCGCGGGAAGATAAAAGGGTCGCCAAGCATCCAGTTCCGCATCCGACGTCGAGGACACTCGTTGCCCCGAGCTCCTCGAAAAGATCCGCGTACACCTCTAGGTCCGAGCGATCTGGGTCAAGGAGGTCGTACAGGGTCGCGAGCAACTGGTCTTCGAACAGCGCATCGGCCACGAGACGAGCCTAGGTGCGGAGGTTTGAATCGGTGGCTTGGATTAGTTGGCGATGCGAGAGCAAACAAGGCCGTCCAAGAACGACGGCGTTGTAGAAATCGTTTCAGAAATCACAGTTGTAGAAATCACGTTGTAAGAACGAAAACGAGTGGAGGTGATGGGACTCGAACCCACGGCCTCTTCGATGCGACCGAAGCGCTCTAGCCAACTGAGCTACACCCCCGCAGGGATTCTCAGGCTAGCGCGCCAGCCCTAGTGGTTAGAACCCGGGTCAGTTGCCGTAGCGACGAAGGTCGATGGACGTCTGAGCGCGGGGCGTGGGCGGGGCGATGTAGCGCACCTTCGTATCCCGCTCCATGCTCTGCTGCTGGATGCTCACGAGCAATCCCACGTAGGCCAGGAACAGGCCATCGACCACGAAGTTGAGGGTCCACGCCGGCCCGCCCACTACCAGGGCCAACAAGCCGGTCACCCCCACCGCAGCGAGCAGGTACACAAACACATCACGGCGGTGGCGGCGGGCGTCGCCGGAGCGTTGGGCCGGCTGCGAGGGGGCCGAGCGGCGGGCGAGTTGGCTCACGTTGGACCGCTGGTCGTAACTCGGGTTTTCGTAGCGCCCCACATCCAACCGGGCCAGGTTGGTGCGAGCGGCACCGGGGGTGGTGCGCTCCAGCACATGCAGTTGCTGGCGGAACGAAGCGATGGACTCGCTGGGGCGATGTTCCCGGCGTCCTTGAAGGAAAGGGGGTACCAATACTGCAGCCCAAACTAGGGCAAGGATTACGAGTACCAGCACTGTGGTCACGCTCCGGGGCCGTCCTTCGTGTATCAGGGAACGTAGTGGTCCGACACGCTCCGTTGGTGGATGGTGGCGATCCGCCACAATCCGGCGGTTTTGCAATATTCGGTGGGAATCCCCGATAACTGAGGCTCGAACATTGCGGTTGGACTACGAAGTTACGACAACCACCGGCGGACCGCAAACGCTTTCCGTCCGCCCGCGTCCACACCGACGGCCGCCAGCAAGCCGTGCTCGAGGGCACCTGGGGGGCTGGGGAGGGATGCGTCCGGCCTCACATTTCTTCGGGATTCCTTGGTCCCGTGAGACCAAAGGGGCGGAAAGCGCGCTGGTCGAGCGGGTCGCAACCCGGGAGCCGACCGATCACTGGCGCGCCACGCGGTGCCGTGGTTCCGCCCGAGGTGCTCGCCGCCCGTTGGGCCCCGCGCGAGCCGTGTTCTACGTTTCGGAACCACCTTCGTCGTTCCGAGGAGTCCTCCGATAGGCCCCGGAGCGACCCCCGGTTTTTTCCCACAGCGCCACATCACCAATCACCATCGACCGATCGGCGGACTTGCACATGTCGTAGATGGTGAGCGCCGCCACCGTGCAGGCAGTGAGGGCTTCCATCTCCACGCCGGTGCGATCCACCGTGTCCACGGCGGCCTCCACCTCGATCCAGGTGTCTTCGATGCGGAAGTTCACGA
>VFJN01000065.1 GCA_009886035.1 Actinomycetota bacterium
CTTGGTCGTTGTTCGCGCATGAAAAAAGCCGCCACCTTGCGGTTGCGGCTCGGTTGCCCCGTGGGGCAGTGCCTGCGAATGTTTTGTCTTGTTGCGAAAAGACTCACAGAACTTGGCGTCACGCAGATTTGCTGTTGAGTTGTGGAATTGCTTCGCCGCCGTAGGATCTTGTTTCAATTGACAAAAAAACCGCAGGTCGGTTGTGCGAGCTGCGGCGGTCGCCCGAGGGCGGTGCCTGCGATTTGTATCTTGTTGCGTAAAACCACAGGTCAGGGTTGGTTACACCCGGTCACATACTAGCCAGCCGAAACCGGTGGTCAAGCAAGGCGAAGACAACATGACGATCTCAATGGGACTGGACGTTGGCTCGAATTCTGTGGGGTCCGCTTGGATCGACCATAAGACCGGCAAGATTACCGTTGGCTTGAGCATCTTCCCGGCGGGCGTCGATGAGTCCGACGAGAAGAGGGGCGATCCCAAGAATGCCAAACGCCGTGCGACCCGGAGGTCGCGGATCACGCTTGCGCGCAGGGCTCAGCGTAAGCGACTGCTCCGCCTAAAACTCATTTCCGTCAGCCTATTGCCAGCGGACGCCGCCGAGTTCAAAGAATTGTTGCAGGATACCGATCCTTGGGAACTGCGACGGAAAGCGCTGGCGGTCGCGCTCAGCCCATTTGAGTTCGGTCGGGTACTTCTCCATTTGGCGCAGCGGCGAGGTGCTCTTGGATTACGCATCATTGATCCGGACGACCCCGATGCGACGGACAGTGATCGCGAAGACGGAAAAGTAAAAAAAGCCATCGGCGAAGTGCAGTCGCAGATGCGGAAATGCGGCGCTCGCACCTATGGCGAGTTCATCGCACAACTGCGAGACACGAGTGTCACGCAGATCACAACCCCAGACAATCGGCCAAAGGGTCGTCGCAATGGACCGCGCGAGTATCGCAGCGCGGTTCGCAACAAGGCTGGAAGCTACAAGCATTGCGCGGATCGCACGATGATCCGTGACGAGTTCGCCAAACTGTGGGAGGCGCAGAAACGTCTGGGCGGGCCATTGGCCGAAATCCTGAGCGGCGAATTGCGTCTCGCGTTGGACGACGACGCTCGCAATTC
>VFJN01000020.1 GCA_009886035.1 Actinomycetota bacterium
ACGGCCTTCGCGAACCCGCGAGGTGACGGGTCCTCAGCCGTCTTGAGATCCACGATGACCGGCTTCCCGTTGACCTCGACCTCCTCGGACTGCCAGTCGAGCAGGCCCTTCAAGGCGAGCCCAGTCTTCTCGTCGTTATGGAACACGGCCGTTGATGGCGCGCCCCGGCGTAGCAGGGCGGCGGCGTCCGGGCAGTTCTTCACGGCCTCGGCCATAGCGTGAGCCTTGGACATCTGCTCCTCGGTCGCGACCGTGATGCCGGCGTCAAGCTGCGCGTCGCGCCACTCGCGGGCCTCCTTGGTTCGGTACGAGTCGAACGGCGACTGGGTGTACGTGAACTTCGTCCCGAAGACCAACGACTCCGTGAGCAGGCCCAGGACCTGCGACGACGACGGCTTGGATTTCGTGGATTCAGCGAGCTGAACCGCGGCCGGGCAGTCCGAGAACGCTTTGAGCGTGGACTGGTTGACACCTTCGGCGCGGCGGTACAGGTGGTCGGGGCAGAGTTCGTGGATCATGCGACCTCCTTCTTCGTGAGTTGCCGCAGGATGGCGCGCTCGCTGCGCTTCACGAACGCGACGAGTTCGGGCGTGACGGGCGAGAGGCTCCGGTCTGCGTTCGCCTCGATGATGGCCTCAAAGCCAGGCCACTCGTTATCGACGGCTTTCGAGAGGAACACCGTCATCGGGATCTCGTTCTCGCCGAGCCAGCGACCCAGCCACACATGCGGGCTTGCGTCGGGTTCGGATGCGGCGGTGGGGAACTGGAACACGGGGGCGGGTTCCGGGGTGGGCTCCACCACGACCTCCGCAGCCGGAGCCACCGTCACAACCGGCTGCACCACGACCGCGTCCACCGGGACCTCCGTCGCTGCGGCGGGCCGGCGAGTGCGGCGCGGTGCCTCGACCTCCTTGATGACCGGCTGAACCGTGACTTCGTGGACCGGCATGTCCTCCGCCTCGTCGCGCGTCACCATGCCGAGCGAAACCTCGGGCGCGTACGCACGGGTCCAGAACGCCGCGGCCCGGTACTGGAGCATCTGCTCAGGCATAGTCTTCCACTTCGAGCCAGCCTTCGTGTGCCAGCCTTCCGCCTTCGCCATTGCAATCGAGACGCACGACCCGACCAGCTCCTCGCCGGTCTTGAGATCCTTGGCGACCGCGCGGCAACCCCACTCGTCGGTGCCTTCCTTGCCGGTGAACCGGAACCGCAGCGGGGAGAACTTCCCGGACTGGTTCACGGTGGCGATGAGGAACGGAGAGCCGAGCGAAGGCCGTCCGTGGATGACGTGCATGTTCTGCATCACGGCCAGCACGGACGCCCCGAGACGGCCCGACAGCTCCATCGCGATGAGCACGTTGCCCATGTTCGCGGAGCCGCGGTAAATTTCCGGGACCAGGCTGGAGCTGCACAGGGCGTTGCCGATGCGTTGCGCGGACACGAATTGAGCCTCTCCCGAGAACGGGGAGATGGGCTGGTTGCTGTGGTTTACGGTTGCGAGTTCCATATTTCGAGTACGTTAGTTGTTAGCTGATGATTGCGTTGGGTGGCGGACGTGCTAGCTGATGAGTGCGTTGAGGTCGTCGATACTGAAACGGACCATGCCGTCGAGCGAACGCTTCGGGAGTTTCCCGTCACGAACGAGGGTCTTGATGTAGCTCACGGAGCAGTTGAGGTGCGCCGCGGCGGTCTCGTACGTCCGCCAGGGGCCGGTCGTTTCGAGCACCGCTTTCCGGACAGTTCGCTGCATGGCTTGGTCAGTCACGGCACGAAGATGCGGAAAAAGACTTGCGTAGTCAAGCGTTTGATTGTAGAAATCTTCGCGTGGACGAGATTGCGATGTGCCAGATGAGCAAGTACGACAACCGCGGCGTGTCGAGACTGATACGCGAAATCGGGAGGGAGCGAGAGTGGTTGATGGACACGGGCATCTTTGGGCCAGGAGTGCTGCGTGAGAGCGTTGAGCTAGCAACCGCACGAGGCGGTGTCGGGCGCATCGCGGAAGACGGGGGTGGCATCATCGCCTTCGCTTGCATCTGGCCATTTACGTTACAGTACGAGGGTTTCGATCACGCCGGCCGGCTGTCGATGGGTGTCGCGAAGCCGTATCGCCGGCAGGGAATCGGTCAGAAGCTTCTCGAAGCCGTGCTGGCCGCGACGAAATTCGAGCGCGTTGAGCTGGAGGTGTTCGAGCACAACGAGGCGGCCATCGAGCTGTACCGCAAGTTCGGGTTCGAGACAGAAGGCGTGAAGCGCAACGCAAGATTTTTGGACGGAAAATACATGAACATCGTGCTTATGGCGCGCCTTCGCGCATGAAACCCACCCGCTGGTCCTCCCTCGCCGACGCCTACCTGAGCGCCGGCTGCCCTGGACGTAACGGGATGCCCAAATCCCCGACGGCTGCGTCCATGGACCGCATCCGCATCGAGCGACTGCGGCCCACCTTCGGGCGCAGCAAGCTGGCGAACATCGGCCTCCTCTCGGCCATCACGTACGGGCGCAGCCAGACCGAACGCCCACGGGCCGCGGAACAGGAACTCGACACGCTCTCGGCCACGCTGTCGTTCGCTGCGCTGCACGGCTGGATTCCGGTGAACCCAATCGTGCGCCGGCCAAAGCTCCAGAACGCCGCGGACGTGCGCCATTGCCGCGAGGTGATGCCGGTGGACGGCGACGAGCTGCACAGGCTAGCCTCGGAGATGTTCAGCGACGTAGCCAGCGAGGCCACCGGGTGGCAGATGCTGTTCGAGGCGCTGACGGGCTGTCGCACGTCGGAGACCCTGTCGTTTCGGATGGACGCCAAGTCGAAGCAGGAGCCGGGCTACATCGAGGGCCGCTACCTGTACGTGCGCCGGTCCAAGGCGGGCCGGTTCCCGTTCGTGACGCTCCACCCTGCGCTCGTGACGGCCATCGAGTGGCATCGCAAGTGGCACGACGAGACGTACGGTGACGCCTCTCCGTGGTGGTTCCCTGGCCGCGACCTAGCCCGACCACTCAACCGGGTCTCGCTGACGCACCGGCTGGCCGCGATTTGCAAGCGCCTCGGCCTCGGGCATCGGACCAGCCACGGGATGCGCGCGTTCTTCGTGACCGTGATGCGGAGCCGCGGAACGTCGAACGAGCAGGTCGCAGCCATGATTGGCGACCGGACCTCGTCGCTCATTGAGACGACTTACGGCGCGCTGCCGGAGGTCTGGTCGGGAGGCGAGCCGATGGATTGGATGCCGCG
>VFJN01000095.1 GCA_009886035.1 Actinomycetota bacterium
AACACCCGCGTAATCGCAGCCGTCAACGTCGTCTTCCCATGGTCAATGTGACCCATCGTCCCCACATTCAAATGCGGCTTATTGCGCTCGAACTTCTCCTTGGCCATGAGATTCAACCCTTCAGTGCGTTTCGTAATGGTGATGAGGACGGTAGTGCGGGATTCGACTTACTCGCCACGCACTCGCGCGACGATCTCTTCTTGAACGGATGCCGGCGTCTGTTGGTAGCTGCCGAAATGCATGGAGTAACTGGCACGACCCTGGGTGCGTGACCGGAGATCGGTGGAATAGCCGAACATCTCCGAGAGCGGCACCTGGGCTCGCACGATCTGACTGTTGCCGCGCTGTTCCATTCCGCCCACCTGACCGCGGCGGGAGTTGAGGTCGCCAATGACGTCGCCCATGTATTCGTCGGGCGTCACCACCTCCACGGACATGATCGGCTCCAGGAGTACCGGCTTGGCCTTGCGGAGAGCTTCCTTGAAGGCCATGGCTCCCGCGATCTTGAAGGCCATCTCCGAAGAGTCCACGTCGTGGTACTTGCCGTCGGTGAGGACCGCTCGCAAATCCACGGTGGGATAGCCCGCCAACACCCCGGCATCGAGTGACTGCTGAATACCGGCGTCGACCGAGGGGATGTATTCCTTGGGCACCCGACCGCCGGTGACCTTGTCCACAAACTCGTACCCGCCGCCAGGACCGGTGGGCTCGAGGTCGATCGTGACCTCGGCGAACTGACCCTTGCCGCCGGTCTGCTTCTTGTGGGTGTAGGTGTGCTTGGTGACCGTTTGGGTGATGGTCTCCCGGTAGGCCACCTGCGGCTTGCCGACCGTCGCGTCTACATGGAACTCACGCAGCATCCGGTCGACGATGACCTCGAGGTGAAGTTCGCCCATGCCCGAGATCACGGTCTGCCCGGTGTCTTCGTCGGTGCGCACCCGGAAGGTGGGGTCTTCCTCCGAGAGACTGAAGAGGGCCTTGCCCATCTTGTCTTGGTCCACCTTCGTCTTCGGCTCCACGGCCACATGGATTACCGGCTCGGGGAACTCCAGGTTCTCCAGCACGATCTCTGCCCCCGGAGCGGCAAGGGTGTCGCCGGTGCGGGTGTTCTTGAAGCCGATACCGGCGGCGATGTCTCCGGTGAACACCGCGTCGATGTCCTCGCGGCTGTTGGCGTGCATCTGCAGGATGCGCCCGATGCGCTCCTTGTTGCTATGGGTGGTGTTCACCACCGTCCCGCCCTTCTCCAACATGCCGGAGTACACGCGGAAGTACACGAGTTTCCCCACGTGGGGGTCGGTCATGATTTTGAAGGCCAACGCCGAGAACGGCTCGCTGTCGGAGGGCTTGCGCTCGAGTTCCTCGTCGCCCTTCACGCTCATTCCCTTGGTCGGTGGCAAGTCCACCGGGCTCGGGAGGTAGTCCACCACCGCGTCGAGGAGCGGCTGTACGCCCTTGTTCTTGAACGCGGTGCCGTTGAGGACGGGCACGATCTCGCCGGCGATGGTGCCGGCCCGAAGGGCGGAGCGGAGGTCGTCAACGGTGATCTCTTCCTCGGCCACGAACTTCTCGAGAATGTTCTCATCGAAACTGGAGAGCACGTCGATGAGCGCCGAACGGTATTCATCGGCCTGGGCCCGAAGGTCCTCGGGGATCTCTTCGACCTCCCACTTGGCGCCGAGCTCTTCGTCGTACCAGACGAGCGCCTCCATGGTGACGAGGTCGATCAGGCCCTTGTAGTTGCCCTCGGCACCGATGGGCAGTTGGATCACCGCCACGTTCGCCCCCAGGCGGTCCTTGATCGACTCCAACGCCCCAAAGAAGTCCGCCCCGAGGCGGTCCATCTTGTTGATGAAGCACATGCGAGGAACGCCGTACTTGTTGGCCTGCCGCCAGACCTCTTCGGTCTGCGGCTCCACGCCCGCCACCCCATCGAATACGGCGACCGCACCGTCGAGTACCCGGAGCGAACGCTCCACCTCAACGGTGAAGTCCACGTGACCAGGGGTGTCGATGATGTTGATGTTGTGATCGCGCCACTGACAGGTGGTGGCGGCGGAGGTAATGGTGATGCCCCGCTCCTGCTCCTGCGCCATCCAGTCCATGACGGCGGCGCCTTCGTGGACCTCACCGATCTTGTAGCTCTTGCCGGTGTAATAGAGGATCCGCTCGGTCGTGGTGGTCTTGCCCGCGTCGATGTGGGCCATGATCCCGATGTTGCGAACCTTATGGAGGGAGTGGGAGCGCTGTTGGTCTGCCATGTCGTTCTCTCGCTACATGCGAACGACCGGGCCGGGCCCGGTCGTTCAGGGGAGGCACCCGGGGGCACGTCCCCCTGGTGGATTGGGGGTCTGATCCGCTACCAGCGGTAGTGGGCGAAGGCCTTATTGGATTCGGCCATCTTGTGCATGTCCTCGCGCCGTTTTACCGCCGCCCCGATGCCGTTGCTGGCGTCGAGCAACTCGTTGGCGAGGCGATCCGCCATGGTCTTCTCCCGACGCTGCCGGGAATACCCCACCACCCAACGGATGGCCAGGGTATTGGCCCGACGGGGCTTGACCTCGATGGGAACCTGGTACGTGGCACCACCGACGCGGCGGCTCTTCACCTCGAGCTGCGGTTTGATGTTCTCGATGGCTCGCTTCAAGGTGGCCGTGGGCTCAGCGCCGGTCTTCTCCTCGATGGTGGCGAGAGCGGCGTACACGATCTTTTCAGCCGTGGAGCGTTTCCCTCGCACGAGCACCTTGTTCACGATCTGCGTGACGAGCAACGACCGGTAGATCGGGTCGGGCATCAGTTCACGGCGAGGGGCGGGGCCCTTGCGCGGCATTAGAAGTTCACCTCAGGGCGGGGCGGGTTGGCCACAACAACAAACGCGGCAACCCGAGCAGGGGGGCGATGCTCACTCACGGCTAGCTCTCCTTCTTGGCGCCGTAGCGACTACGGGCCTGCTTACGATCCTTCACACCGGAGGTGTCGAGGGTGCCGCGGATGACCTTGTACCGCACACCGGGAAGGTCCTTTACACGACCACCCCGCACCAGCACGATGGAGTGCTCCTGCAGGTTGTGGCCCTCCCCGGGGATATAGGCGGTTACTTCCTGGCCGCTCGACAGGCGCACACGAGCAACCTTGCGAAGAGCGGAGTTGGGCTTCTTGGGGGTGTGGGTGAACACGCGTGTGCACACCCCGCGCCGCTGCGGCGCGCCCTTGAGGGCGGGCGTTTTGGCCTTAGTGGGCTTGGACTGCCGACCCTTGCGGACCAGCTGTTGGATGGTGGGCACTCAAACCTCGCGAACGATGAAGACTTCGGAACTTCGAAACGGCACGACGGGCCCGCAGGGCGCGCTAGTACCGGAGTAAACTCTACGGGTCCACCCGATCGATGGGCAAACCGTGGGGTCCCGACAAATCCGAAGAGACAAGGCCAGCGGCCCTCAGAGTCCGCCGCGACCCGTCAAGAAACGGTAACGCCCGCCGCCATCCCCTGACGATAATGACCGGGAAGATTGCAGATCACCACGTAGTTGCCGGCCTTCAGTTCCACGTTCAGCTTGTCGCCAGAACCAACCTTGATGTCCTCAAGCTCATCAATGGGGGCGAAGGCGTCGCTTTCGGCGACATCGCCATCGGGGCCGGTGGGGAGGTCATCAGGAGCAAGGTCGGTCTCGAAGACCACAAACGTGTGCACGGAAGGCCCCTTATTGTCCATTTTGAACTCAACCAGGCCCCGCGAAACCGTATCCTCGCTCAGATCAATCACGAAGTCGGACAACCCGACATTGATAACTCCCGATATCTCATCGCTAGCGCCGCTGCCGCAGCCCGCCAGGCTCCCCATTCCCGCAATGACGACCAGCAAAAGAGTGATCCTACCCACGGGAGTTTCTCCTCATCCTTGGGCCACCACCAACTTCGTGATGGCGTGACCTCCGTCACCCTAACCGAGGAGAAACAACGGTGGCGGGCTCGGGCGCCGGCAACGCGTTGGTGCCCCGGACCAACGCCCGGGGCACCAACGTTGCTCGTCTAGCTGCAGACGATCTCGGGTCAGCCAGCCTGCTCGCCCTCGCCGGCGATGCTGACCACCTCAGCGTCGGGCGCTCCCACTGCGGTGTTGTCGTAACTCTCCTTGAGCCACTCCGCAATGTCCTGCTCTTCGTCGCTATCGGATGACCAGTAATCCAGCGGCTTGTAGTCCGGGGCCGAGGTCTCGATGTCCTTGTACCCGGAGCTTCCCGTACCGGCGGGGATCAACTTGCCGATAATGATGTTCTCCTTCAACCCGAGGAGGTTGTCGGACTTGGACTCGATCGCCGCCTCAGTAAGCACCCGGGTGGTCTCCTGGAAGGAGGCCGCCGAGAGCCACGAGTCCGTGGCCAGAGACGCCTTGGTGATTCCCATCATCTCGGGACGACCTTCGGCGGGCGTGAGGCCCTCCTGCACGAGTTGGCGGTTGGTGTCGGCGTACACCTTCTGATCGACGCGCTCCCCCGGCAGGAACGGGCTGTCGCCCGGCTCCTGCACCCCGACCCGCTTGGTCATCTGTCGCACGATGAGCTCAATATGCTTGTCGTGGATGGATACGCCCTGGTCGCGGTACACCTTCTGCACCTCGCCGACGAGGTACTGCTGGGTTTCGCGAACACCCTTGATCTCGAGGAGTTCCTTGGGGTCACGGGGACCTTCCACAATCGGCTCGCCGGCGGTGATCTCCTGGCCATCGGTGACCTCAAGTTTCGAGATGCCCGGCACCGTGTAGCTGTCTTCGGTGCCGTCGTCGCTGACCACCGTGATGACCCGACCCTTACCCTCGTCGTCGGCGATGCGCACAACCCCGGAGGTGCGGGACAGCGTTGCCTTGCCCTTCGGGGAACGAGCCTCGAAGAGTTCCACCACGCGCGGCAGACCACCGGCAATATCGGCGCCGCCCGCCACACCACCGGTGTGGAAGGTACGCATGGTGAGCTGGGTACCGGGTTCCCCGATGGACTGGGCAGCAATGACGCCCACTGCTTCCCCCATCTCGATGGCTTTACCGGTCGCCAATGAGCGGCCGTAACAGGCGGCACACACACCGAGATCACACTGACAGGTCAGCGGTGAACGCACCCGGATGCGGTTGACCTTGGGATCCTCCTCCAGCGCCACCAAATCGTCTTCCGTGATCATGTGCCCAGCCGGCAACACCTTGCCGCCCGTCAACTTCACGTCGACAGACAAGGTGCGACCGAAGATGCGGGTCTCGAGGTGGCTTCGCTTGCCGGCTTCGTCGGGGACGATGTCCTCGGCCCACAAGCCCCGCACCGGATCGCCTTCTCGCTGGCAGTCGTCCTCGCGGATAATCAGTTCTTGGGCCACGTCCACCAAGCGGCGGGTGAGGTAGCCCGAGTCGGCCGTGCGCAAGGCGGTATCGACGAGACCTTTGCGGGCCCCGGGGGTGGAGATGAAGTACTCCAACATCGAGAGGCCTTCCCGGAAGTTGCTCTTGATCGGCCGGGGGATCATGTCGCCCCGGGGGTTGGCCACTAGGCCACGCATGCCGGCGATCTGGCGCACCTGCATCATGTTTCCGCGTGCACCCGATCCCACCATCATGTCGATGGGGTTGAACTGCTTCGAGGAAAGGGCCTCTTCCATGGCGTTCTTCACCAGTTCAGTGGCGGTGGTCCAAATCTCCACCTCCTTCTGGCGACGCTCTCCGTCGGTGATGATGCCTCGGCGGAACTGCTGCTCCACCTTGTCGGCCTGCTTCTCGTGCTCGTCGAGGATGCCGCGCTTTTCCTTCGGCGTGGTGACGTCGTCGATAGAGATGGTGAGGCCCGAACGGGTGGCATAGGCGAAGCACAGGTCTTTGATGGCGTCGAGACTCCCCGCCACCTCGGCCTTGGTGTGCTCGTTGGCCAAGCGGTCGACAATCTCGCCCATCTGCTTCTTCTTCACCGTCTCGGCGATACGGGGGAAGTTCACCGGCAGACACTCGTCGAAGAGGAACCGGCCCAAGGTGCCTTCGCGTCGCGAAGGACCGTCGGCCTCGGGCTCGAGGTCACGCAGGTTGATCCGAGCGTGCAGCGAGATGTCGCCCTTCTCGTAGGCCTTGAGAGCCTCGGCAATGGTGCCGAAGGAACGCCCCTCGCCCGGGTCGCCATCTACGGCCTCAGTGAGGTAGTAGGCGCCGATAATCATGTCCTGGGTAGGGGTAACGAGCGGACGGCCGTGGGCCGGCGAGAGGATGTTGTTGGCGCTGAGCATGAGGACCCGGGCCTCCGCCTGGGCTTCGGCGGACAGCGGCAGATGCACCGCCATCTGATCGCCATCGAAGTCGGCGTTGAAGGCGGTGCACACCAGCGGGTGGATTTGGATGGCCTTCCCCTCCACCAGTACCGGCTCGAACGCCTGGATGCCCAGGCGATGGAGCGTGGGGGCCCGGTTGAGGAGCACGGGGTGCTCCTTGATGACGTCTTCCAGCACGTCCCAAACCGGGAGGCGCCGCCGCTCGACCATGCGCTTGGCCGACTTGATGTTCTGCGCCAGTTCACGATCCACGAGCGCCTTCATCACAAAGGGCTTGAAAAGTTCAAGCGCCATCAGCTTGGGCAGGCCGCACTGGTGGATCTTGAGGGTCGGGCCCACCACGATGACCGAGCGGCCGGAGTAGTCGACGCGCTTGCCGAGCAGGTTCTGACGGAACCGGCCCTGCTTGCCCTTGAGCATGTCCGAGAGCGACTTCAGGGGTCGGTTTCCGGGGCCGGTGACGGGCCGCCCGCGACGTCCATTGTCGAACAGGGCGTCGACGGCCTCCTGCAGCATGCGCTTTTCGTTGTTGACGATGATCGTCGGCGCACCAAGGTCGAGCAGTCGCTTGAGTCGATTGTTCCGGTTGATGACCCGCCGGTAGAGATCGTTGAGATCGGACGTGGCGAAGCGCCCACCATCGAGTTGCACCATCGGGCGCAGTTCGGGCGGGATGACCGGCACCACATCGAGAATCATGGCGCCGGGATCGTTGACCCGTTTACCGGCCTCATTGCGCTTGTTGAACGAGGTCACGATCTTGAGGCGCTTAATCGCCTTTTGCTTCCGCTGGGCCGAAAGTGGCTTCGTACCTTCGGGAGGATCGATGGCGACTTTGAGCTTCTCTTCCTCCACATCGAGGTCGAGGCGGTTGATGAGCGCTTTGAGCGACTCGGCCCCCATGCCTCCCTCGAAGTAGTCGCCGTAACGGTCCTCTAGTTCACGCCACAGCGCTTCGTCTTCGAGGATCTTGCGAGCGAAAAGGTCGAGGAACTCGTCCCACACCCGTCCGATCATGTCGAGTTCGGTCTCGTAAATTTCCCGGATCGCCGCTACCTCTTTTTCGGCGGCCTTGTGGCGGGCGCGCACATCAGCGTCCTTGGCGCCGGCCTTCTCCATCCCTTCAACCTCAACCTCGAGCTCGGTGAAACGCTCGTTGATCTTCTGATCGCGCTCCTTCTCGATCGCCTCGCGCTCGGCGAGCATTTCCTTCTCGAGATCCGGACGATCGGCGTCGCGCCTCTCCTCGTCCACCCAGGTCACGAGGTTGGCGGCGAAGTAGATCACCTTCTCCATCTGCTTGGCCTTCAACTCCTCGCGCGCTTCGGTTCCCATGAGGAGGTAGGTCAACCACGATCGGGTGCCGCGGAGGTACCAGATGTGCACAACGGGGGCGGCCAACTCGATGTGGCCCATGCGCTCGCGCCGAACCTTCGAACGGGTGACCTCCACGCCGCAGCGCTCGCAGATGATGCCTTTGAAACGCACCCGCTTGTACTTGCCGCAGTAGCACTCCCAGTCCTTGGTGGGACCGAAGATCTTCTCGCAGAAGAGCCCGTCCTTCTCCGGCTTGAGGGTGCGGTAGTTGATGGTTTCGGGCTTCTTCACCTCACCGTTGGACCACGTGCGGATCGAATCTGCCGTGGCCAAGCCGATCCGAAGCTGGCTGAAGTTATTGACATCGAGCATTAGAAACGCGCTCCTTCACGACGGCGTTCGTCTTCGTCATCACTGCCCCGCTCGGGGCGGGACAAGTCGATACCCAGTTCTTCGGCGGTGCGGAAGATGTCTTCGTCGAGTTCGCGCATCTCGATTTCCTCACCCGTTTGGGCGAGAACCTCGACGTTGAGGCAGAGGGCCTGCATCTCCTTGATGAGCACCTTGAAGCTTTCAGGAATACCCGGCTCGGGGATGTTCTCCCCCTTCACGATGGCTTCGTACACCTTCACTCGGCCCAACACGTCGTCGGATTTGATGGTGAGCAACTCCTGCAGGCAGTAAGCGGCGCCGTAGGCCTCGAGGGCCCACACCTCCATCTCGCCGAAGCGCTGACCACCAAACTGGGCCTTACCGCCGAGCGGCTGCTGCGTGATCATCGAGTAGGGGCCCGTGGAGCGAGCGTGGATCTTGTCGTCCACGAGGTGGGCCAGTTTCAGGATGTAGACGTAGCCAACCGTTATCGGGTTGTCGTAGGCCTCGCCGGTACGACCGCTGTAGAGCGTGGTCTTGCCGTCGCTCTGGATGAGCCGGCCTCCCTCGCCATACTCGGGGTACTGCGACTCCGGGCTGAGGTTCTCGAAGATCGTTTGGATCGTCGGGTGCTTCCCGGCCTGGTCCTCTTCGTCCCAGTGGGCGCCGTCGAACACCGGCGTGGCCACCAGCGTGGCGGCGGGAGTCTTGGTGCGGGTCTTGGACTCGGTGCCGCGGTAGGCCGGATCGCCTACCTGTTCACCGTTCACGTCCCAACCCCACCGAGCGGCGTAGCCGAGGTGGGCCTCAAGAACCTGCCCCACGTTCATGCGAGACGGAACGCCCAACGGGTTGAGGATGATGTCCACCGGGGTGCCATCGGCGAGGAAGGGCAGGTCCTCGATCGGGAGGATCCGCGAGATGACACCCTTGTTGCCGTGGCGCCCAGCCAACTTGTCGCCCACGCTGATCTTGCGCTTCTGGCCAACGTAGACCCGAACGAGTTGGTTCACACCCGGGGGCAACTCATCTCCGTCGTCGCGGCTGAAGACCTTGACATCGATCACCTTGCCGGTTTCGCCGTGGGGCACTTTGAGGCTGGTGTCGCGCACCTCGCGGGCCTTTTCGCCGAAGATGGCGCGCAGGAGTCGCTCTTCGGGAGTGAGTTCAGTCTCGCCCTTCGGCGTGACCTTCCCCACCAGGACATCTCCCGGTCCTACCTCGGCCCCCACCCGAATGATGCCCCGTTCATCGAGGTCTTTCAGGATCTCCTCGGAGAGGTTCGGGATGTCCCGGGTGATCTCTTCGGGACCAAGCTTCGTGTCGCGGGCATCGATCTCGTGCTCGTGGATATGAATCGAGGTGAGCACATCGTCCTTGACCAAGCGCTCCGAGAGGATGATGGCGTCCTCGAAGTTGTAGCCCTCCCATGGCATGAAGGCCACGAGCAAGTTCTTACCCAGGGCCAGTTCGCCGTTGTCGGTCGACGGCCCTTCGGCGAGGACGTCGCCCTTTTTGAAGGTATCGCCCTCCTTGATCAGCGGCTTCTGGTTGATGCAGGTGTCCTGGTTCGATCGCTCGAACTTGAGGAGCTTGAACACCTTCTTGCCGCTCGTCTTGTACTCGACGGTGATGAGGTCACCCGAGCAGCCGGTCACCACGCCGTCTTCCTGGGCGATGATCATGTCGGCGGCGTCACGCGCCGCCCGGGACTCGATACCGGTACCGATGTACGGCGCCTCGGCCCGCACCAGGGGCACGGCCTGGCGCTGCATGTTGGCCCCCATCAGGGCACGGTTGGCATCGTCGTGTTCTAGGAACGGGATCAGGGCGGTGGCCACCGACACGATCTGCTTCGGCGAAACGTCCATGAGTTGCACTTCAGCCGGAGGCACCGCCGAGATCTCGGTGGTCGCGGCGAAGTACGTGTCGCGTTCAAGCTGGAGGCGAAGGTTCTCGAGGGTGGCCGCCTGGGGTGACCGACGCACCAAAATCCGCTCGTTCCTGAACGTGTGGTCCGGATGGAGTGGCTCGTTGGCCTGGGCGACGACGTAGTCCTCTTCTTCATCCGCCGTAAGCCAGATGATGTCGTCGGTGACCTTGCCGTTCCGCACGTGGCGGTAGGGCGACTCAATAAATCCGAACGGGTTCACCCGGGCGTAGGTGGAGAGTGCGCCAATCAGGCCGATATTGGGTCCTTCAGGGGTTTCGATCGGACACATCCGGCCGTAATGGGAGAAGTGAACGTCCCGGACCTCGAACCCGGCGCGTTCCCGCGAGAGGCCGCCGGGGCCGAGGGCGGAAAGGCGACGACGGTGGGTAAGACCCGACAGCGGGTTCACCTGGTCCATGAACTGGGACAGCTGGCTAGTGCCGAAGAACTCCTTGATCGACGCCACCACGGGCCGGATGTTGATGAGCGTCTGAGGCGTGATGGACTCCACGTCCTGCGTGGTCATGCGCTCGCGCACCACCCGCTCCATCCGCGACAAACCGATGCGCACCTGGTTCTGAATCAACTCGCCCACTGATCGGATGCGGCGGTTGGCGAAGTGGTCCTGGTCGTCGAGGCGGTAACCCGGCTCGGCGTTGACGAGGTGGAGAAGGTACGAACACGCCGCCAGCACCTCGCAGCGAGAGAGGACCGGCTGGCCCTCGACGGGGCGATCCAGGAACGCCACGCCGTCCTCGTCGGCCCCGTTGAGCATCGGGAACAGCTCGGCGAGCTGTTCGATCTCGTTACGCAGCTTCTTATCGAGCTTGTAGCGGCCAACCCGGCTGAGGTCGTAGCGACGGTTCTGGAAGAAGGCGTTATCGAAGTAGGCCCGAGCCGACTCAACCGAGGGCGGCTCGCCGGGACGAGCGCGCTTATAGATCTCTACCAGCGCTTCTTCGCGAGTCACGGCCACCTCGCGGTCCTTCTCCCACTGCCCCTCGAGGAAGTCGAAGTGGCGGACGAAGGCCTCCATGAACCCCGGGCAACGGTCTTCGCCGTAGCCCAGCGCCCGCATCAGGATAAAGATCGACAAGCGACGCTTGCGAGCCACGCGGGTGCCAGCGGTGACGTCCTTACCAGGCTTTTGCTCGACGTCAAACTCGATCCACTCGCCCCGGTAGGGGTGAACGGTGCCCTTCACGAGCTGGTGCTTGGTGAGGTTGCGCAAGCGGTACCGCTCGCCGGGCTCGAAGATCACACCCGGTGAACGCACGAGCTGCGACACGACGACGCGCTCGGTGCCGTTGATCACGAACGTGCCTTTGTCGGTCATCATGGGGAAGTCCCCCATGAACACCGTCTGCTCCTTGATCTCACCGGTGGCCGCATTGATGAAGCGGGCCCGGACAAAGATCGGAGCGGAGAAGGTCATGTCCTTCTCTTTGCACTCCTCCACGCTGAATTTGGGCGGGGGACGCAGGTCTTCGTCGTCAGGATCAAACTCCAACTCCAACTGGAGCGTCTCCGTGAAATCCTTGATCGGAGAGATGTCGCGGAAGGTCTCCTTGAGGCCCTTCTGCAGGAACCATTCGAAACTGTCGCGCTGGACCGAGATCAAGTCCGGCAGGGATAGGGCTTCGTCAATGTTCGCGAATGAATAACGATCGCGCATGGTCGTGCGTGCAGGCAACGCGTCTCCCCTAGCTCAGGTGGGCGGCAAGCCGTGCCATGGATCCTCTGAATCGTCGCAAAGCAACGACAAAACGAGAGACCAGGGCAACGGCACTCACGATCCTAAGGATTTGGCCTGCTGGAGGCAATTCGGTGCACGGCGGTGCTGCCGAGGAGGGCCTTGACGGGAGAACCGTACGACAGCCTCGGACACTGGTCAAGGTTTTTCTTGCCTAAAAGTAGACGATCTGACAAAGTGATCTACTTTCTCCTGTCAAGAAAGATAGATTCATGGCCCGACGAAAAACGGCACTCCTTCTCGACGATGATCTCGTGGCGCAGGCGAAGGAGATCCTCGGAACCACCACCACCACCGAGACGCTCGCCGAGGCCTTACGGGAAGTGATCCGAATGCGGGGACGGGCCCGCCACTTCGAGCGACTCCGCCGGCGCGAGGGCATCGATGTTGATGAGGGCGAGGCCCGAGGGGGCCCGGGGGGGGATCTTGGCCACCCATCTCGCTGATACCAGCGTGCTCATCCGCCTCCACCACGACGACGTAGCCGTGCGGGCCGAATCGATGTTTATCAGCGGCCGTATCGCCACCTGCGCCATCGTGGATCTCGAACTCCTCCACTACGCCAGAGCCGGCAACGAGCATGAACAGATCCGCCGTGAACGCCAGTTTATCCCCCACACCCCCATCACCGAAGCGGGCATGGAGCGAGCCGTGGACGTCCAGGGCTTACTGGCGGCCCATGGGCAACACCGGGACATCCCGATACGCGATCTCATGATGGCGGCGACCGCCGAACAAGCCGGACTCGTTCTGCTGCACTACCACCCCCCCTTCGACATCATCGCCGCCGTCACCGGCCAGCCCACCGAATGGGTGGTGCCACCCGGGAGCGTTCCCTGACCGGTGGGGTCGCGCCACCACCCGGGCGCGAGGAAGGCCCGCCCCACGGGGCGGGCCTTCCTGCACAGGGTCAGAGGTGGTGGGCTACTTGAGCTCCACCGAACCGCCGGCCGCCTCGAGGGATGCCTTTGCCTTCTCGGCGTCTTCCTTCGATACCTTCTCCAGGATCGCGTTGGGCGCACCATCCACGAGATCCTTGGCCTCCTTGAGTCCGAGGTTCGTCAGGGCACGCACCTCCTTGATGACCTGGATCTTCTTGTCGCCCGCCGCCGTCAGGACGACGTCGAACTCATCCTGCTCTTCTTCGGCTTCGGCGACGGCACCAGCGGCCGCGGGGCCCGCTACCGCCATGGGAGCGGCGGCGGTCACGCCGAACTTCTCCTCGAAGTCCTTGAGAAGCTCGGAAAGCTCCAGGACAGTCATGTTGGCAATCGAATCGAGAATGTCTTCTTTGGTGGACATGGTGCTCACTCCTCGTTAGTGGTGTCGTCGGCGACGGGCTCCTCGGTGGGAACCTCCTCGGCCACGACAGTGTCGTCAGTGGTATCAACCGCCTCGGCGGGCTCCTCAGAGGGAACCTCTTCCGTGGTGGTGGGATCAGCGGTGGCCTCGGCCAAATCGGCTTCGGCAGCCACTGCGGGCATGGCATCAGCAGGTTCGTCGGCCGGTGCATCCGGTGCGCTTGACTGCTGGTCGATGAGGGCTTTGAGGCCATAAGCAAAGTTGCGGGGCAGTGCTTCGAGCAAGCCGGCGAACTGCACCATGGGTGCAGCAAGAGCGCCAGCGAACCTGGCCAGCAGTACCTCGCGTGGCTCCACCTCGGCCAGAGCCTTCGCCTCATCGGCACTGAGGGGCTGCGCGCCTAGCAGGCCGCCCTTCACAATGAGGTTCGGATTGGTCTTGGCAAAGTCACGTAGGGCCTTGGCCACGTCGACCGCATCGCCGGGAGTGCCATCGGGCTTCTCGGTGATGAAGGCGATCGCGGTGGGTCCGGTGAGTAGGTCCTCTAGCTCCAAGCCGAGGTCACGGGCAGCAAAGCGGACGAGCGTGTTCTTATAGATCTTGTACTCGCCACCGACCAACCGCAGCGCACGGCGCAAGTCGCTGATCGCGGTTACGTCAAGCCCTCGATACTCGGTGAGTAGGGCGGCACTGGCGGAATCCAGGCGCTCACGCACCTCATCCACCACGGCAACCTTTTCCGGTCTCGGGTTCTCCATCGACACCTCCTCTCGTTATCTCGTGGCTCGCGCGGGGCGCGGGCACAACGAGTGAGTCCTCGAGGTGTCCGCCTCGTCAGGCGGGACCGAAGTCCCTTTGAGCCGCAAGCGGCACCGGATGTCTTTGGCGAGCAATCTGTTGTTGGAGAGATAAGGTTACCCAACCCGTCAGCAGGCTTCCAAATGATGCCGGGCCGACCACCGAAAGGGGCACCACCGATGTCGGGACAGGCCAGTATCCGACGAGGAGCGGTCGCCTCGGTCGCCATCGTCCTCGCCGCCGCCAGCCTGGCGGGTTGCAACGGCCGCGGTGGTTCTGGACTCTGGTATCGCGCCAGCACACCGGTGGTGCTTACCGGCAGCCAGGTACCCACCTTTGCCACCAAAAACCCTGGCAGCATCGTGGCGTTCAGATGGAACTCCGAGCAGCGGGGGTGGGAGCAAGTACCGGTTCAGGTCGACGAGCGGCATACCGAGTTCCTCACCAAGCTCCGCAATGGCTCCGGCACCACGGGTCCGACCACCCTCGCCTATTCCGACCCGGCGGCCAATGCCGGACCCGACCCAACCACCACCCTGGATGCCGACGACGAAATCGCTTTCATGGCCAAAGACACCGGGGGGGAAGCGCCTAGGAAGGCGGCGGCTCCCGCCGGCGTGGTGGCCACGTCGGGGATCCGGGTGGCCGTGACCGACCCGCTGGCGCCCACGGACGCGACCCGGGGCTGGGGCGTGGGCTTCCTCTACCTGTTCGAACGGTCCACCCCCACACTGGTGCCCGCCGCCGGCCGAGACTACGTGGCGTACACCTTCGCCCCGGCCGACCCCACCGGGCATGTCGAAAACTCCACCGTCTCCACCGCCCGCTACACAACACACTTCTCCGCCCGCTGGACGAGAGACGGCCTCTCGCTCGGCAGCGGACCCGACATCATCGATCGGCACCGCAATCTCTTCGCGGTGGGCAACTGCAGTCGCAGTGAAGACACCATGTCCGCCGGGCCCGGCGGCTATGCCACCAACATCAACGGCCCGGTGCGGGTCATCCGTTCGTACCTCGGGGCCAACAGCGGCACCTACACCCAGCGGGAGCACCTCTTCTACCAAGGTGCCGAGCGGGTACAGACCACGCTACGCGTCCACGCCATTCCGTCGATTTTGGAGTTCTACGATTACAGCGTGGCCGCCATCGGCATGCAGTACGCCAGTTCCTCTACCCCGACGGCGGTGACTATCGACGGGGTGCCCGACGCCACCGGCAGCGGGGCGCCCACCTGGGAGGCGGTGACCGGCGCCCAGGGCACGATGGTGTCGGCGAGCACCATCGACAGCGACATCGTCGGCCTGACGATCGGGGCCTACTACCTCGACGACTCCACCCCCCCGGCCACTCAGTGCACTGGAGATGCCTTCGAGTACGGCGCCAGCGGCACCGCCATCACCAGCCCCCTCCCCAACACTGATCCCACGCTCGGCGCCTTCAACAATCTGGTGGCCACCCGCTGGAACCTCTACGCGCCGGGAACGGAAACTCCCGACATCGACCGACAGGTAGCCAACTTGGTCGCACCGGTCACGGTGGTACTGACCGCCTTCGCACCCAGCAGCTGACCGGCCGGGCCTTCAGGCCTCGCCGTCAATAACCTTCAACCGGTTGGTGTCGATCTTCACGCTCGGCCCCATCGTGGGCGACAGCGAGATCTTCCGCAGGTACCGTCCCTTGGCGGAAGCCGGCTTGGCCCGCTGAATCTCGTCGAGCACCGCCCGAAAGTTCAGGTTCAGGGCGTCGAGTTCGAAACTAACTTTGCCGATCGGCACCTGAACGTTGCCGTAACGGTCGGTGCGGTACTCCACCTTGCCGCCCTTGAACTCGCCTACCGCCTTGGCCACATCGGTGGTGACGGTACCGGTCTTCGGGTTCGGCATCAGGCCACGCGGACCGAGCACGCGGCCCAGTTTGCCCACCAGTGGCATGAGATCAGGGGTGGCGATGGCCACGTCGAAATCGAGCATGCCGCCCTCCACCAGCGCGGCGAGGTCGTCGCCACCCACATGATCCGCCCCTGCCGCACGAGCCTGCTCGGCCGCCTCACCATTGGCGAACACCGCCACCCGCACGTCCTTGCCAGTGCCCGAGGGAAGCGCCACCGTGCCCCGCACGATCTGATCGGCCTTACGCGGATCGACTCCGAGACGCATGGTCAGTTCGATCGACTCGTCGAACGAGGCTGTCCCCAGCCCCTTCGCCAGTTCGACGGCCTCGGCCGGGGTGAACAGCTGGTCGTGATCGAAGCGCTTCGCTGCGTCTGTGTACTTCTTACCCTTCGCCATCACTGGCTCCCTCTGGTTGAGCGGCCGCTGGATGAGGTTGTCTCAGTCGCGCCGGTTGGATGAACAAGGTGGCGGGTCAGGACCCACCTCCTGTACTACTTAACTTGGATCCCCATCGAGCGGGCAGTGCCGACCACCTGCAGTTTTGCCGCGGCCAGATCGTTGGCGTTGAGGTCGGGCAGTTTGATGTTGGCGATCTCGGTGACCTGCGCATCGGTGATGGAACCCACGACCTCTTTGCCCGGGTTCACCGCCGCCTTTTCGAGACCGGCGGCTTGGCGGATCAGCACCGGGGTGGGCGGGGTCTTGAGGACAAAGGTGAACGAACGGTCCTCGAACACCGTGATGTCGACCGGCACGATCGTGCCCCGCTGGGCCTCGGTGGCGGCGTTATAGGCCTTGCAGAAATCCATGATCGCCACGCCGTGGGGGCCGAGGGCGGTACCAACCGGGGGCGCCGGGGTGGCTTGACCGGCGGGGATCTGGATCTTGACGACAGTCAGGACCTTCTTCTTGGCCATGGGGCCGACTCCTTGGGATGACGAGCGATGGTTGGCCCTTTGGGGGGGCGGGGGTCAAGTGTGGTCGCGAACAGGGGTGCAGCGCCAATGGCGCCCCCGGGCGCTAGAGCTTGGCGACCTGGGAAAAGTCGAGTTCGACGGGGGTCTCCCGGCCGAAGATGTTCACCAACACCTTCACCTTGAGTTGATCTTCGTTGAGTTCGATGACCTCGCCGGAGAAATCAGCGAACGGGCCTTCCTTGACCCGCACGGTCTCGCCCAGTTCGTACTGCGACCGCGGCTTCGCACGCTTCTCCACCTCATCGGGTGTCTCGGTGGAGACCGAGAGGAAGCTCTCAACGTCCTTACGCGGCAACGAGGAGGGCTTGGCTCCCTGGCCAACGAAGCCGGTTACCCCGGGCGTGTTACGGATCACGTACCAACTGTCGTCATCCAACTCGCACCGGACGAGGAGATAGCCGGGGAACATCTTCTTCTGGACGACAACCTTCTTGCCGTTCTTGAAATCAGCCACATCCTCCATCGGGATCACGACCTCGTGGATGCGCTCCTCCATGTTCATGGAGGATGTGCGAGCCTCGAGGTTCTGCTTGACCTTCTTCTCATACCCCGACTGCGTGTGGACCACATACCAGCGGCCCGGCCGGTCGAAGGGAGACTCCGGCGGCAAGGCTGCCGCGGCCTCCTCCAGGAGGTCCTCGCCGTCGATCACCCCCGTCGGGCGGCCTTCGCCGGAGTCGTCGTTGGAGATCGGGTCGGTGATGTAGGCGCTCATCGTGAGAACAACTTCAGTATGACGTCGCCGAACCCGTAGTCGAGAGCGGCAACGTAGGCGGTTAGGAGAACCACCGCGACGAGCACGATGATTGAATAGTTGACGACCTCTGGTCGGGTGGGCCAGGCCACCTTGCGGAGTTCTCCCCGCACCTCGCGCAGAAACTGCGGCGGGCTGGTGCGCTCGGTCTTGGGACGGGCAGGCGGGGGTGTCGCTCGACGGCGCGCCTTCGGCTCGCCATCGGCGTCTATTTGCCCCTTCTTCTGGAGCAAGCGTTTCTGCTGTCGGTTCATCGCCATTGACGTGGACGTTCCTGAGATAAGAGAAGAAAAGTGCAGGGCAGGAGGGACTCGAACCCCCAACCTGCGGTTTTGGAGACCGCTGCTCTGCCAGTTGAGCTACTGCCCTTTGGGGGTTGCGATCCTCCAGCGTAGGCCCCCGCCCGGCCCATCCGCCAGCCACAAGGAATGAGACCGTCAGAGCAGGGACACCAGATCCAGCTCGGTGACCGCCCGATCGAAGCGTTCCAGCATGGTGGTCGCCAGGTCGCGCTGACGAGGATCGGTCACATCCATCCCCCGCCAAGCCACCACGGGGTAAGCCAAACAAAACAGGGCGGCGGCCCGATACTTCTCCCAGGAATCGGAGAGATCGGGCCGGGGAACGCCGGCCCTTTCGAGGCCGGCGATCCAGCGGCCGAACAGTGCCTGTTCCTGGTCCGAGGCATCCGCCGCAGTGATGCTCTGGGTGACAAAGTAGGCCAGGTCGTAGGCCCCATGGCCGGTGCCCACCAACTGAAAATCCAGGGCTACCACCGATCCGTCCCCGTCGAAGAGAAGGTTGTCGGCCCGGAAATCCCCGTGGACCATGGTGGTCGGCGCATCCGCCAGGCCGTCGAGCAGGCGGGGCATCGCGTGGATCCAGCGTGGCCCCACCGCTTGGATGGCCGCCGGAATCTCCACCTCACCCATGAGTTTGTCCCAGCCCTCGGCGAATACCAGCGGGAGCACCGCCTTGTAGATCTCGTCTCCCAGGCTCACGGTAAGACCGTCCCCGGCGAGTTCGTCGGCCTGGCGCCACCAGGTGGCATGCCATCGCGCCAGACCATCGATGGCTCGCTCCGCATCGGGGATGCCCATGCCAACCACTTGATCCACCGCTCGCAGGTGGCCAACATCTTCCATGACCAACACGAACTGGCTCGTCTCCGCGTCGATCTCGGCATGGTGACAGCGCGGCACTCGGATCGGGGTCTGGTGGGCCAACTCGAGAAAGAACCGTGTCTCCCGCAGGTACATCCGCAGCATCGTGGAGGTGAACACGGCCGCCGCGTCCAAGGCGGGCAACTTCACCACCACCGTCTCCGGGCTGCCCGGACCCCGCAGGTGGACCCGGTAGACGGCGCTGCTCACGCCGATCCCCACCCCGATCTGCTCGATGGTGACCGCCTCGAGGTTCCAGCCGGTGGTTTCAGCCAACCAGGTGAGGGTGACCTCATCAATGGTCGTGGGCATCGTGGCCATGATCGTCTCCCCGATCCGAGGTGCGTGGTGCACCGGACCAGGGAGACGATAGGCCAATAACCGATCAGTCGTCTTGAGCCGTCAACTCCCGACGACCACGAACACCCCTCATCAAAATCGCCCCGCCCAGCAGCAACAAGAGCGCCGCTTCGACCAGACGGGCCAGTTCCGCCCCCGTCCGAGGCAGGGCAGGTTCAGGGCCGACCGTCGGCGGCGGGGTGCACGATCCGGCGGCGACAAGTTGGCATTCCTCCTCAACAATAGAGATCTGGACGGAATCGTCAGCGGTCACCGACTTACCGAGGATGTCCTCACCCTCGGCGGTACTAATATTGAATTCGAGAGTAGAGGCGATTACCAACTCGGTGAGCGTGAACTCGGCGGACTCGCCGACACCCAGTTCGTCGATGGTGCCCACCGGGCCAAGAACATCGTCCACCACATCTATGTCGTAGAGCGTGGTATCACCCGTGTTGGTCACCACATAGGTGAACGTCACGGTCTGACCAATGTCCGGTGTCAAGTCATCAACCGACTTGTCGATATCGATCACCGGGTTGATCAGAAGAACCTCATGAGTAGCGGTGTCCTCCGTCGAGCGTTCCCGTTCATCAGTACCCACCACCGTCGCCGTATTAGGCAACGGATTCGGGTCGGTCTCGGTGATCACCCGAGTGCATTCATACCGCCACGTCTCCCCCGGCGCCAAGACCGAATCGCCATCACCATCGGACACCTGCACCAGAGTGCTTTCGTCGCAGTTCGGATCCGACAGATCCACCGTCACCAGCTCCGCCTCACCACTGTTGGTGACCGCAAAGTCGTAGGTGATCTCATCACCACGATGAGCCAACGCAGGCCCGTCTTTCTCCAGGGTGATGTCCAA
>VFJN01000143.1 GCA_009886035.1 Actinomycetota bacterium
AACACCCGCGTAATCGCAGCCGTCAACGTCGTCTTCCCATGGTCAATGTGACCCATCGTCCCCACATTCAAATGCGGCTTATTGCGCTCGAACTTCTCCTTGGCCATGACCTTCTGCTCTCTCTCTGACGGATACTTGCTGGGCGATTCGCTATTGGTGGCGGCGCCCGGGTTCGAACCGGGGACAACTCGATTATGAGCCGAGTGCTCTAACCAACTGAGCTACGCCGCCTCGGATGCGCTTACCGAGCCCTCTGTGGGGATTGAACCCACGACCCCTTCCTTACCATGGAAGTGCTCTACCACTGAGCTAAGAGGGCGTGCGTCGCCTACCCGAGGGCGGGGCGATGTAGGAGCATAGGGGTGAGAGCGATTCGGTGGCGAACCCGCTTCCGCCCCCCCGGGCTCTCGGGGGCCCAATCCAGGCCCTCAGAGGCACAAAAGGGCCGATCTCCCAATGTTTCCCTCTAGCCAACCGGCAAAAGGGCCGATCAATGGGACATGCGTATTCAACGGCTAGTGATCGAGACGAGCGGAGAAACCCTGACCTTTGCGCTCCACCCCCGGCTCACCGTGGTCACCGGCATGGGCGAAGGGGAACGGGAAAGCCTCGCCAGTGAACTCATCGGCGCCCTGAGCAGCCACCACCCTGGGGTGCACCTCGAGCTCGAGGATCGAGGGGGCCGCCACCTCGCCGTCTTCAGCCCTCTCCTCGGGCCCCATCGCATCATCGATGTGGACTCGGCCACCGACGTCTCGGCCGAGTTTGCCAATTCCGACGGCGACCCCGACCTCCTCGAACCCCTCGGCCTCGATCTCGACCAGGCCCGGAGCACGATGCGCTTCGGCGCCTCCGACCTCGTCATACCCGAGGATCTCCACCCGTCCGTCAAGGTGTTAGCGGCACTCGATCAGCGCCAGCTCTGGACCGCCGCTCAGGAACTACAAGACGCCTCCGACGATCTCGCCAACCCGACCCTCGCCCCGAAATCCGCCGCCGGAGATCCGGCCATCGTCGAGGAAGTCATGACCCGCCATGATGCGCTCGCTGCGGCCCTTACCTCCTTCGAGACCACCCGCCGTCGCACGTTCCTCATCGGTGGCTTCGCCGCTTGCGCGATCGTGCCCGGCAAGATCTTCGTCGGCACCATTGCCCTCATCCTCTTCGCCGCCGTGGCGTCGACGAGCGTGCTCATCTCACTCATCGCTCGCGCCAAGGTGATCCGAGCGAATGCGGCGGCGGCCCGCTCGCTGTCCAAGACAGGGGCCTGCAGCCAGTTCGGATTTCAGCTTCAGCGACTCAATGACCTCCTGGGGGAACACTCCGACCGGTCGCTGCTCATGGATCGGGCCGACGCCCGCCGGCGGGCCCTGGCGGAATGGGTCCGATTGGCCCAGGACATCCCTTTCGACTGGGCGGGAGAGCATCGTCAGGAGATCGAGGCGGCCGCCCGACTCCACGAAGATGTGGCCTCACTCGATTTCCTCCTGCCCGATCCAACCGACCCGACTGGAGCCGAAACCGCGTCCCTCCTTCGGGTTCTGATTACCCGACTCGCTCAGGTTTCCTCGGTCGCGCAGGAGGGTCTTCCGCTGCTCCTCGATGACCCCTTCCGGGGCCTCGCCGCAGGGCCGAAATTAGCTCTGCTTGAATTAGTAGGGCGATCATCGGGAGACCCGCAGATCATCCTCCTCACCGACGATGAAGACGTGGTGTCCTGGGCCCGCATGGAGGCGATCGGCGGGGAGATGACCATCATCGAGACGGCGGTGCTCCTCACGGCTAACCCCCTGGGTCACCTCTGACTTCCCCTTCGGTGACGCGCGAGACCAGCGTCGGCCGATAGGTTGCGCCCATGGAGGTGCGCCTGGCCACACTCGAAGATTCCGAGGTGATCAGGCAGATCTACAACCTTGAGGTGACCACCTCGACCGCCACCTTTGATCTGGTGCCGCGGGAAATCGAAGAACAACGACGTTGGCTGACGGAGCGATCCGGGGCCTACGCCGCCATCGTGGCGGTGCGAGATGGCAATGTCGTCGGCTTTGCCGCGCTGTCCCCCTGGCGGGATCGGGCCGCCTACTCAACCACGGTGGAGGACTCGGTGTACGTGCACCGAGACCATCATGGCGTGGGCATCGGGCGCCTCTTACTCACCGAACTGACCGCCATTGCCACCCGCCACGGCTTTCATGCCTGCATGGCTCGGATCGTGGGCGGACACGAAGCGTCGATCGGACTCCACCAGGCGTGCGGCTTTGACATCGTGGGAACCGAGCGGGAGGTGGGACGCAAGTTCGGCAAATGGCTCGACGTTGCCATCATGGAGCGCCTCCTGTCGTGACGGACTCCTTCCCCCGTCAGTACGCCCGTACCCAGCGATTCACCCTCGGGGCACCGCGCAACATCACCGTGGCGCCCGACGGCAGCCGGGTGGCCTTCCTCCGATCCTCCGGGCCCGAGGACCCCGTCACCTCCCTTTGGGTTCTCGACGTCGCCTCCGGCGCGGAACGGGTGGTGGCCGCCCCGGAGCGACTGCTGGCCAGTGGATCTGTCGGACTTCCACCCGAGGAAGCGCTTCGCCGAGAACGCGCTCGCGAACAGGCGGCAGGGATCACCGGGTACGCCACCGACGCAACCCACCGGGTGGCCACCGCGGCGTTGGCGGGCCAACTCGTGGTGGGCGACCTCGTGGAGGGGGTGGCTTCGGTGATCGAGGTCCCCGGTACCGTCATCGATCCCCGACCCGACCCCACCGGCACCCGGGTGGCCTGGGTCGACGGCCGTTCCCTCTGGGTGGCTGATCTGAGCGATCCGTCCACCGCTCGTCGCCTGGCCGGGGAAGCCGATCCGGAGGTGCGCTGGGGGGTGGCGGAGTTTGTGGCCGCCGAGGAGATGGAACGCTTTCGTGGCTACTGGTGGGCACCAGACGGATCGGCCCTGCTGGCCACCCGGGTGGACGAAACGCCAGTGGAGCGTTGGTGGATCTCAGACCCTGCCCACCCCCACCACGCCCCGGTCTCGATGGCTTACCCCGCCGCCGGTACGGCGAACGCCGTGGTGACCGCCTGGATACTTCGCCTCGACGGGACCCGAACCGAGGTGATCTGGGACCACGACGAACTGCCATATTTGGCCGAGGCCGACTGGGACGACCACGGTCCTCTGCTCGGGTTGCAGCCGCGCCATCAGCGCTCCATCGAAGTGCACAGCGCCGATCCCTCATCGGGAACCACCGAAATCCTTTGGACCGACCACGACGACGCGTGGGTGGAGCGGGCCCCAGGAACCCCAGCCCGACTTCCCGATGGCCGTCTAGTGATGTGCTCCGACCGCGACGGCCGTCGCCAACTCATGGTGGATGGCACCTCGGTAACTCCAGCCACGCTCCAGGTGCGCGGTGTCTCTCATGTGAGCGACGGCTCGGTGGTGTTCACCGCTAACCCGATGCACGATGCCACCAGCCTGGCGCTGTGGCGCTGGAGCGATACCGGCATCGAGCAACTCACCTCCGACGAAGGGGTCCACAGCGCCGTAGTGGGTGGACCCACGATGGTGGTGAAGCGTTCGTCGCTGGAGGACCATGCCCCCACCGTCACCATCCGGGGAGGTCCCACCCTCTCGCGGTCGGTGGCTACTCCACTCGTCACGCCCAGGGTCACCATCAGCCACGGCGGTCGGCGGCGACTCGCCACGGCCCTGCTTCTCCCCCACGGCACGCCTGACGACGCCCTGCTTCCGGTATTGCTCGACCCCTACGGTGGCCCTCACGCCCAGCGAGTACTTCAGGCCCGCTCGTCGTACCTCACCTCTCAATGGTTCGCCGATCAAGGCTTCGCCGTGGTGGTGATCGACGGACGAGGCACCCCTGGCCGCGGCCGAGATTGGGAGCGGGCGATCCAGGGCGACCTCGCCGGACCCCCCCTCGATGACCAGATCGACGGGCTGCTCGCCCTCGCCGAAACCGACCCCCGCCTCGACCTTTCCCGGGTGGCCATTCGGGGCTGGAGCTTCGGCGGCTACCTGGCCGCCCTGGCGGTGCTGCGACGCCCCGACGTCTTCCATGCCGCCATCGCCGGGGCCCCCGTGACCGATTGGCGGCTCTACGACACCTTCTACACCGAGCGATACCTCGGCCACCCCGACGGTGCCGCCGCCGCCTACAACGCCAGTTCGCTCCTCCCCGAAGCCGGCCGACTCGAACGCCCCCTGCTGCTCATCCACGGAATGGCCGATGACAACGTGGTGAGTGCCCACACCCTCCAGTTGTCCTCCGCCCTCCTGGCGAAGGGCCGCCCCCACCAGGTGCTACCGCTGACCGGCGTGACCCACATGGCCGGCGGCGAAGAGGTGGCTGAGAACCTGCTGCTGTTTCAACTCGCCTTCCTCCAGGATGCCCTCGGGCTCCAAGACTGAGGTTCAATCGCGAAAGTTGGTGAACTGAAGCGGGATACCGAAGTCGTGTTCCTTGAGCGCGGCGATCACCCCTTGCAGATCGTCTCGCTTCTTACCCGTCACCCGAACCTGCTCGCCTTGCCCCTGCGACTGCACACCCTTGAGGTTCAGGGTCTTGATGTACTTGTTCAGCTCAGTGGCTTTCTCCTTGGAGATCCCCGCCACCAACTTTACCAACTGGCGGGCGGTGGCCCCGGAGGCTTCCTCTACTTTCTGATACTCCAAGGCTTTCATCGAAACCTTGCGCCGGACGAGTTTCTCCTCGAGGACCTGCCGCAACGCCGCCAGGCGATCTTCACTGGAGGAATGCAGCTTGATCTCCGTTTCGGTCAACTCGATGGAAGAGTCGGTGCCCTTGAAGTCATAGCGGGTCTGGATCTCCCGGGCTACCTGGTCCACCGCATTGCGGATCTCCTGCTGATCGATCTCAGATACCACGTCGAAGCTCGCCATACAGCGGACAGTAGCGGGAACGCTTGGCTGTTGGTTGCTGGCGCCCGCTATCGTCCTAAGTCCTGGGTCCGTGCCCGAGTGGCCAAAGGGAACTGGCTGTAAACCAGTCGGCATTGCCTACGGAGGTTCAAATCCTTCCGGGCCCACCCCAATGGAGCCCCGCTGCGGCGGGGCTCCGGCGCGTTCGCATCACCGAGCACTACTCGTAGTAGCCCGAATGGATGTACACGCAGGGCACGTTCTCCGCGTGAAACATGTCCACATTGCGTCGGTCGTCCTCGAAGGCCAACCGCAGATCGAATCCATAGGAACGCAGACTTCCCACCGCCGTTCGCTTGAACTCGCGGGCGGCGTCGTAATCGTCTTGGTCGCGCATGATCAGCAAGTCCCAGCGCAAGCCGTGACGGGCCAACCATGCCAGTGTCTGGGCTTGCACACCCATAGGCCGGGCTGTGAGCAACACCACCCCCAACGCGGGATCGAGCACCTCAATCAGCCGAGCGACCTCGGCGATCAGTTCGTCTTCGCCGACCGCCGCGAAAAAAGCATCCCAGTTACGGCGGGGGCGGGTCAGGTGATGTTGCCGAGCGGTGGCATCGGCGAGGACCCCGTCCATGTCGAATATCACCGCCGGGCCGGCCGGCACCGGCGTGGCGCGCCAGTGCCAGTTGCCGGGGGAGGGGGCCGTCAATCTTCGGTGGGCGACTCGACCGCCCGCCGTTTGATCTCCTCCACCACGTTCGGATCGGCCAACGTGGTGGTGTCGCCCAGATCACGGCCTTCGGCCACATCTCGGAGCAGCCGCCGCATGATCTTCCCGGATCGGGTCTTCGGAAGTTCGTCGGTGAAAATGACCACCTTGGGGCGGGCGATGGCGCCCAGTTTGGTAGCCACATGGGCTCGTAACTCGGCCCCTAGTTCGGCGCTGGCGGTGTGGGTCCCCCGGGGGATGACGTAGGCCATGATGGCCTGTCCGGTTACGTCATCTTTCGCCCCCACCACGGCGGCTTCGGCCACCGCGGGATGATCCACCAGAGCACTTTCCACCTCAGTGGTGGAGAGACGATGTCCGGATACGTTCATCACATCGTCCACCCGGCCGAGCAGCCACAGGTACCCGTCGTTGTCGAGTTTGCACCCATCACCCGCGAAATATTTACCGTCGTAGGTCGACCAATACGTGTCCTGGTAGCGATCAGGGTCCCCGTAGATGCCCCGGAGCATCGCTGGCCAGGGGCGAGTGATGGTGAGGTACCCACCGCCGCGCTCAACGCGCTGCCCTTGCTCGTCCACCACCTCAATCTCAATACCCGGCAGCGCGAAGGTGGCCGAGCCCGGCTTGGTGATGGTGGAGCCGGGTAGCGGGCTGATCATGATGGCGCCCGTCTCGGTCTGCCACCACGTGTCCACGATCGGACAGCGCCCTCCCCCGATGTGCTCGCGGTACCACATCCAGGCTTCGGGGTTGATGGGCTCACCCACGCTTCCCAGCAGTCGCAACGTCGACAGATCATGGCTAGCGGGGTGCTGCGGGCCCCACTTCATGAACGTGCGGATAGCGGTGGGGGCGGTGTAGAGGATCGTGACGCCGTACCGCTCGGCGATATCCCACAACCGGTCCTGGGCGGGCGTATCGGGGGTGCCCTCGTAGATCACGGAGGTCGCGCCATTGGTGAGCGGCCCGTAGACGATGTAGCTGTGCCCCGTGATCCAACCGATGTCGGCGGCACACCAATACACGTCGGTATCGGGCTGCAGATCAAACACGTACTTGTGAGTGAAGGCCACCTGAGTGAGGTAACCGCCAGTGGTGTGCATAATCCCCTTGGGCTTCGCCGTAGTGCCCGAGGTGTAGAGCAAGAAGAGCAAGTCCTCGCTGTCCATCGACTCACAGGGACACTCGGGAGCAGCCGCCGCCATAAGGTCGGACCACCACTGGTCGCGACCGGCCACCATCGTCACCGGTTCATTCACCCGGTTGACCACCACCACGTGCTCGACCGATGGTGTGGAACCCACCGCGAGATCCACGTTCGGTTTCAGCATCGCTGGCTGTCCTCGGCGGTAACCACCGTCAGCGGTGATCACCACGCGACAGGCGGCGTCGTTGATCCGGTCAATGAGCGAGTCGGGGCTGAAGCCCCCGAAGACGATGGAATGCGGGGCGCCGATGCGAGCACACGCCAACATCGCCACCGGAAGTTCCGGGATCATCGGCATGTAGATGCAGATGCGGTCGCCTTTCGACACGCCGAGGCCCTTGAGCACGTTGGCGAAGCGTTGCACATCGGCGAGAAGGTCGGCATAGGTGATCGTGCGGGTATCGCCGGGCTCGCCCTCCCAGTGGTACGCCACCTTGTCGCCTCGACCCGCCATCACGTGGCGGTCGACGGCGTTGTGGCACACATTGAGTTTTCCGCCGACGAACCACTTGGCGAACGGCTGGTCCCACTCGAGAATCGTCTGCCAGTCCTCGTCCCAATGGAGGAGCTCAGCGGCCTGACGGGCCCAGAATCCCTGCCAGTCTTGGTTGGCCTCGTCGTAGAGGAACGAGGAGGCCGCCAGCGATGCCGCCCGAAAGCTCTCCGAGGGGGGAAAGGTCCGGTCCTCCACGAGACGGTCTTCAATGGTGTCGCTCGGCAGATTCTCATCGGACATAGAAGTCCCCTCTCCTCGATCAATGAGGGCAAACTAGCTCTGTCAGACTAACTACGGTCGAGGCTATGACTGATTCCTCGCCCTTCGTTCTGGTGGACCATCCTCGACCCCACGTGGCCGTGGTGCGGATGCATCGCCCCGATCGTCTCAATGCCATGTCCATCGAGCTGGTGTCGGAACTCCACGCCGCCCTAGGGGCCGTGGCCGAGGAGAACGACACCTGGGTGGTCGTGCTCACCGGGTCGGGGCGGGGATTCTCCTCCGGTCTCGACCTCAAGGACCAGGGACTCCTGCCCAATATCGGCGGCCTGTCGGTGGGCCGGATCGCCCAACGCTCCATGCGGCATTACTCCCGGCTCGTGCCCACGCTGCGCCGCATGCCTCAGCCGGTGATCGCGGCGGTGAACGGGCCGGCCTACGGCGGCGGGATGTGCCTCGCCCTCGGGGCCGATCTGCGTTTCGCGTCCGAGTCGGCGGTGTTCAACAGCACCGGCATCGTGAACGGTCTCACCTCCACCGAACTCGGCGTATCGTGGATCCTTCCCCGCCTCATCGGGGTGGCCCGCTCGAACGACATTCTCCTCACCGGGCGGATCGTGGATGCGCACGAGGCCTTGGCTATGGGCCTCGTGTCGCGAGTACTCCCCGACGACGAACTGCTCGAAACCTGTCTCGACGTCGCCGAGTCGATGTGCCAGTTCAGCCCCTATGGCCTAGCTATGACCAAGGACGTGCTCTGGGCCAACCTCGAGGTAGCCAGCCTCGACGCCGCCGTCGAGCTCGAGGACCGCAACCAACTGATGCTTGGTTTCACCGAGAACCTGCCCGAAGCCATCCGTGCCTTTGCGGCCGGCCGCCCACCCGTCTACCGCGACGAGCCCCGCCGGGCGATGTTCCCCGACTGATGCCTCAGGTCTGCCACTCAAGCACGCGAAACGCCCCCAGCCCGGTCGGGTCCACGAGCGCAAGCGCCTCCGAGACGCGGCTGCGGGCTCGCAGGGCGGCGAGGTCACCGATCGCCGCCCGCTCCTGCCAAAGTGATCGGGCTTCGGCAACGAGATCGTCGAGCCCGTTCCGCTCCAACCACTCGGCCTGGGTGGACACCACCGGCGACGGGGTGAGGGCGTCGATGGGCACCTCGCAGGTGATGTCCTGGGTGCCGAGCCCTTCCAACGGTGCCCCGCCCCTGGCGTGCTGGCGGTAGGTGCGCACCCACTCTGTCCAGGGACGGGCCGCTAGGCCACCGAGGGTGGACGCATAGTCGAAGGCCACGACGCGCCCACCGGATCCGGCCAGTTCCCGGGCCTCGCGTACCCACCTCGCCGCCGCCCGAAAGGTCGGCACCCGCGCCCCCACCCGTGCCTCCGGAAGTGCACCAGCGACCACGGGGACAAGCACCTCAGCCAGGCGATCATCAGTGATACCCACCCGGACTTCGGCCCAGCCATCGGAGGTGCGCTCGGTTAGGCCGAAGGGAAGGTTGTCGAGCAGTTCGTTGGCCAACACGATGACCGGGCCCGGCAATCTCGGGAGGTCGGCCATGCTGACGACGATCGGACCCACCGGTGGGAAGGCGGCGATGTCGTGGTGGTCCTCATCCGCGGCGGGGGCGGACGCGAAGGCGGCGGCAGGGTCCTCGAGGGCAAGATGCCGGGCGTGGCCGAGGCGCTGGATGTCGGATCGCTCCACCAGGACGTAGCGCAAGGCGGCTGAGCAGGCCGGCTGCGCGGCCAGGATGCTGCGGGCGAGCGCACCGGTGCCCGCCCCTGCCTCCACGACCGCGAACCGCGATGGGCAGGCCGCCTCGGCCCACCAACGGTCAAGAGCGGCGGCTACGACCGCTCCGAACAGTGGGCCCACCTCAGGGCTGGTGAGGAAATCGCCCCGTCGGCCAGCGGCGCCACCGGTGGCGTAAAAGCCACCCACCGGATCGTAGAGCGCGATCTCGACTACCTCTTCAAAAAGGATCGGGCCTCGCCGAGCGATCTCCGCTCGCACCCGCGCTTCGGCCGGCGTCACTGGCGCCGCCACCTCATTACGCCGGGAGGAAAGTCGCGAGGTCGCCGAGGTGGGTCGCCAGGTCGCTCACCCCGAAGGCGACGGTGAGCACCACCGAGAGGGTGACGGCGGCGGCCAGTGAAAACGGGATGCGCACCGGGGTACGGTCGCCGTCGGGCACCGGATTCATCCACATTTGTCGGGCGACGTTGGCGTAGTAGTAGAGGGCGATCACCGAGTTCACCCCGACGACCACCGCCAGGATGACTCCCCCCGCCGTGAGATCGGGGGAAAGAAGCGCCCGGAACACCACGAACTTCGCCAGCCAGCCCCCGAGCGGCGGGATGCCCGCCAGGCTGAAGAGAAACACCGTCATCAGCACCGTCAGGCCCGGGGCGTACTCAAAGAGCCCACCCCAGGAGGCGATCTCCGCGCTGCGGGTCTTGCGGGCCACGATGAGCACTACGGCGAAGGCCCCCAGGTTCATGGCGGCATAGATCAGCAGGTAGGTCACCACGGCGCTGCGGGCACCATCGGAGTTGCTTCCCACCACCGCCAAGGGGGCGAGCATGAAACCGGCTTGGGCTACCCCGGAGTAGGCGAGCATGCGGACAATATTCGTCTGACGCAGGGCAATGAGGTTCCCCACCGTCATCGTCAACGCAGCCAGCACCCACATGAGGGGCCCCACCACATCGTCACGCCCGATGAACGCGATGAGGATGAGTTGCAGGAGGGCCACGAAGCCGGCCGCCTTCGAACTCACCGCCAGGAAGGCGGTAACCGGCGTGGGGGCACCCTCATAAGTGTCGGGGGCCCACGTATGGAACGGCACCGCCGACACCTTGAAGGCGAAGCCAATCAACACAAAGACCACCCCGAGGGTAATGAGCGGTGTTGTGTCGCCAAGCCCGTTGCCCCGGGCCACCGCCAGGGCGATGTCGCTAAAGAGGGTGCTCCCGGAGATCCCGTAGAGCAAGGACATGCCGTAGAGCATCACCGCCGACGCGAACACGCCCATCAGGTAGTATTTTACCCCGGCTTCGTTGCCGCGCCGGTCGCGCTTACGCCAGCCGGCGAGCATGTAGGCCGGGATCGACAGGAGTTCGAGCGCCACAAACATCGTGATGAGGTCGCGCGATGACGCCATCACCAGCATGCCGAGGAGCGCACACAACAGAAGGAAGTAGTACTCGCCCTCCGCGTAGTCGCCCTCGGCGACGTAGTTGGTCGACAGCAAGACCACTACATAGGCCGCCAGTAGGAACATCGCCTGCAGCACCAAGGAGAAGTTGTCTACGACGTAGGCCCCACCAAACATCGACCGGTCGGCCCCATCCAGCGCCAGGGTAAGCACCGGAACCATGGCGGCGAGAATGCCGATTCCGGCCACCGAAGGCACGATGCCGCGTGATCCCTTCGGCGTGAAAAGGTCCACCAGCAGCACCACCACGAGCGCGCCCGTGAGCACGAACTCGGGCGCCAGCGCGTGGAGGTCGATGGCGGGCCGGTCGAAGGTGGAGGCCACCGACTGGAGAAGGAATGCGAACACGAGCAGTTACTTCAGTCCCGCGAAGGTGTTGCCCATAACCGTCAGGAACGGATCGGTGACGTGGAAGATGATGTTCGGGAACACACCCAGCACCAGGATCAGCGCCAGCAACGGGACCCAGGCAATCCACTCGCTCACCCGCACATCCTCGATTTCGACGTCGGCAAACTCCTCGCTGGGGGTACCAAAGGCCGTGCGCTGGAAGAGCCACAGCAAGTAGCCCGCCGCCAGCACAGTACCGAAGGCAGCGATCACCATGTAGGTGCGGAACAGCTCCTGCGACAGGGCCGGCGCCGGGTTGTAGGCCGAGAGAATGGCCGGGAATTCGCCCCAGAACCCTGCCAAACCGGGCAGGCCCAGGGAGGCCATGATGCAGAAGCCAAGAATCCAACCGAGTTTCGGCGCCTGCAGCAAGAGCCCACCAAGGCGCTTGATCTCCAGGGTGTGGAAGCGGTCCTTCACCGAGCCGGCCAGGAAGAACAACATGCCGGTGATGAGGCCGTGGGCGACCATGCCGAATACCGCCGCATTCAGACCGAAGGTGGTGAGGCTGGCGATGCCGAGCATCACGAAACCCATGTGCGCCACCGACGAGAACGCGATCAGCCGCTTCATGTCCGTCTGCGCCAGACAGCCCAACGCTCCATAGATGATCCCGATCACCGCCAGGGCGCCGATGTACGGGGCCCACTTCACGGCGGCCTCAGGGAGAATGAACAGCGCCACTCGGATGAATCCGTAGGTGCCGAGTTTCAAAAGCACCGCCGCCAGGATGACCGAGCCGGCGGTGGGCGCCTGGGTGTGGGCGTCGGGGAGCCAGGTGTGGAAGGGGAACATCGGCACCTTGATGCCAAACCCCATAAACATGCCGCCGAAGATCAGCACCTGCGTGATCATCGCCAGGTTTCCCGCCGCGTTGCGATCAGCCACTCCTTGGGCCAGATCCACCATCGAGAAACTGTCGCCACCGGCCACAAAGAACAGGGCCAGGAAACTCACGATCATGAGGGCAGAGCCAAACAACGTGTAGAGGAAGAACTTGATAGAGGCGTACTGGCGTTGCTCGCCCCCCCACACCCCGATCATGAAGTACATCGGGAGCAGTACCACCTCGAAGAAGACGAAGAAGAGGATGAGGTCCTGGGCCACGAAGGTACCGAGCATCCCAGTGGCCAGAACGAGCATCAGGATCAGGAACGCCTGGGGATTGTGGGGTTGCGGGAAGTGATTCCAGCTGTAGACCATCACGAGCGGGGTGATCAGGAGCGTGAGGGCGATCAGCGGCACCGAGAGCCCGTCAATGCCCACGATGTAATTGGCGTGGATGGCTTCGATCCAGTTTCGGTTCACCACGAACTGCAGCTTCTCCGAGCTGTCGTAGTTGAAGTTCGCCAACACGGCGACCCCCACCGCCCCCGAGGCCAGCGCCGCCCCCAAGGCGGCAACCTTGATCATCTGCTCTTGGGCCTTTGGGATGACCATCAGCAATAGCGCCCCCGCCAGCGGCAGGAACACCATGAGGGTCAGGCCCCATTCGGTGAGGAATTCGTTGTTGTCCATGGTCCCGTTCGGTCCTCGGATTGCGCTCGGCTAGATGACAATGATGAAGATGCCGGCCAGGATGGCGGCACCGGCAAAAAGGAGGGCGGCGTATTGCTGTACCCGCCCGGTTTGGATTCTGCGTAGACGTTGACCACTACCACCTGCGGCACTTCCGGAGGCGTTGACAATCGTGTCGACCACTCCCTGATCGATGCGCTCGTACACGAACTTGCCGCTCTTCACCGCGGCCACCCCGGCGCTGTTGACCACACCATCGATCCCCTTCTGGTTGAACCAGTAAGCACCGCGGGCGATCGGCCCCTTCACCGCGCCCACGATGATCCCGGTGTAGAGATGATCGAGGTAGTACTTCTCCACCAACACCGTGTATCCGGCCTTGGCGAACTTGTTGCGACTGGTTAGACCGTGCGGTCCGCGGCCCTTCCAGTACCAGGCGTAGGCCAGGCTGATTCCGAGTAACCCGATGATCGTGGACCCAAGAGCGATGAGCACGTTGAACTCGGGATGATCGAACGTTTCGAGAACGGACGGGAAATAGGACCCCTTCGGCTCGTAGAAGTGCTCGAAACGCAACGAGGCCCCATCGGGGGAACCGGAGAGCACCCCCGAATTGGGAAGGTTGGCGAAGCCGGTGATGATGGCCATGCCGCTGAGGATGTAGAGGGGAACCAGAATGCGTCGCCCTGATTCATGCGGCGGGTGTTCCGCGTCGGCGGCATGTCCTTTCGGCTCTCCGAAGAACGTCAGGTAGATGCAACGGGTCATGTAGAGCGCCGTGAGAAAGGCTCCAACCAGGCCAACCACCATGAAGACCAGATAGCCGCCCTCGCCACCGAGTTGCTGAGCCCCCGAGAGGACCTCGTCCTTCGACCAGAACCCGGCCAACGGGAACAGGCCGATGAGCGCAGCTGTGCAGATGAGGAAGGTCACGAAGGTCTTGGGCATGAACTTTCGCATCCCACCCATGTGCTCGGTCATGTCGAAGGAGTGCACGGAGTGAGCCACCGAGCCGGCCCCCAGAAAGAGCCCCGCCTTAAACATGGCGTGCGTGAAGAGATGGAACAGAGCGGCGGTCCAGGCCCCCACGCCAAGCGCCATCACCATGTACCCGAGTTGGGAGACCGTGGAGTAGGCCAACACCTTCTTGATGTCCTTCTGCACGAAGGCGAGGCTCGCTCCGCCGATCACGGTGATGGCACCGATCACCACCAGCGGATTCACCGATGACGTACCGATAGAGAATCCCTGGAAGAACACGCCATAGAGGCGAGCCACCATGAACACGCCCGCCACCACCATGGTGGCGGCGTGGATGAGCGCCGACACCGGCGTGGGGCCGGCCATGGCGTCGGGGAGCCAGGTGTGCAAGACGAACTGTCCGGACTTCGACATAACCGCCGCCATGAGCGAGCAGGATGCCACCAGCAAGGCGAGGTGGCTGATCTCGCCATTGAGGGCCATCTCGTTGATCGTCACGATGTCGAAACTCTGATCGGCGGCAAAGAACAGGATGATCACACCGCAGATGAGGCCCACGTCGCCCACGCGGTTGGTGATGAACGCCTTGAGGGCGGCGTCGGAATTTGGCTTTTCCTCCCACCAGTGGCCGATCAGCGCAAAAGAACAGAGCCCCACTAATTCCCAGCAGGTGAGGAGCTGGAGGGTGGTCTCGCTCATGACCAGACCGAGCATTGACGCACTGAACAGAGACAGGAAGGCGAAGTAATGGGTGTATCGCCGGTCGCCGCCGATGTAGTCGGTGCTGTAGATGTGCACCAACAAGGAGATCAGGGTGACGACGAAGAGCATCATCACCCCCGGTCCGTCGAGCAACATACCCACGCTGAAGGTCACGTCGCCGCTCTGCCACCAGGTCCAACTGGCCCGCGACGGTTCCACCTCAAACTCGATCGGCTCGGTAGCCGACCCGGTGGATTCCGACGACACCAGTGCTTCGGCTGCCTCGCCCTCCTCCTGCGCCACTTCGGCCTCATGCTCGGCCGAATTGACGTGCGAGAACCACTGCACGTTGGTAGCCAGCGCCATTACGAAGCAGATACTCAGCGCCGTGATGCCGATTTCGGCACCCTTCTTGGGCATGCGCTTGCCAAAGAACAAGATGAGCACGAACGAAGCCGCCGCGATCAGCGGGATCAGGTAGGCATGGTCGGGGAACCACATGGCGGGCAGCCCTAGCCCTTCATCTCAGCCACGTCGTCGAGGTCGACGCTCCGGCGGTTGCGATAGATGAGCAGGACGATGGCCAACCCGACGCCAACCTCGGCCGCCGCGATGGCGATGACGAAGAGGGCGAAGACCGACCCGGTGATCGAACCCCAAAAGGCCCCAAAGGCAATGAGGTTGATGTTGACGGCATTCAGGATCAACTCGATCGACATGAGCACCAACACTGCGTTACGTCGAGCCAGCACCCCGTACACGCCGATGCAAAAGAGCACCGCACCGAGCAGCAAGAACTGGTTGAGGAGCAGATCGTCCACGGTCAGTCCTTCCGAGCCAGGACGATGGCGCCCACGAGGGCCGCCAGGAGGAGAACGGAAACCACCTCGAACGGCACGAGATAGGCGGTAAACACTGAGTCGCTCACCGTGGCGCTATTCGACCCGTCCACCGAGACCAGCCTCGTGTCGGCCGGTAGCGGAGTGGCGGTCCAGTGAAACTGATCGACCAAGGCATAGCCCATCACCCCGAACATCACCACTGCCGTGGCGGCACTGAGGGCCCAATGGGGGTGGGTGAGGTCCTGATCGCTACCCAGCTTGGCCCGGGTGAGCATGATGCCGAAGAGAAACAGCACGATGATGGCACCGATGTACACCAGGACCTGCGTGGCCGCCACGAACTCGGCGGCCAGCAGCACATACTCTGCCGCCACCGCGGCCAGAACGGCAACGAGGTAGAGGGCGGCATGGACCACGTTGTTCGAGGTGACTACCCGGAACGCGCTGAACAAGATGATGCCCGCCAACAGATAGAAGAAGACGTTTTGCGCCACCATCAGCGCGGCACCTTTCGCACCTTGGCATCCGAACCCGCTTCGTAGGGCTCGAAGTCCGGCACCGTCTCCATCCACTCGGTCAGACGGTCCATGTCGTGGAGCAGATCGGCGAGTCGGGGCTCGGAGTATTCGTATTCCGGGCTCCAGAACAGTGCGTCGAACGGACAGACCTCGACGCAGATTCCGCAATACATACAGAGCGCGTAATCGATATCAAAGCGGTCGAGGGCGCTGACCGTACGTTCCTTGCCGCCCGGTCGACGCGGAGGGGCTTTGGTCTTGTGGCCCTCGATGTAGATACACCAATCGGGACAACTACGCGAGCACAACATGCAGGCGGTGCAGTTCTCTTCTTTGAGGGCAATCACCCCGCGAGCCCGAGGGGCCGGCGACTCGCTCTCGTGGGGGTACTGCACGGTGACCGCCCCGAGGGAAGGGGCGGGGATCAGCGTGCGGATACCCCGCCGGGGGAACAGCGTCTTCAGCAGCTCCCCGAGGGTGATCTTGAGGCCGGTGAACAGACCGGGTACGCGCAGCTTGGGGATGGGCACCTAGAACGCCACCTTCAGAATCATGGTGACCAGGATGTTGATCAGCGCGATGGGAATCAGGTATTTCCAGGCAAAGGCCTGGAGCTGGTCCTCCCGGAATCGGGGGAACGTGAAGCGAGCCCAGAAAATGAGGAAGCCCACCATGAGTATCTTTGCGAAGAGCACCAGCGGGCCAATGAAGTTCATCGCGTTGTCGTCGAGGGAGACGAAGGGCAACGCCCACCCGCCCAGGAACAGCGTGGCGGCCAGGGCGGCGAACGCCCCGGCAGTGGCGAACTCACCGATGAAAAAGAGCAGGAAGCGCAGACCGGAATACTCCGTCATGTAGCCCGTGACAATCTCCGACTCCGCCACGGGCATGTCAAAGGGCGTCTGGGTGAGCTCGGCCTGGGTGGCCACCAGGAACACCCCGAAGGCCACGAACTGAGTGAGCAAAAAGGGGTTACCGATGCCTGAGAAACCGAAGATCTCGCCTTGATGTTGGGCGGCCACGATCCCTTGAAGGTTCAGCGTGCCGGCCTGAATGACCACTCCCACCACGGCGAGCACCATCGGCAGCTCGTAGGCAATGAGCTGCCCCGCCGCCCGAATACCGCCGATCAAGGAGTATTTGTTGGCCGAAGCCCATCCCGCGATCAGAATGCCGATCACCGAAACTGACGAGAGCCCGAGGGCCAAGAAGATGCCCGTATCGAGGTTGGTGAAGTAGACGTCCGGGCCGAAGGGCATCACCGAAAAGAGCAGGAACGTGCTCGCCAGCACGATGTACGGAGCGATGAAAAAAAGACGCCTATCGGCCCTCTCGGGAACGATGTCTTCCTTCTGTAGGAACTTGCCGACCTCGGCAAGAAGCTGCATCGAGCCGAACGGGCCTGCTTCCATCGGACCCAGGCGGCTCTGCATGAAACTCATCATCTTGAAGAGAAAGAGATAGACAAACGCTCCTGCCGGCAGGACCACCGCCAACAGCACCCCGAGCACGCGCAGCGAGGTGACCTGCCAATAGGCAAGCTCCACCCCCAGCACCGACAGAGAAATCATCGGTCAATATCTCCCAGAATGAAGTAGAGGCTGGCGAGAATCGTGATGATGTCGGGCACGTAAACGCCACGCAGGAGCCACGGGGCGATGGAGATGTTGTTGAAGCTCGCCGAACGGATCTTTACTCGGAACGGGCCGGTGTCGCCCTTGGACACCACGTAGTAGCCCATCTGGCCGAGCGGATTCTCCGTGGCAATGTAGGCCTCCCCGGCCGGCACCTTGATGATGCGCGGCACCTTGGCCATGATGGCCCCGCTGGGCAGGCCATCACAGATCTGGTCGACGATCTTGGTGGCTTCCCGAACTTCCTGCAGCCGCACCCAGCAACGCGAGTAACTGTCGCCGTCGGGGTGGGTCCAGACCTTCCAGTCCAGTTGGTCATAGACCAGCCCCACATTGGCATCACGGCGGAGATCCCAGTCCACGCCTGAGCCCCGCAGATTGGCGCCACTCAACCCGTAGGACTGCGCTATCGCGGCCGGAATAACCCCCACCCCACGAGTACGAGATTGGAAGATCTCGTTGCCGTAGACAAGGCCTTCCATCTCGTCACAGAAAGCCCGTAGGCGCACCATGGCAGCTTTGGTCTCGGCAATCCACCCCTTCGGGAGGTCGTCTTTGAGGCCGCCAATGCGGTCGAAGTTGGGGTGGAAACGCCCTCCGGTGACCGACTCGATCTGATTGAGCACGAACTCGCGGTCGCGGAAGGCATAGAAAGCGGGAGTTTGGGCACCGAGCTGCAAGGCGAGGTCACCGATGAAGAGGCTGACGTTGGCGATGCGGGAGAGCTCGAAGAGCAAAGTGCGAATCCACTGCGCTCGCGGCGGAGCTTCAACCTCCATCAACTGCTCGGCGGCCAGGATGAAGGGCACCTCGTTGGCAAAGCTGCCCAGCCAGTCGATGCGGTTCACCAACGTGGTGACCTGTGGGTACGAGCGAACCTCGCACAGCTTCTCGTAGCCACGATGCATGTAGCCGCACATCACATCGGCTGAGGTCACCTGCTCCCCGTCGAGGCGGGCCACCAGGCGCAGAGTGCCGTGGGTAGCGGGGTGTTGGGGCCCCATGTTGAGGACCATGCCGTCATCGGTCTCGAGCTCGACGTTCACGCGGCCGTCGGCGGCCTGCGCGTTGATGTAGCCGAGTTGCTGGGCATCGGTGAGTGTCATTCTTCGGTCCCTTCCCCCTCGGACGGCTCGTCGTCGCCCGGCATGGGTTCAACATCAATAATCCCGGGCCAGGGCTTCACAACCCGAGCGAGCAGAGGGAACTCCTTGCGCAGCGGATAGCCCTCAAACTCAGAGGGCAGGTAGAGGTTCCTCATGTCGGCGTTGCCATCGAAGGAGATCCCGAACATCTCGTGCGTCTCCCGCTCATGCCAAGCCGCCCCGGCATAGGTGCGAATCCAGGTGGCCAGGCGCGGATCGTCGTCGGGCACATCAACCTTCAGCAACACGCGCAGGTCGGTTCCGGTTTTCGCCACCGATGCCAGAACCTGCAGCCGAGACTCGCCCCCTGCGTACCCCGGCACTGCCGCCGAACGCTCCGGCATTGGCGGAGGGAAGGGCACATCTAGGGCGGAGTCTTCGTAGCGCCCGTAGGGCGACGGCAACCAATCGATTGCCGAGAGGAAGTCGAAATATTTACAGTCCGCCTTGTCCTGGGCTACGCGGCCCGCCTCGGCCCATGCGTCGGTAGCCACGCGAATCCACAAACCGTCACCGGGTTTGATGACGCTGTCGAGCACCGCATCGCCGAGGTGGGCGACGAACACGGCCCGCAACTCCTCGCGGCGCTCGTCGACCACGATCTCGGGAGCCTCCGCCGACGCGGTGGCGGTGTCCTCAGCCAACGATGATCGGCTCCTGGCGGTCCTGCTCACCCCTCCAGCGCGCTGCCATATCTTCGTTCTGGATCCGTTCCTGTAACAACACGACACCTTCGAGCAGAGCTTCGGGACGGGGCGGGCAACCAGGGACGTAAACATCGACGGGGATGATCTGGTCGACACCCTTCGTGACGGAATAACTATCCCAGTACGGGCCGCCGCAGTTCGTGCAACTGCCCATGGAGATGACGTACTTCGGGTCGGGCATCTGCTCATAGAGGCGCTTGATGGCCGGCACGATCTTGTCGGTAACCGTTCCCGAGATCACCACGAGGTCGGCCTGGCGAGGGCTGGCCGGGAACGGGATCACCCCGAGGCGCATCACGTCGTAGCGCGGCGACGCAAAGGCGGCCCCCATTTCGATGGCACAACAGGCAAGACCCCACTGGTACGCCCAAATGGAGTACTTGCGGCTGAGGTTCAACAGTTTGGTCAGCGGCTTGGGCATCTTGCCGCTCTCGACGAGGCCCATCAGCCCTCCACCCGCTTGCTCATACCCATCGCAGAACCTTCTTCTTCCAGGCGTAGAGAAGGCCCAAGGCCAACACAACGATGAAGATGCCCATTTCGATCAGGCCGAACCACCCGTAGGCATCCACGCGAGTGGCGAAGGGGAAGATGAATACGGCTTCCACATCGAACATGACGAACAGGAGAGCAAAGATGTAATAGCGGACGTTGCTCTGTCCCCAACCCGTGCCCACCGGATCCACCCCGGACTCGTAGTTTATGTATTTCTGAGGCTGCGGGCGGGTGGGCCGCAACAGGCTTCCGAGGCCGAGAAGTAGGCCCACCAGTGCCACCCCAGTGAGACCAAAAATGCCTACCGTGAGGTAGTCGCGGAGGAAGTCGGACACGAGGGCTGAGCCTAGTGAAACCCCCTCGGGCCGACCAAGACCGCCCCCCAGCGTGGATCGCGGCCGCTACTCGGTCCGCAACGGTGCCACCCCGACGGTACCCATTTCGCCTGACACCAGTGGGAAATCGACCGCTAGCCGGGCCTGTGCGGGAACGATTCGCAGCGGCCCCGCCAGCGTCGTGGCGGTGGAACCGGTGACCGATGGCCGCCCCGGTTCCGAGCGGCCGGCCACCAACGATCGGGCCGCGACCAGCACAACCACCAACGCAAGGACCACGATCGCCACGATCACCACGTTGCCGCGATGGCGCATGCCGTTCGGTAGCAGAGCCCGGTCATCGTTGGTGGCCGCTACCGGGACCGACGACCCCGGCAGGGGCCGCTCCCTCGTGCGATCGGGCCGCCCCGGGGGGACCCGGGCCATGGCCCGCTCGAGGTCATCCCAAAATCGGGTCTCATGCGGAGGGATGGCGAGGCGTCGCAACAAGTCCTGGGTGAAAAGGTCGGGCCCGCCGGGCGCGTCGGGTGCGCTCACGCCTCCCCCTCGCTCAGCGCCAGACCGAGGTTTGCTCGGGCCACACGGAGATGCTCATCCAGCGTGGCGGGGTCCACCCCCAGTATCTGCTCCACCACCGACCGGTCGAAACCTTCGCCATCCACCAGCACCACTGCGACGCGCTCGTCCAATCGCAGGGCGATGAGGGCCTGACCCACGGCCTCTGACGCCGTCATGATCTTCGACCCCGGCTTCCGGGCCCGGTGCCGGGGCGTCGGTGCGGGAGTGGCGACGCCCTCGATACAGCGGTTGTAGACGATCCGATAGAGCCAGGATGCGAAATCCCCGCCGGCCCGGAACCTCCGCAGGCCGGCGAAGGCTTCCCCATAGGCCGAATGAAGAACCGCCTCCATCCGGTAATGATCCACGAGAATCCGATACACCACGGTGCGCATGCGAGGGTCGTGGCGGCGCAACAAGGTGACAAACGCATCCCCGTCCCCCGCCTGGGCGAGTTCGATGAGATCGCTATCGGAGAGGGACGTGGGGCCTGGCGTCATGAGGAGGGAGCCGACCGCCGCGCCGCCCTAGGGCCACGCCCGCGCATCAGGGGCCGGGCGGAACGCCGCTGGGATCAACCGCCCCCGGATCGGACTCCGGGATCAGCACGGGCGTAGCGCGTTCGGCAAGGGAGGCCAGGGTGCCCGGGAAGACGCCCACGCTCATGGTCACCGTGAGACTGATCACCAACGCCAACCCCGCGGCGGCGGGCAGGGGAATCGTGCGGGGCGCCGGGACGTCATCACCGGCCCCGTACATCGCCACGATGATCCGGAGATAGACGTAGGACGAAATCACCGCCGTAATCATGGCGATGATCGCCAGGGTGGAGGAACCCGCCTCGATGGCCGCGGTGATCACGTAGAACTTGGCGAAGAAACCCGAGGTAAGCGGTACGCCCGCCTGGGCGAGGAGAAGCAACGCAAAGGCGAACGCCACCACGGGTCGATCACGCGACAACCCCCGGTAGTCGTCGAGACTCGTACCGATGTCGCCCTTGCGGCTCACCACCGCGATCACGCCAAAACTGCCCGCGACCATGAATGTGTAGGCGGCCAGATAGAACAGAGCCGCTTGCACACCGGCGGCAGTGGCCGCCTGGACGGCCACCAGAATGAAGCCAGCATGGTTGATCGACGAGTACGCCAACATGCGCTTCACATCGGTCTGAACCACCGCCAACACAGACCCCACGAGCATGGTGAGGACCGCCAACACAAAGATCACCGGCTGCCAGTCGAGCCGATAGGTGGAAAAGGCCAGGTAGAAAACCCGCAACAGGCCGGCAAACCCCGCCACCTTCACCCCGCTGGCCATCCAAGCCACACTCGGCGTGGGGGCACCCTGGTACACGTCGGGCGCCCAAAAGTGGAACGGGGCGGCGGCCACTTTGAAGCCAAAGCCCACCAGCAGCAGTGCCAAACCAGCCAGCACCAGGCCGCTATCGCCCAGCACCGTGGCGGAGAGATAGGTGGCGATGCGGACGAGGTTGGTAGACCCGGTGCCGCCGTAGATGAGCGCGATGCCGTAGAGGAAAAAGGCCGACGAAAAGGCCCCCAGCACGAAGTACTTCACCCCCGCTTCCTGCGAGGTGATCTTGCGCAAGTGCATCGCCGCCAGCACGTACACGGCGATCGACAGGATCTCGAGACCGAGGAACATCACGATGAGATCGTTGGCCGATGCCATCATCACGCCGCCGGAGGCCGACAGCAGCATGAGCACGTAGGGCTCGGCGCCGTCCATCTCTTCCCGTCGCAGCCAGCCGTCAAAGGACAAGGCGGCCAGGATCACCGCCGAGAGGATCACGAAGGTAGCGAAAACCGAAAACCCGTCGACCATGATGGCCCCCGCCGCGGTAGCGAAGGGGCCGCGCTCGGCGTCCTGAACTCGTTGCCACAGCGGGACCGCCGCCACCATCGCACCCGCCGCCAGGAGCACGGTAGCCAGCGCATAACTCCCTGGTCGCAGCCGACGCGGCACGAGGGAATCCACCGCCAGGATCAGCAGCGCACCCCCGATGAGGATCATGACCGGAGCCAAACCCGCCCAGGCCAGGTCGACGCTATCGATAGGCACGGGACTATCGGAGAGTTGTTGCCAAAGGCTGGCCAGCATCACCCACCATCCTCGCCGGGGGCGTCAACGCCCACCCCCGTAGTGGCCACGGCTGGCTCGGTGTAGTCGGAGTGGTTCTCCACGTGGCTCACCAGACGGGCGACGGCCGGCTCGATACGGTCGAGCATCGGCTTCGGGTACACCCCCAGGAACACGATGAGCACCAGCAAGGGAGCCATCACTAGGCCCTCCCGCCAGTTCATGTCGGCCATATCGGCGTTTTCCTCATCCGGTTCGCCGTGAAAAACCCGCTGGAAAGCCCACAGGAGGTAGAGCGCCGCCAACACAACCCCGGCGGCGGCCACCACAGTGAACCAGCGCCGGGTGAGGAACGACCCAACGAGCACGAGGAACTCACCCACGAATCCGTTGAGACCAGGCAGACCGATCGAACTCAGCATGACGAGGGTAAAGACGGCGGCGAGGATCGGGGCCGATTTCTGCAAGCCCTTGAGGGAGGAGATGTCACGAGTGTGACGGCGTTCGTAGATCATCCCCACCAACAAAAAGAGGGCACCGGTGGAAATGCCGTGGTTGAACATCTGCACCACGCCGCCCTCGATGCTCACCGTGGTGAGAGCGAAAATGCCCAGGATGATGAACCCGAGATGGGCCACCGACGAATAGGCCACCAGACGTTTGAGATCCTTCTGCATCGTGGCCACCACGGCGCCGTAGATGATGCCGATGACCCCGAGTGTCACGAGCGCCGGGGCAAAAAAGACCGATGGTTCCGGCAACAGGTAGAGGCCAAAGCGGACGAAGCCGTAGGTCCCAAGCTTCAACATCACCCCGGCCAAGATCACCGATCCCGCAGTGGGGGCCTGCGTATGGGCATCGGGAAGCCACGTATGCAGCGGGAACAGCGGTACCTTCACCGCGAAGGCCAACGCGAAGGCGAGGAAGATCCACCGAGCCGCCCCCCAGTCGAAAGGACTGGCCCCGGTGGAGGTATCCGTGACGGTCTGGCTCTCGGCAATAGTGACGAGATCGAAGTTGAGCTTCGGGTTCAGCAGTCGCTCGATCCGAGCTTCGCCGGCGGCCAGGCTGGCCGCAATGGCCGGGTCCACGGGGGTATCGGGCCCGGAGAGCCCTTGGCTGGCCTGCACCGTGGCCATCTCGGATTGGATGGTGGCCACCCGTGCTTGGTTGGCCTCCACCACTCCGTCTCGGTTCAAAAACGTCAAGGCCACGATGCCCACGAGCATGAGCGCCGAGCCGAACATCGTGAAGATGAAGAACTTCAAGGCCGCGTACACGCGGTCGGCATAGCCCCACCCGAGGATGAGGAAGTACATCGGCACCAGCACGATCTCGAACATCACGAAGAACACAAAGAGATCGAGCGCACAGAACACGCCTATGCAGCCGCCCTGGAGCACGAGGAGCCAGGCGTAGTAGGGCTTGGGGTCATGGGACGGAGCCACCGCCACCATGGCGAGCGGGAACAGGAACCCCGAAAGAACCACGAGGAACAATGAGATACCGTCGATACCGAGGTGCCAAGAAATACCGAAATCGCTGATCCACACGCGATTGACCTGGAACTGGAACCCGCTGTCCTGGCGATCAAACCCAGCCAACAACGACAGCGTGAGCGCCCCGGTTCCCACCGCAAACAACAGGGCCACCACCCGATGAAGTTCGGCGCGACCACGAGGAATCAGCGACACGACGATGGCCCCCAGGAAGGGCAACACAACCGCCTGCGTCAACGGCGTGGTGACCACGTTTTGGGCGCTTAGCTCGGCCAGGAGGGTGGGGAGCATCAGAACGTCACCCGAGACAGGAAGTAGGCCAACAAGGCCACCACACCAACCGCCACGCCGAGAGCGTACGTTCGCACGAATCCGTTCTGGACCTTTCGCAGATGTACCCCACTACCGCGCACCAGCGTGGCCACGCCGTTCACGGCCCCGTCGATGACGGTGCCATCGAAGGTGGCGGTGGCCTCAAACGCCTCGCGACCCGGTCCCCCCATGAAGGCGGCGATTGACGTGTCGTACTTCCACCCCTGCGCCATGATCGCCGGCTCGACCGGCTCCATCTTGCGCTGGTAATAGATCCGATAGGCCACCGCAATACCCACCAGTGAGCCCGCCACCGCCAGCGCGGCCAGACCAATCTGCGCAGAGGCGGCGGCGGTGACCGTATGCTCACTTTCCCCCACCACTGGCTCGAGCCAGCGTTCGAGGAAGTGGGTGCGGTTACCGAAGGGCAAGTTCAGAATGCCGGCCATCGTGGCCAGACCAGCCAGCACGACGAGAGGGAGCGTCATCTTCCACGGCGACTCATGCGGCTCAGGGGCATCAGGATGATCGGCGTCCCTCCATCGCTCCTCGCCGAAGAAGACCATGAACACCTGACGACTCATGTAGAAGGCCGTGAGCAGCGCCGTAACCAGACCCACGAACCACAGGGCCGGGTTTTTCTCGTAGGCGCTCAGAAGAATCTCGTCTTTCGACCAAAAACCGGCAAAGGGGGGCACCCCGGCGATGGCGAGCCACCCCACGATGAAGGTGGCCGCCGTGATCGGCATGTACTTCTTGAGATTGCCCATGCGCCGCATGTCCTGCTCGTCGTGCATTCCGTGAATGACCGAGCCGGCCCCCAGGAAGAGCAACGCCTTGAAGAACGCATGGGTGATCATGTGAAAAATGGCAGCCACGTAGGCGCCGGAGCCAATCGCCAGGAACATGAACCCAAGTTGGCTCACGGTGGAATAGGCCAGCACCTTTTTGATATCCGTCTGAGCCAACGCGATGGTGGCGGCAAAGAGCGCCGTAATGACCCCTACCCAGGCGATGATGCTCGGCGCCCAGTCGTAGCTCTGCGTGAGAATGGGGCTCACGCGGGTCATCAGGTACACGCCGGCGGTCACCATGGTGGCGGCGTGGATCAACGCCGACACCGGCGTTGGGCCCGCCATGGCATCAGGCAGCCACACGAAGAGCGGCAACTGGGCCGACTTGCCGCACGCGCCCAGGAACAACAAAAGCGCAATGGCCGTGGCCGTGGCGGGTGCGATGAGGGGCGCCTGTTCCAGCACCACTGAGTAGTCCAGCGAACCCACCGTGGCGAAGGTGAGGAACATGGCGCACATGAAGCCCCAGTCGCCGATGCGGTTCGTCACGAAGGCTTTCTTGCCGGCCGATGCATTGGCGTCTTTGCTGAACCAGAACGCGATCAGCAGGTACGAGCACGCCCCCACCCCTTCCCAGCCCAGGAAGGTGACAAGCATGTTGCTTCCCAACACGAGCATCAGCATCGAGAACACAAAGAGGTTCATGTAGATGAAGAACTTCGAGAACTTCGGATCCCCGTGCATGTAGGAGATCGAGTACAGATGGATCAGCGTTCCGATGCCCGTAATGAACAGGGCCATCGTGATCGAGAGCGGATCGGCCAGGAAGCCCACCTCGACGCGGAAACCCCCCACCTTCATCCACTCGAACAAGGTGAGCAGGTGACGACGGTTCTCTCCCTGCTCGCCGATCAGCCCGGCCATCACGATGGCCGAGGCCACGAAAGCCCCGCCACACATCGCCGTCGCCAGCCAACCGGCGCCAGGCTCGCCCATCCGACGACCCAGAACCACCAGGATGAGGAATCCGGCGAGCGGCAACGCCGGGACTAGCCACACGAGGTCAAGCATCTGCGCCGCTATCCCTTCAGAACCGTGAGGTCGTCGGCGGTAGCCGAGGGCTGCTTGCGGAGAAGGGCCACGATGATGCCCAGGCCCACCACGACCTCGGCGGCCGCCACCACGAGGACGAACACCACCACCGTCTGCCCGTTCACGTCGTTGAGCATGCGGGAGAACGTGACAAAGGTGAGCGTCACGGCGTTCAGCATCAACTCGACGCACATGAACATGACCAGCGGATTCCGGCGCACCAAAAGGCCTACGGCACCGATCGCGAACACCACCGAGGCGAGGACGAGATACCACACAGGGGTGACCTGGGCGATAGCGATCACGTGGGTACCTCGCTCGGCGGCGATGTCAGCGGATCCTCTACGTAGTCGGCTCGCTTCACCTTGCGGGCCAGTACCACCGCACCGACCACGGCGATGACCAGCAGGACGGAGGTCACCTCGAAAGCAAAGAGGTAGGTAGTGAAAAGAGACTCACCGAGTTGGGCGATGTCGGGGGTCGTCTTGGTGATGGCGTTGGCGGCGGTGGCGGGGGGACGGGCTCCGGTGGCCTCGCCCCCGGTGGAGGCGAACGCCAACAAAGGCAGCGCCAGGATTCCGACACCCAGGATGCACGCGGCCAGCCGCTGGCCTCCGCCGAGGGCATCGACGGAGAGGTCCTCGGCCCGATCAATCCCCAGCAGCATCAGCACGAAGAGGAACAACACCACGATGGCGCCGGCGTACACAATGATCTGCACCGCCGCCAGAAAATTCGCTTCCTGGGCGAGGAACAACACCGCCACACCGAACAGCGTGGCCACCAGCGACAGGGCGGCGTGGACCGGATTCGCATTGAGCACGACGCCCAGCGCTCCCACTATGCACACCAAGCCAGCCAGGACGAACACCACCAGTTCGGGAGCGAGGCCTTCCAAGAAGTGCATCAGTCGTGCCCGCTACTCGGCTCGGGGGCATCGGCGTTGCCCTCCAGCGGCGCCGTCGGCTCGGCCTCCGGCTCGCTCTGGCCGACCTCGGGAGGTTTCACGCCAAAGCCCAACTCACCCGACCAGGCCACGACACCCTCGTAGCGGGCATTGCCCGAAGGAGCAGTTGCTCGTACCCAGGCGGAAGATTGGGCGGCCACCTTGTCGAGGTCGCTCCAGTCTTCCCAGGGCAGTTGCTGCGGAAGGCCGTCGTCGTCCACGACGAGTTCGGCCTTCGTGTAGATGGCGTCCTGGCGATTGGTGAAGGAGAACTCAAAAAGCTTCGACTCGGTGATGGCCTCGGTGGGGCACGCCTCCACGCAGAGGTCGCAGTGGATGCAGCGCAGGTAGTTGATTTCGTAAATGAAACCGAATCGTTCCCCGGGCGATACCGGTTCATCGGGCGGATTGTCGGCCCCCCGCACGTAGATACAGCGAGCTGGACATACCCCGGCGCACAACTCGCAGCCAATGCACTTCTCCATACCGTCTTCGTAACGGTTGAGGACATGGCGACCGTGCAGACGCTCGGGCTTGTGGCGCTTCGGACCGCTGTCCTTCACGTACGGGACCGTCACCATCCGACCGGACTCCGTGCCCTTGAAGAGTTTCCCGAAGGTAATCTTAAATCCCTTGAGATAACTGCCCATCAGCGGATGCTCCCTTCGAGTTCGGCCTGCTCACGCCGACGGGCCGATGTGGCTATGGCACCGGCCAGCATCAGATAGGCCACCAGGCCGATGAGCACGGCAGCCCCGGCCACCACGAAGGTGTTCCATCCGGCATCCCCGGCCACGTTCAGGCTGGCCAACAGCAGCATCCAACCCAACGAGATCGGGATCAGCACCTTCCACCCCAGGTCCATGAGTTGGTCGTAGCGGAACCGGGGGAGGGTGGCTCGTAACCACACAAACATGAAGAGGAACAGGAACAGTTTGCTGGCAAACCAGATCGGGCCCCACATCAACGCCGGACCGAAGAAGGTGGGCCCGGCGGGACCGCCGAGGAACAAGGTGACGATGATGGCCGACATCGTGACGGTGTTCATGAACTCCGCCAGGAAGAACAGGGCAAACCGAATCGACGAATACTCGGTGTGGAACCCGCCCACCAGTTCCTGTTCAGCCTCCACGAGGTCGAACGGCGGTCGGTTGAGTTCGGCCGTCCCGGCGATCACAAAAATCACGAAGGGAACAACGCCGGTGGCGATGAGGTTCCAGCGCGGCAAGATGCCCCCGAACCCCTCCCCCGCCTGCACCATCACCATGTCGTGAGTGGAGAGCGAGCCCGCCAGCATGACCACTGCGATCACCGACAGACCGAGCGCGGCTTCGTAAGACACCATCTGCGCCGTAGCCCGCACGGACCCCAACAGCGGGTACTTGGAACCCGACGACCAGCCCGCCAACATCACGCCGTAGACGGCGATGGACGAACAGGCCAGGATGAGGAGAACACCGATCGGCGGGTCGGCCAACTGGACATACGTCTCCCGGCCGAAGACGGTCACGATCCCCTGTTTCTCCGCCGTGAACACGCCACCAAGGGGGATCACCGAGAAGACGAGAAACGCCGGCACGAGCGACAGGAACGGCGCCAGGATGAATATCCGTTTGTCGGCACGGTCTGGCAAGAGGTCTTCCTTGAAGAAGAACTTGATGCCGTCCGCCAGCGTTTGCAGGATGCCGAAAGGCCCTGCCCGATTAGGGCCGAGGCGGTTCGACATGTCGGCGTGCAATTTCCGCTCGAACCAGATCATGAACAGCACCGACACCAGCAGCAGAGCGAAAGCGATGACCACTTTCGCCAGCACGATCAAAAACACTGCTCCATCGAAGGTGCCCGAGAAAAGCGGATCTAGCGCGAACATCAGACGCTGGTCACCTGTACGTCGGTCACCAGCGAATCGGCATCGATCAGCGATCCGGTGGCGGCGCCGGGTTGATTGATGACCACCGCGGCGGCCCCCTTGGGCACTCCCGCATCCGGAAAGGCCGTGAGGGTGACCGAACCCGTGAGCGCTGTGACGGTCACGATGGCCCCCGGCTCGATGCCGAGGTGGTCGAAGTCGTGGGGATGCAACCGCAGATCCGTTCCCGACGTGAGGCCGGCCAGATTCGGGGAGTGCTGCGTGCCCACACCAAGGTCATACAATTTCCGGGTGGCTACCAGCCGCAAACGGTAGGCGTTCACCGCCGGAATCCCCACCATGGCCGGGGCGCTGAAAGTGAGCATCGCCGGTCGCACCGGTTCCGGCGGAACGGCCGGTTCGGCGGCGGAATCCTCGTCCACCGCCGTTTCGTCAGGGGCCAACGCCCCCAACGCATCAGCCGCACCGGATTCCCGCTCCGTCAGCCGGCCGACCACCACTCCATCGCTCCCCGCCGGGGCGCGAAGTACTTCTGCGCTGATACCGGCATGGCTGGGGGCGAGCCGTTCGACCTCGGCCCAGATCTGCTCGGGGGAGGTGAGGCCC
>VFJN01000183.1 GCA_009886035.1 Actinomycetota bacterium
ACCACCACCCAGCGTGGCACCGGCCACGTTCCGGCTTGATACCAGAAGCCCGCGAACAACCGCTGCGATTCGTGTGTCTCGTCCCAACGCCGCACGGCTTCCGCCAGCAATGCGTCGCTTTCCCGACTCAACACCGCATTCGCGGAGAGGCCATAGGTGTAGATCACGTCCAAGCGTTCACTCACCTCGTACATGGTCGGGTTGCCGAACCCGCCGTCGCCCCGCACGCGAATCCGCACGTTGGGCCAGACGGTCCGAAGCCGTGCCACCAGGTATTCCAGATCGTCGTCGGCACCCAGCGAGGCGGTTGCAGTGCCGTGACGCAAACTGAGCACCACGATCGCATCGTTCTCGGCGCAGGTGACGACGAGCGGCAGGTACTGGTACTGGTCATAGAAGGCGTGGAACAGCGTGAGTTGCTGCGACCCGTGGGCCGGGTCGTCCACGGCGTCGAGATCAAAGGTGAGCGTGACGGGCGGTTGCGCGAAGGAGGCGATGAACTGGTCGATGAGCACGTCGCGGAGGCGGAACAGGGAGGGGATGTCGATCCGGTTCTCGAACCGGGACAGCGTCGGCTGGCTGGCGAGGTCCGGGTCGGTCAGCGAGCGGTTGGCGATGAGCTTGAAGACGGGGTCGGTGCGGAGGGTGTCGTGGTCGTTCTGGTCCGCGTACCCGGCGAGGATGCCGAAGACGCGGGACCGAACCATCTCCGGGAACGTGTGGTCGATGCGGTCGGGATCGCGTGGGTCGTGGAGGGCGGCGGCGAACTGTGATGTCAGGCCGATGCGGTCGTCGAATTGCCGCAGGGGCAGCAAGCCAGCGTCGGAAGTGATCGGTGCGTCGGACACTTCGACCTGAATGGTCAGCGGCTCGTAGAAGTCGAAGTCGAAGAGGGACGCGGGTTGTGGGTGCATGATTGGCCTCTTGTGTCGTTGCCCGTGGCTCGGGATGCAACCGTTTCGACGAACACACAGACGGGTTCTGTCACCTCTGGATTCATGTTCCGGGTCTGGCGTGTTGCCACGCCCCGGTAGGTGCGGTATGATCGGGCCTTTGGGAACCTGCTCCTACTGATTTGCGTGACTTGAGGTTTGCTATAACATCATGGCTCAGAATAACATGGAGAGGAAGCCATGGTGTTACCGCCCCCTCAGAAGGCCAAGGGCACATCTCAG
>VFJN01000160.1 GCA_009886035.1 Actinomycetota bacterium
CCTTGCTCGGCGGTGAGCTGGATGGCGGCGCAAACGGCGGCGGCGGCGTCCTCGGTCTGATCGATACGAATCTCTTGCTGGCGGCAGTCGGTGCGCTTCTGCTGACGACCAAGGCAGATGAAGTCTTCGGAGATGGTGGCGTGGCGGCGGTCTTCGCTGAGCAGGGTGTGGGATGGTTCGGCGAGTTCGCTGGATGGCGGTCGCGGTGTGTGGCTTATTGTCTCTGGCGTCCTGCGGGGCCCGGGAAGTGGTCTTGGCTCAGCCGACGGCCGTGGTTGCGGGGTCGAACCAGGTCACGGTGTCGTGGTCGGCCGCGAGTGCCCAGGATGCCGGGGCGGTGGTCACGGGATATAAAGTCACCCCGTACCTGGCCGGGGTTGCGAAAGCCCAAAAGATTTTCGCGTCGGCGACTACTACCCAGACGATCACCGGTCTTACTGCTGGCGAGGTGCACACGTTCCGGATCCGGGCCACGTTCGACGATGGCACTGGCACTGGGTTCTCTCGACATTCCGACACAGTCCGAGTCCTCGGTGCCCTTGCCTTGGAGGGCGGTAGCCACACAGTTGATCTGCTCGGCGGTCGCCGCTGTGTCTTCTTTGACGGCGGTGAACGATTGGGGTTAGGGCCGTCATCGTGCGGGCACGCCGAAAGCCGATGAGCCTGGCGGCTCCGCTGGTGGCGGTTTCGCTGGGGTTGGCCGGCTGCGGCTCTGATGAGCCGAAGGTGCCCACTAACTCGCCGCTGCCCACCACGACCACCACCGACTCGCAGATCGTCTCCAACCCGCCCCCAGCACGGCCGGCGGGATGAACTGAACCGTGCTCCGGTGACCCCTGGGGGCGGATGCGCCTCCGGCGCCGTCATCAGGGAGTGGTCGAACCGTGTGGTGGCCGAGTACGCCTCGTCGGCGTATGCGGCGGAGTACGCCGGCCTCCTGCTCCGCGCCGGAGCCTCGCCCGATCTCGTGGAGACGGCGCTCCACGTCGCTCAGGACGAACTGCGCCACGCTCGCCGATCGGCGGAGGTTCACGCGGTGGCCGGGGGGACCCAGCTGCCTGACGTCGAACCGGACGCCCTCCGACTCCCTGCGTCGTCGGAGTTGCTCGACGATCTGATCATGGCCACGGTGCGAGTGTTCTGCTTCTCCGAGACGATCGCTGTGCGCCTCTTCCGCCTGCTCCGCTCAGGCGCCACCGTGCCCATCGCGATCGATGTCCTCGACGAGATCCTGCGTGACGAACCCACCCACGCTGCGCTGGGGTGACAGGCGCTCGACTGGTTGCTTGATTCGCTGCACGGTGAGCGAGCGCGCGAACTGGTGGACGAATGCGGGCTGCTCTGGTTGCAGGACCTGCGCCAGAGCTACGGCGCCGGAGGCCCGGGCGACCCGGAAGGATCCTGCCCGGACGACGACCGCGGCTGGGGCTTGGCGGATCCAGCCGAGTATGAGGTAGTCATCTCGCCAGCGGTGTTGAAGGACATCGAGCCGCGCTTGGGCCGTCGGGGGTTCCAGTGGGGATTGTTGCGTTGAGGGTCAGACCGAAACGATGCTGGACTCAACCAGCATGACCAACGGGGCTGGACCCACCCACCATGGACTAACTGTTGCATTGGCGGCGGCCGGGGTTGCCCGATGAGGCTCACTGGATGACGAGCCGCCGGTTCTGTCCACCGATCCAGACCGGGTCTGGGTCTTCGCTGGGTTCAGGTTCCCGCCGGAGGTGATCGTGTTGGCCGTGCGCTGGTACCTCAGGTTCGGCCTCTCGTACCACGATCTCGAGGAACTGTTGGCCGAGCAGGGGATCGAAGTTGAACGTGTCAGCTTGTATCGGTGGGTGCAACGGTTCACGCCGCTGAGCGTCGAGGCCGCCCGACTGTGTCGGCACGCGGCTGGCGACCGTTGGTTCGTGGAAGAAACCTACGTGAAGGTGTCTGGGGCTTGGCGCTACGTCTACCGGGCCGTGGACCACAACGGGCAGGTCGTCGGCGTCTACCTGTCGAAGAAACGCAGTGTGAAGGCCGCGACCCGGTTATTCTCCAGGGCAATTAGGGTCCACGGCGAACCAATGGGGGTGACCACCAACCGGTCGCTGGCCATCGCCAGCGCCATCGTCGCGCTGTTGCCCGGTGTGCACAATGACATGACCCAGTACGCGAACAATCGGATCGAAGCCGACCCGGTCGGCTCAACGCGAGGCTCCGTCCGATGCGCGGACTCAACGGGATCGGGCCGCCAGCGTGATCATCAAGAGTCACGCGTTTGTGCAGAACCTGCGACGTGGACACTTCAAACTCGGAAGCGACGCTTGCCGAGGTCTGACCGGCGCTGCGGGGTTCGACGAACTCGCGCTAGTGGTCTGAGACCCCGATCACGGACATCCCGGGCAAGGCCGCTGCCTAGCGGCAATCAACACATTAGCGCCTCGGGGTGTAAGGCGAGGTGCTAATCTATTTATGCCGACTTTGGCGACCTAGAAGAACGGATGGCCTGGATGACTCGATTTAGATCTGTTGCTGTGCTTCTGGCGGCTTTACTGGCCATAGGGGCACTAGCGGCATCAGGGTCCAACGACACCGCTACGAAAGTCGGCGGCTCGGGCACGTCCGATACAACCAAAGACGAGAACGGCAACCCAATCGCGCAGGCATTCAAGGTTGGTGACGCGGTTGAACTTGGCGATTGGCAGGTGAAGGTATGGAAGCTCACGGATCCGGTCGTGATTCCTGACGACTCTTTCTTTAAGCCAGACGCTGGCCAAAGACGGGTAGGAATCGACGTTGAGGTGACGAATAAGGGCAAGGATCCTACGACCGTATCTTCCCTGCTGTGTTTCGATCTAAAGGACAGCGAGAACAAGACCTACGACCAAGCGATCTTTGCAGATTCGGCGTCGGGATCGATCGACGGTGAAATTGCGCCCGGGGCCAGCCTGCGAGGCGAGGTCTTCTATGACGTTCCCCTGACGGCATCGGGCCTAGTGCTGAACTTCAAGTGCGATCTCTTTTCTTCTGGTTCGGCCTCAATCCAACTGTCGTGAGGCATCCCGGTGACCTGCTGTTTAGTTTGCCGGTCTTCGGGGCTGTCGGCCTGCTCGTTCTCAACGACAACTGGTTGAAGCGTCACTACGGAAGCGTTTGGACCGGAAAGCTCTCCGACCTGTCGGGAGTTTTCCTGTTCCCCCTTGCCGCTCTTTCAGTGCTTGAAGGTGCGAGATGGGTCTTCCGTCGTCAGCCCTGGGAAGCCACGGGACCGGAGATCAACTGTGCAGTGATAGTTACCATCGTCGGATTCGCTGCGGTAAAGCTGGTTCCGGCAGTGTCAGACACGTATGCGGCCGTGATTGGCGGCATACGGTGGGTGGCAAAGCAGGCGATCGGCGGGGGTGTTTACTCGACGATTCAGATAGCGAAGGACCCGACTGACATCTTGGTCTTTCCTATCTTGTTGGCTTCGCGTGCTCTGGCGCGGTCAGCGCGGCTTTGACCGGATCTTCAGGAAAAGGCGGGTGAACGTATCTTAGAAATGGAGGATGGTACGGATTGAGGATGAGTCTTCGGGTGGTGACGAAAGCCTGTGTGATACGGCAAGGTTTCGCCGCGTTACCACCAGCCCGCTTGAAGGCCGAGCCATGTTGCTGATCCCAGAATGGCGAGGTGACCCATGTACCAGGCGAGGGGCCGGTGACCCATTGGCTCCATCCATGCCGGTACGAATGCACCCAATTCGGCAAGCTCCCGGTTTCTCCCTTGGCCTCCGAGCACACCGATGCACACAAAGGCCGCAAGCCATCCCGGCTGATAAGTAGGTATCGGTACCTGCCAGTAGAAGGCTTGGAGCAAAGCAACCACCGCAACGCAGATCGGGAATCTCCTAATCATTGGTGAAAACACCATCACGAGGGACCACATCGCCAACACTTCAGGAGTTACGTGGCCCATTCCGGCGAGGAGGGCTCCGAGATTGACGATTACCGCCGCTGCCGTGACCTCAATCCATCTTCTGAGGGCGAGGGGCCGGATGCTTAACAGCACTCCAGTGCAGATCATGAACGTAGGAAGTGCGAACCTTGTGACGGATAGTCGGGCGAACTCCATCCATGATCCACGAAGGTTGGTCATCTGGGCGAAGCCGAGTGCGTGATCGAGAATCATCAGTACAATCGCCGCGCCCCGGAGGGCATCAATGGCCGTGTCTCTACTTGTCCCTGCATCAACCGCAGCGGGTTTCCCGCGATCCGCAGCGCGCCAAGTGGGCCTTAATCCGTAGCGCAGACTGCGTTGGGCCTGCTGGACCCGACTTTCGGTCTGTGGATCCACCGTCCGCCGGACCTCCGTTGTCGCGAAACAAGACCATACCCGTCGGGCATGCTTAGAAGCCAGCGTTGCGTTGAGCGTGCACTGTGGCAATGGCCAAGACGATTCGCGACCCTCTCCCAGCCGTCCGTCATGAGACCACCCTGTTCGCCAACAACCGGGTCTAAGCCGATTATGGTCGGCTCAGGGCTGCGGCCGATGCACGGGCTGCAAACGGACCGGACCGCCAGCGTGGTCATCCGAGGCCACGCTTTCATGCAAAACCGTCGACGTGGACACTTCGAACTCGGCTTTCATTCGCTCCCCGGTCTGCGGGTTGCGGCCGCGTTCGACGAATTGACACAAGCGGTCTGAAACCTGCCGGTCCGGCAGCGAGCGAACGGCCGCGCCACGGCTGCGATTAGCGCAACAGTGCCCGCAAACGGTGATGTCGTTGCAGACTTGATCCGGCCGAGTCAATCACCGGCTGCCGGGATCGAGGAGAGCGGAACGCCACAGATCCTCGGGGTTGAACCAACAGACGACCGGACCCAGGACGAACTAAAGTTTGTCGATCTCGGGCGGTAGGTCAAGGGGCGTCGTTGGGCAAAACTAGACACCTTGTTCGACGGCGCTGAAGTACTCAGGCTCAGAGGCTGCATAGAAGACGAGAGCTGCGTGGCGGCGGGCTTTAGCGGGTTCGTTCGCCAAACTCTCCTTGAGATTGCCACTGTCCTCCCGGCTGAGCCATTCCACGATGTGCTCCACGAGAGCATCAGCATCGTTAGTGGACACGTAGCCATGGTCGAGGCCGCATTGATTCCCGGATGCTGCTCGGTGACAGAAGGGTGCGCCATGCAGATCGACCCGCTTGTTCGTTGGGCGATGGCGGCCGATGCTCTGCGCACATCAGCGTCGTCGGGCGGAGGTCGCGTGACAGGACCGTGGCTCGATCGCGGCTGCTCGATGCTTTCGACCATGATCCGCTGGGAGCCGAGGCCCTGGAGCAGCTTGCCTTGTCGTTCCCATTAATATCCTACGAGGCGGGGTTCCTGAACGCGCTGGAGCGAGCCGGGGGGGCCTTCGACGCTGCCGGTGTTCGCTCGGCGGCTGCACGCATGGCCCTGGAGCAGGCGCGCCAGCGCGTGCAGATGCTCGACGAGTCGGTCGCGGTCACCTGCTACTTCCGGGCGATGGAGTTCCTCGAGGGAGAGCCCGAGTCGCCAGAGCACGCTCAGGCGATGGGGGCGTTGTCATTCACCGAGATGGCGGAGGGCCATGTCGAGGGAGCGCGGTGGTCGCTCCACGAGGCGCGTGCGATCTCTCGTCGGGTGGCCAGCCCCGGCATGGAGGCGATGGCGGTGCAGGGGCTGGCGCACATTGCGGCCATCGAAGGGGACCGGAGCGAGGTGCTGCCGCTCGTCGACGAGGCGGCCGCGCTGGCCCTACGGCCCGGAGTGGAGCCGATCCACGCCGGCTACGTGTATTGCGCGGTGATTTCGATCTGTCGGTCGCTCTGCGGTTGGGGACGCGCTACAGAGTGGACGAACATGTCGACCCGTTACTGCGAGCGCGAGTCGATCGGCGGCTAGACGGGCTTGTGTCGATTCCACAGGGGGAGATCGACCGCCTCTTTGGTCAGCTGGCCCAGGCCGTGTTCCCGAGCAAGAGGCTGTCATCCGTACGAAGGAGATAGATGCCCCGGTAGTCGCTCTCTGGGCTGTTGTTCTCAAGGCGAACGGGCGTCGAATCCACCACCGTGATCCCGCCCCCGTAGCCCCACCCGAACACGTCCATGTTCTTGACTAGGTTGTTGTCGGCCTCCGAGATAAGGATCGCGACCGTATCGGGTGCGGTGATGGTGCCGTTCATGATGCGAACGTTGTCGAAGCCCTCGTCGCGGATGCCCACGGTTCTGGACCCGAGGTCGCCGACACTGATCGAGTGGCCATCGAGATCGATCTTGATGTTGTTGGCACCGACGATCGGGGCCGGGAGCCAACGGGGGCGGAGGTGTCGCAACACCGTGACGCTCCGTGCTGATGGCAAAGGCAACGACCCCAACAGATGCTGATAATTGACAGAGTCCAGAATCTGTGATCGGATCCGTTCCGTGCTGAAACCAGCGGTAGAACTCCTGCGCGAGCACGGGGTCCAGGTCACTGCTCAACGACTGGCGATCATGCGCGTCGTTGCGGAGCACCCCCATGCCACGGCCGACGAGGTGGGCGACATCGTGCGCTCCCAACTCGGCGCCATCTCGCGGCAGGCGGTCTATGACTCGCTCGGCGTCCTCGCCGACAAGAATCTGATCCGCCGGATCCAGCCGGCGGAATCCGCAGGTCGCTACGAGAGCCGGGTCGGCGACAATCATCACCACCTCATCTGCCGGGTGTGCCGGATGATGTTCGACGTCGACTGCGCGGTGGGCGAGGTGCCCTGCCTCACCGCCGATGACACCCACGGATTCGAAGTCGACGAGGCCGAAGTCATCTATTGGGGCCGGTGCCCGACCTGTCGAGCGGACAATCCGCCGGCTGATGTCGGCCGCTGACGCAGTGGAATCGTTCGAAACCAGCCAGCCACCATCCGAAACTGTTCAAGGAGCCACACATGAGTGATCAAATCCCCGCGAATTCAGCAGCCGACATCAACGAGTCGGAGGCCAAGTGTCCCGTGCTGCAGAGCGCGCACACCGCAACAGGAAGCTCGGCGAACCAACACTGGTGGCCGAATCAGCTCAACCTCAACATTCTGCATCAGGGCTCGAGTGCGTCGAACCCGATGGACGACGACTTCGACTACCGCGCCGAGTTTGCCACCCTCGATTACGCCGCCCTGAAGGCCGACCTCACGGCTCTCATGACCGACTCCAAGGAGTGGTGGCCGGCTGACTACGGGCATTACGGCCCGTTCTTCATCCGCCTGGCATGGCACGCGGCCGGCACCTACCGCACCCACGACGGTCGCGGCGGAGGCGGCTCCGGTCAGCAGCGTTTTGCCCCTCTCAACAGCTGGCCCGACAACGGCAACCTCGACAAGGCTCGCGTCCTGCTCGAGCCGATAAAGAAGAAGTACGGCCGCAAGATCTCCTGGGCCGACCTCCTGCTCCTCACTGGCAACGTTGCGCTCGAATCGATGGGCTTCACGACGTTCGGTTTCGCCGGCGGTCGTGAAGACGTGTGGGCTCCGGAAGAAGACGTCTACTGGGGACCGGAGAACGTGTGGCTCGACGACCAGCGTTACAGCGGTGACCGCCAGCTCGAAGCGCCGCTGGGCGCGGTGCAGATGGGCCTGATCTACGTCAATCCCGAGGGCCCGAACGGCAACCCCGACCCCATCGGGTCCGGTCGTGATATTCGCGAAACCTTCGGTCGCATGGCGATGAACGACGAAGAGACCGTTGCGTTGGTCGTCGGCGGTCACGCTTTCGGCAAGATGCACGGTGCCGGTGCGGAATCCGCGCTGGGCGCCGAGCCCGAGGGCGCACCCATGGAGCAGCAGCTCCTCGGCTGGAAGAACAGCTTCGGGACCGGTAGCGGCATCCACACCACCACCAGTGGCTTCGAAGGTGCGTGGAACTCCACGCCCACGACGTGGGACAACAACTACCTCGAAACGTTGATGGACAACGACTGGGTTCTCACCGAGAGCCCGGCCGGCCACAAGCAGTGGACCGCACCGGCGCTCGCCGGCACGGTGCCGGACGCTCAGCGCCCCGATGTGTTCCACGCCCCGGTGATGAGCACGGCCGACATGGCCATGAAGATGGATCCGATCTACGGCCCCATATCGCAGCGTTTCCGTGACAATCCGGGACAACTCGACGATGCGTTCGCTCGTGCCTGGTACAAGCTCCTGCACCGCGACCTCGGCCCGAAGGCCAACTTCATCGGCCCCGAGGTTCCGGCTGAGGAACTGCTGTGGATGGATCCCTTCCTGGAGGGAACCGCCCTCAGCGACGCCGATGTCGCAAACGTCAAGGCCGCCATCATGGCGACGGGCATCGGCATCGCCGAGCTCGTCGAGACGGCCTGGGCCTCAGCGTCCACCTACCGCCAGAGCGACCGCCGCGGTGGCGCCAACGGTGGCCGTATTCGTCTCGCTCCGCAGAACGGCTGGAACGTCAACCACCCCGATCAGCTCCACCGGGTGCTCTCCGCCCTCGAAGGCGTTCGGTCGAGCGTGGGCATCGACGTGTCGATGGCCGACCTCATCGTGCTCGGTGGCGCCGCTGCAGTCGAGGCCGCCGCGGCCGCCGGTGGTCACAGTGTGAAGGTCAACGTCAGCACCGGCCGCGGCGACGCCACGGCCGAGCAGACCGACGAAGAATCCTTCGCCTGGCTCGAGCCGAAGAACGACGGCTTCCGCAACTACCTGGGCAAGGGCACCAGCCATGTGGCCGAGCACCTGCTCGTCGACCGGGCACAACTGCTCGGCCTCAGCGCTCCCGAGATGGCCGTCCTCGTCGGTGGTCTCCGTGGGCTCGGTGTCACCACCGACAACCTCGGTGTGCTCACCCACAATGTTGGCACGCTCAGCAACGACTTCTTCGTCAACCTGATGGACCAGGACACTGTGTGGTCTGCTGCGTCGGGCACCGAAGACACGTTCGAGGGCCGTGACCGCGCCAGCGGCGCAGTGAAGTGGACCGGTAGTCGCAACGATCTTGTGTTCGGTTCGAACTCTGTCCTGCGGGCTATCGCCGACGTCTATGCCGCCGATGACGCCGGCGCCAAGTTCGCCGAGGACTTCGCCGCTGCATTCGCCAAGGTGATGGACGCCGATCGCTTCGATCTCGCCTGATCACCACGACCTGAAGCGTTCCCACTGAGCCCGGTCTGAGCCACATTGGTGGTCCAGACCGGGTTCGGTTCGATCATCAGGGACAACGAGTGGTTCCTCGTCGTCGCAACCCGCGCGCGAGTTGGCACGCGTGACCTGAAGCCGGGTAGCGACCGCACTAGGCGGCGTTGCGCCCCAACTGCTGCGACGCGCTCACCAGGGAGCGTGGACTTTCGGAGGGGATCAGTCCGGACCCCGGGAGGGACCACTGAGGACCGCGTGGAGCGCGGCGAGCGTTGTGGAGAGGTGTCGGCGGAGTTCCGTGGCGGCACCGGCGGCGTCGCCAGCGGTGGCGAGTTCCATCAGGGTGCGGTGGGCCTCTGCGGTCTTGTAGTTGGATGGACGGTCGGGCAATTGGATGGTCATCATGAGGCCGGCCCGATCGGACAGCATGGTGGTCAACTGCAGCAGCCAGGCCGAGTCGCAGGTTGACAGCAGGGCGCGGTGAAAGGTGGCGTGGAGGCTCGCCGGCGCGATTTGCTCGGTGGTAAGAGAGTTCCACGCGTCCTCGACGCGCTGGCGGTAGCCGGCGTTGCCCGCCGCCACGGCTCGTTCGAGAGCCATCGGTTCGAGGATCAGTCGCAACTCGTAGATC
>VFJN01000083.1 GCA_009886035.1 Actinomycetota bacterium
GGGTGATCCAACTCGAAGACGGCACCGAAATCGTTAGCCGCACCGTGGTGATCGCATCGGGCGCACGCTATCGGCGGCTCGACGTGGAGGACTTGGCCCGATACGAAGGTGCCGGGGTCTACTACTCCACCAGCAAAATCGAAACCCGTCTCTGTGCGGCTCAATCCGTGATCGTGGTGGGCGGCGGCGACTCCGCGGGCCAGGCCGCCCTGGCGCTGGCTCAGAACTGCGCGGCCGTGACCGTTCTGGCGCGACGCCCGAACCTGCCTGAAACCATGTCGCAGTACCTCGTGACCCGTATCGAGAACCACCCGCGCATCCACGTCAGGAGCGGCACGGAGATCCGCGTCATCACTGGCGTCGATGCAGTCGAGTCGGTCGTCGTCGAGAACACCATCACCGGTGAACGCGAAACGCTGCCGTGCCGCGCCGTGTTCTGTTTCATCGGTGCCGTCCCGACCACCGAATGGCTGTGCGGTACCGTGGCGCTCGACGACAAGGGCTTCGCCCTCACCGCCGGTGACCTGCCGGCGAATCCAATCGATGGTGGCCTCTTCGGCGATTTCGATCCGTTGCCCTACGAAACCTCGCTGCCGGGCGTTTTCGCGGTGGGAGATGTGCGCTCCCATTCAGTCAAGCGGGTCGCCAATGCCGTGGGTGAAGGATCAACGGTGGTCCATTCGATCCTCCGTACCCTCGACCCGTGACTTTGCGCGCTTTCCACTCCCCCGAGCCACCCTTTGATGGAACCGATGAGCAGTGGAGCGAGGAAGCTCGCCCGGGGTCAGGGCGTGGCCTGGAGGGTGAACAGCTGGGTCACGGTTGCCGCTAAGCCGCTCAGCGGGCCGCGGTAGGCGATGTGTTGATCGGGTCGCACGACGAGGCCCTGGTCGTGGTCGAGATCGAACGCCTCATCCCATACGCCGGCGGGGCACGACACGACGACACCCAGGTGGCTGCCGAGAGCCAACCGGGTGCCATCGAGCACGAGGATGGTGGGCACCCGTCCGTCGATGAGATCGAGCGTCGAGCGGCCGTCGGGCAGCCAGGCGTGTGGGAGACGGCCGCCGGGGCGGGTGGAGGGTAGGTAGTCGCGGGCGGGTTCGTCCAACACAATGGCCTCCGTTCCGTCGTCGGCCACCAGCGGACCGTCGTAGCTGTGTCCCAGTTGGAGACCGAGCAGGTCGAAGCCGATCGCCTGGTTGGCCACAGCTTCGTCCACACCGGCCCGGCCGACTGGGTCGGCGAGGATGGCGTGCATCGCCACCGTGGATTCCTCCACATCGCTGGTGAAACCGAGGGCTATCGGGATCTCGATCTGTTTGAAGGCGTTGAGCATCGATTGCTCACAGTTGAACTCGGCGACCGGCTTGCGTTCGGCTTCATAGGTATCGAGCTGGGCCACATCGAGCCAGCCGGCTTCGACCGCCGCCAGCTTCCAGATCAGGTTGTGCACGTCGGCCACCCCGGTATTGAGGCCGAGGCCGCCCGTGGGTGGGAAGCGGTGCGCGGCATCACCAACCAGAAAGGTTCGGCCAGTGCGGTAGCGCTCCGCGATCTGTGCGCTCATGTGCCAGGTGCCGAAGGTGAGTACCTCAAACGGCACATCAGGGTCGGCCATGGCTGCTCGCACGAGTTCGGCGCAGTGTTCGTCGGTGAGCGTCTCGACCGGCTCCATTGCCGGATCCCACGCGTGCATGTAGACCCACTCGCGATCTAGGCCGTGGGAGATGAAGACGCCCCCGCTGGCCGGGTCGACCACGAAGTAGAGAACACCCGGTGCGGGGCCGGCCGGCAGCCGGAAATCGGCGGCGAGGTGCACCATCACGAACGATTGGAGTGAACGGGGTCCGATCAGCTCGATGCCCAAGGACCGGCGCACGGCGCTGGTGGAGCCGTCGGCCCCCAAGAGGTACTTGGCGTTGAAGTGCAGCGGGCCGGCGGGGCCGGTGGCTTCCACCGACACGCCGCGCCCGGTCTCGGTCGCGCTCACCCACTGGTGGCGGTATCGCACATCCAGTTCGGGCGCCAGTAGTAACGGTTCAAGCCGGTGCTGGCTTAGATTGCGAAGCGGCGTGGGGGTGACCGCCAACATCTCGTCGCCCTGACGTTCGAAAGGAAGCGTACCGATCACCTCGCCCCCGAACTTCGTCACCCAGTGGACGAAACCGGCCTCGGCAGGCACGAGCGCGGCGCCGAGGACCGGGCCCATCGCCACCCCGGCCTGGCGCCATATCTCGAAGGTGCGGGCGTTGATGGCGTGGGCTGCGGGAGAACGTTGGGGGCCGTCGCGCTGCTCCAACACGACGGCCGAGAGGCCCACTCGGTGACAGAGATGGGCGGCGGTCAGACCGGTGGGTCCGCCACCCACGATGACGACGTCGATGTCGATGGCCGTCCCGGTCATTCAGAACACCCCCTCGTAGCTGCCGCCGTCGAGCTGGATGCTCTGACCGCTCATGTACCCAGCCTGGGTCGAGCACACGAAGGCGAACGTGTCGCCGAACTCCTCGGGGCGCCCCAGCCGGCCGGCCTTGATGGAGGCCACCTGTTCGGCTCTCGCTTCGTCGTAGCTGATCTTGCGGAGGGCCATCACCAGTTCCGCCATCTGCTGCTGACGGCCGGTGTCGAACCGTTCGGGCAGCAGGGTGTTGATCGTGACGTTGTCGGCGATGGCGGACTTGGACAGTCCCTTGAGCACGCCGGTCAGGCCGAGGCGCGGGCCGTGCGACATGCTCATGAACGGGTTGGGCGACTTCACCATCGCCGAGGAGATGGCGACGATCCGACCGAACTGGCGTTGCTGCATGCCGCCGATGACCCGCTGCACGAACAGCAGCGGTGACACCATCGTGCGCTGCAGGGTGTCGGCCCACATGAGGGCGTCGATGTCAGTGAAGGCGCGGGGTGCAGGACCCTCGCCGTTGAGTAACACGATGTCCGGCTCGGGAGACGCACCCAGTAGAGCATCGTGGACTTCCGTCGTTGTCGCATCGCCAACGACAGGCGTAGCGGTGACCCCGTAGGCGTCGTGCAGTTCGTCGCAGGTGCGCAGCACGTCGGCCTCGGTACGGCCGTTGATCACCACGTGCACGCCTTCGCGAGCGAGGCTTTCGGCGCACGCACGGCCGAGGCCGCGGCTCGAGGCCAGGAGGATGGCCGACCGGCCCCTGATGCCCAGGTCCACGGCGTCAGTCCAGCCCGAGGGCTTGGCGGGCGGCGCCGATGGCGGGCAGGTCGGCCGGGTTCAGGAACGTCTCCGGTTCCGGCGGGCCCCACACGGAGATCGGGGCCATCCCGTCAGCGCCCATCCAATCGCGTCGGCAGTGGTCGCGCTCCCAGGCCTCATCGTCGATGATCTGGTCGATGTCGGAGAAGAACTCGAACATCGTGCCGGACGGGTCGGTGAGGTACCAGAACACGTTGGACCCGAGGAAGTGGCGGCCCACGCCCACAACGTTGGCGTCGGGCCGCTCGGCCAACACGGCCTGGCCAGCCTTGCCAATCGCATCGATGTCATCCATCTCCAACGCGTAGTGGTTGATGTAGGAGGTGGGTCCAGGTTGGATGAGCAGGTTGTGGTGGTCTTGCTCGATGCGTCCGAACGTGGCGAGCCCGTTAAGCAACTGATCCGACACCTTGAAGCCCAGGCCGTCGACGAAGAACGCGGTGGCCTCTACGAAATGCGGTGTGCCGAGCACGAAGTGGCCCAACCGACGGGGTGGTCGCGGGGTGGCCTCGGTCGTCGCATCGGCGCGAGCACCGACGCGGTCCTGCTCGCCGGGATGGTTCCAGGCGCGTCGTTGGGTCGGCGTCAGCGGGTGCGCCCTGGTCACGTCGATCACAACCCGGTGCTGGAACACCGGATCGATGCAGGTAAGGCGGGTGTCGACGATCGTCGAGGCCACCCCCATCTCCCCGATGCGAGCGGCGATATCGGCGAGGTCCTGGTCGGTCTCGCAGCTCATGTGCAGTTCGGACATGTGGCGGTAGCTACCTTCGGCGATGCGCAGCTGCACCGGCCGATCGGTTGTTCCCAGCGCCCCATCCGCGGTGCGGACCATGCCGCGCCGCTCCCAGAACTCGAGCAAGTCGGTCGGGTTGGGCACGCTCAGCTCGATATCGAGCAAACCGTTGAGGGCCATCAGAGTTCGTCTCCTTGGTAGTCGCTGACCCGGACACATCGATTGGTCATGGTGCCGAGACCATCGATAGTGGTGGTGATCACATCGCCATCGGCGAGAAACTTGCCCTGGGCGACGCCGATGCCATCCGGCGTGCCGGTGAAGATGATGTCGCCGGGGACCAGCGTGGTGATCCGCGAGAGGTAACTGATCAGAGTCGGAACATCGAAGATCATCTCGGCTGTGCTGGCGTCCTGGCGCACCTCGCCGTTGACGGCCGTGACAATTCGCAGATCGTCGCGGGCCGCCACCTCGTCGACCGACACGAGCACCGGGCCAACCGGGCCGAAAGTGTCGAACGACTTTCCGAGGTCGAAGTGCGGCGGCTGCGCCGCGAACTGGACGACACGGTCGGAGATGTCCTGCCCGATCATCAGACCGAACACGTGGTCCCACGCGTCAGCGCGGGCGATGTCTTTGCCGCCGGGGCCGATCACCACGACGAGCTCACCCTCGTAGTCGCAGAAATCGCTGCGCAGCTCGACATCGGCGGTCGGACCGACGAGGCAGGAGGGGAACTTGGTGAACACCAGCGGCGTGTCCGGCACGTCCATGCCCCCTTCGTCAGCGTGCGCCTGGTAGTTGAGACCCACGCCGAACGACTTCTGCGGGCTGGGAACGGGCGGACCCAGAGACGCCGACGCCACCAGACCCGACGGCGTGTTCCCGCTCAACATGCGGGACAAGGAGGCCAGGCGCTCAGGATGGCCGATCGCGTCCATGGGCTCGGCGCTGAACGACCCGGCGCTGACCTCCTCGAGATCGAAATAGTGATCCCCGGCCACGAGAGCGGCGCGACCTTCGACGTTTACGAGACGAAATCCCATGGTGAGTTACCTCCAAGACTCTTTATGATCCTATAGGATCTACCATAGATGACCGGGGGGCTGTGAGAGAATGACGGCATGACGACCGGAGCGAGAATCCCCGCCGGCGAGCAGCCCCCCACGTTGGCGGAGTGGGCCGACCAGCAGCTCCGCGATTCGATCCTCCAGGGCGACTTCGGCCCGGGCGACACCCTCGTCATCTCCACGTTGGCCGAACAGCTGGGGCTATCGGCCACCCCCCTGCGGGAGGCACTCCGCAAACTGGCGGCCGAAGGGCTCGTCGTTCTTCAGTCGCACGGGTCGGCTCGGGTCGCCGAGGTCGACCTGCAGGAAGCCAACGAGATCTACGAGTTGCGACTGATCCTCGAACCGATGGCTCTCGAACGAGCCGTGGCGGCGGGCAATGCCGGCTACCGCCAGCGCGTCGAGGACGCCTGGAACTCTCTTACCACCCAGCAAATCGCGCCGGCGAACCTCCACGCCACCTTTCACCGCGCCCTGCTGTCAACCTGCGACTCGGCCTGGCTGCTGCAGTTGACCACCATGCTGTCCGATCGGGCTGGCCTCATGATGACGATCCAATTGCCCGACCGTCCATCCAACTACAAGACCGCCGAGGCCCACCACACCCTGATGGAACTCGCCATCGCTGGCGACGCCGCCGGTGCCGCCACGGAACTCCGCCGACACCTCTCCA
>VFJN01000169.1 GCA_009886035.1 Actinomycetota bacterium
CCCATCGGTCAACCCATCCCGGAACGCCTCCACCACCCGCCGCTCCGCATCGTTCGCCAACGACGACAACGGAAACTCATCCGGTACAAGACGCCCCATGGGTGGTGATCATGGCGCACACAGCTGGGATAGTTCAGACCCCGAAGCTCCTCGGGTCAGTTCTCGTCGATGCACCATCCCTGTGGGGAGTCATCAACGTAGGAGCCTGTGGCATGCGGGCAGCCTGCTGAGGAGTAGGCAGAGTCGATGATTTGCCCGTCCGTGTAGCCCGAGCGCGACACCGGTTCGACGGACGATCCCGTGATATCGACGCACGCACCCACTCGCCAGGTCGCGGAGTAGCTCGGTGCTGGCGGGGTGTAACGCGATGTCGGGTTTTTACTGGAGCGGTACGGAGGCGTGTAGGTCGGACTGTTTGATTCGCTTCCATTAGCAGCTCCGATGGAGAGTTCGCCGGTGTCGGTCGGAAGGCGGCGCACCTGCTGGGAGCCCCGAGCAATGGCCGCGTTGAACTCGACTAACAGCGACGCGCCCCCCGGGAGCGCGCTCGCCAGGTTGTCGACGATCCTTCGGTCAGCCGTCAGCGCCTATTCGAGATGCCACAGCTCAGCGAGTGCATTCACGAGCTTCTGTTGACGCTGGCCAAGAACACTGGGACTCCAGATTGTGTTGGTGAGCACCTCGGTCGTGAGCACGAAGGGGGAGATGCCTTTCTCAGTTGAGAAGTACTTGGTCTTCTTGACATCGAACTCGTAGTTGCTCGCCTCGGAGTTCTTTCGGCGGGTAAGGAGCACCAAGTTGGCCAGGCGATGCACCCAGTACTCGCGCTCGTCGTCGGAAAACGTGTCGCGCCACGCGCTCGGCGTGGCCGGCGTCTGCGGGAGCACGTGTTCGACGGTGATTAGTGGGTGGTCGTAGCTCGCGCCGCCGGAGCTCAGCGCCGAGTCCAGCCGAAGGAGCACATACTGTCGAACCCGCGTCACCGTGTAGATCTCCGATCGGAGGCGTTCGAGGGTTTCCGTCTGTTCTGCGCTCGATAGCTGGAGCGGTGAATCCACCCCGTACAGATCGATGCCATCTTCGATTGCGCTCAGTACCTCTCCGTAGCGTTCGATTCTGCGAGTGGTGTCGACGCGCCGGAGGAGGATGCTCGCCGCCAGCCTTTCCAGATCCGCCAGAAATGTGGCTAGTGCGGCGGCCGTGGTCGTCGGAGTACTCACGTACGCCATCGCCGGCGGGATCCAGTCCGTGTTGTCCAAGCGGTTGAGCCAGTCGAACCAGGTGTTGATCTCGTCGGCGCCGGACGTCGACTTGTAGTCGCTTCGAGTGATCACCTCGTAGGCGTTCGACAGCGGGACAAGGACGTCGTCGATGAAGGCCTTTCCGTCGGGCATCGCCGTGACGACCGAGGTGCGGAACTCCTTGAGGATGGACTCCCGAGCCTTGGTCTTCGCGAAGACCATCCGGATGTGTGAGAACAGCTCCGCGAAGCGGGTCCGCCCCAGGCCTTCTTCCTCCGCCTCCCACTTTTGCGTGTACGCATCCTGATCTGCCTCATCGATGGCGCCGATAATTTCCGACTTCAGGATGTCGCTGTGTGTGAGGTCGAGACCCCGCTCGTTCAGGACGGTAAAGATGCGATATGCGGATTCGAAGTCCCTAGTCGAGACGACGACCAGGTACGTATGGAGCGTAATGAACCGCGCGAACTGGTCGCACGAGTCGGCCGGCAGCGCTGATAGCCGATCGAGGATCAGCTTTGCATTGGCGATGAGGTTGCGCTGGCTATCCGGGAGCGGGTCCACGGCCATCGTTGATGCGATGGTGATCCCCGATCGCTCCTGAATCTGCTTCTCGAAGAAACCCTGGTCGCGATCGCGGAGCGACAGTCGAGGTTGATCGATGGTGCCCTTGATCGGATCGCCCTTCTGGAAGATGCGACTATCGAGTGAGTCGGCGAAGGATGGTGACACGTGCTCCCGCAAGGCGCTCAAGAGCACCGTGAGTGTTGTGAGCCGCTGTTGTCCGTCCACCACTTCGGAGCGTGGATCGTCCTCCGCTTTGACGAGCACGATGCTGCCCAAGAAGTACGGGTCCGCATCGTCGATGCTGGGCTTTGACGTTGCGGCAGACAGGAGGTCGTCGAACATCTCCGCGGTCTGTTCTGTGGTCCAGGCGTACGGACGCTGGTATTTCGGAATCAGGAAGCGATAGGCGTCGGTGAAGATCTCACCTACAGGGTGTTCAGCAGCTTGGATCTTGGTCCCCGCCATCCCGCCATCCTCGCATGATCTGCCTGAGCTTGCCCGTGCGGCTGCTGCAAGCCCGAAGCGAGTGAGGCGAGCTCATCGCCTGTGAGCTCATCTACGAGCGTCATGCCGACCCCCAGAGTCAGGTGGTTGCCCGAACTGCCTTCGGGTCGAACATGGCGATGTTAAGAGCAACGAGCGTTGGAGTCGCGTGAATTCACGGTAAACCCCCTGGCTGCGGTTCACAGGGCCGCGATGAGGAGTGCGGTCATGGCCTTGGCGAGCCGGAGCTGGGTGCCGATGATGGCTTCGGCCGCCTCGTCCTCGTCCTCCTGCGCATCCCGGTGAGCACGGTCGAGGAGCGCCGTGTCGTTCTCGTTCCACTGAATGAGCTCACGGATGGTGTCGGGATCCGCCCCGCAGATCCTGGCTACGACGTGCTCATCGAGCATCTCCGGAGCGACGGCCTGCAGGTGGCGGAAAAGGGGGAGAGGTTCGGGGGCTGGATCGGCCGCCGCCTGCAGGGCGGCCGACCTTGCGGCCATCTCGGCCGCGGGGCTGGGGGAGAAACGGCCGCGACCTACCCGGTGCACGAGATCGGGTTCGGCCTTGGTGAGGGACTTCATCATGAGGCGGAGCAAGGTCATTAGATGGTCAGCGACGAAGGGTTTGGCCGGTATCGCCAGGTGGGCTGTCACCCGAGTGTCTCGGACTACGTACCGGATGAAGGTGGAATCGCGGTTGAGGACACCGACCTCGTACGCCGCCGCCACGGGATCGGTGACCTCGTCGACGACGCACGACCACAGCTCGACGGTGGGGAAGTATGGGTGGACCCGCACGAACACCACGATGTCCCCCTCGCATATCGGGATGTCGCCGTTGTCGCAGTGGAATGGAGCGAAGCCGAGCATCGGCGTGAGGGCCTCCGTGACGAGGTGGAGCAGGTGTTCGCGTGTTACCGGAGCCACCACCGGCGACGGTTCGGGGTCGTCCGCTTCGAGTTCGTCGGGCGTATCCAAGAGTGGATTGCAGTAGAGAAAAGCCGGGTGAGGGACGGAGAGCACATCGCGCAGGATGCGGGTCGCAGTATCAGCGAGGTTTTCGAACTCGGGCGTTTCGCCGGTGCAGTCGACATCGAGGAAGAAGTTGGGCGACCCAGCGCCGTCATAGAGATTGTTGGCGCCGCAGGTGGGGGTGCCCAGACCGACGGCTACCAGCATCTTCTCGTCGTGCGGGGTGAGGGCGTAGTGGTCGGTGAGGTACGTGTTGCTGGAAACTTCGAGCCGCAGGTAGTCCTCCTCGGCCGCCAGTTGGAGGTAGGGCGACACCTCTTCTTCGCTGGCGGCCGACTGGATAGTGATGACGAGGGCTTCGCCGGGTTCCATATCGGCCAGGAAGGCGGCGAACTGCTCCTCAAATTGCTCCCAGGCCAAGGCCGTAGACGCCGTCAGATCAAATTCTTCACTCATGTTTAGCTATGCCTCACTCTCTTTTCTCTTACAGTACGCAGGGGGTGTGACAGTGGTTCCGGGCGTCAGGCGCCCGCTTGGTGTCGATCACGGGCGGGGGCAGTGGCAATCGCAGCCCCGCCGCCGCCTCGCCTCACCCGGGTCCGGACGCCGGCCTGCCCCTACTTTGAGCATCCGCGCCAGCGCGCTGCGTGAGGGTGATACTGGTGTCATGCACCACCAGCCCCTGACCCGCCGGCGACCGCAGGGATGGCGCGGGGTTGAGTGGGACTAGGGCGTTATCGCATCGGTCCCTGACCTCAAGGCCTCGACCGACCCCATCCTTGCCTCTCCCGGGGTTCCCGCGACGCCCCGGCGCCGGTGCCCCTTCCCGGGGTGTTCGTCCCGCTTTTTTCGACACCGGGGGCCATCACGGGTGGGTATCGACCCGGCCCGGCCGGCGGGGGATCGCCGATGGTTCCGGAAACGCGAGGGTCCCCCGGTAGGTTGGGGGCATCAAAAAATTTCTCGCCAGCCTCACCCTTTTCATCTCCCGCTACCGCCTCGTCAACGAACCCCCTCAGGACATCCCCGTCTACGTGCTGGTGGCCGCGCCCCACACGTCGAACTGGGATTTCTTCCTGATGTTGGCCATGGCCTGGCGGAGCGACCTCCATCCCAAGTGGTTGGGGAAGCAGGAGATGTTCGCCGGGCCCTTCCGCCCCCTGTTCCGGGCCATGGGCGGCATCGCCGTGAATCGAAGCAATCCCGGATCGCTCGTGACCGATCTCGCCGAACGGGCCGCTCAGGCCCAGTCCTTGGCCATTGTCATTCCCGCCGAGGGAACCCGCACCAAGGGCGAGTACTGGAAGTCGGGGTTCTACCGGATCGCCCAGGAAGCCAACATCCCCGTCGTGTTGTGTTATCTCGACGGCCCCTCGCGCACCGGCGGCTACGGTCCGGTGATCCACCCCTCGGGTGATGTGCGGGCCGACATGGATCTCGTGCGGGCCTTCTTCGCCGACAAGAACGGCCTGAGGCCCCAGAACAAGACGACGCCCCGCCTCCGTGATGAGCAAGCCGTGAGCGCCGGCGATGGCCCGATGGCGTCCGCTCCCTGACGCGAGTGGCGCGTATTGGCTTCCGGCGCTTGGCAGTCACCGCTTACGCTTCCCCGATGACCTTCCACCCTCGAGCGCGTCGCCCGCCGCGGCGATGTTCTAGGGAACCGAGGCCCTCGTGATCCGCGATTCGCTCGCCGCCGCGCTCCGGGCCGCCCTCATCGAGGCCGGCATCGAACCGCCCGCGGAGATCCATCTCGAACGACCCGCCCGACGAGTCCACGGCGATTGGTCGTCCAACGTGGCGATGGCCACCGCCAAGAACAACGGTCGCAATCCGCGGGATCTCGCCGGAGAACTGGTGGCCACCCTCAACGCCTCCCCGCCTCCGCACGTGGCGCGCGTCGAGATCGCCGGGCCGGGGTTTGTGAACTTCCACCTGCACGGGACCTGGCTGTACGACGTTCTGGGCGAGATCATCGATGCCGGAGAGGACAACTACGCCCGCCTCGACATCGGCCACGGCCAGCGGGTGAACGTCGAGTTCGTGTCGGCCAACCCCACTGGCCCTCTCCACGCCGGCGGCGGGCGTTGGGCAGCCTTCGGCGATGCCCTCTGCCGCATCCTCGACCGCACCGGCCACGTGGTGCACCGGGAGTACTACCTCAACGATCGCGGCGTGCAGATGACTCTCTTCGCCGCCTCGCTGGCCGCCCGTCAAGCCGGCCTCGACGTGCCCGAAGGCGGCTACGTCGGCGAGTACATCAAAGAGTGGGCCGCCGAGATGCCCCCCGGGGCCGACCCGGCGGCGTGGGGCTACGAGCGCGCCAAAACTGATCTACGAGAGAGCCTGGCTGCGGTTGGGGTGGAGTTCGACACCTGGTTCAGCGAGCAGAGCCTGGCCGAGGGCGGTGCCATCGACGAGACCCTCGCCGACCTGCGGGCCAAGAAGATGGCCTACGACCAGGACGGTGCCGTGTGGTTGCGCACCACCGACTTCGGCGACGACAAAGACCGTGTCTTGGTGAAATCCGACGGCGAACCCACCTACTTGCTGCCCGACATCGCCTACCACCGCAACAAGTTCGCCCGCGGGTTCGATCTGCTCATCGACATTTGGGGGGCCGACCATCATGGCTATGTGGCCCGCCTCCAAGCCGGGGTGCTGGCCTTGGGCCACCAGCCCGAGGAGTTGGAGATCATCCTCGGCCAACTGGTGGTGCTGGTGAAAGACGGCCAGGAAGTGCGGCTCTCCAAGCGCGCCGGAGAACTGGTACTGCTCGAAGACCTGGTGGACGCCGTGGGCGCCGATGTGGCTCGCCTCACCTTCCTTCTCCAATCGCTGGATACCCGCCAGACGATCGACCTCGACCTCATCACCACCCAGTCCAACGAAAACCCGGTGTTCTACGTGCAGTACGCCAACGCCCGGATTCATTCCATTGCTCGCAAGGCAGCGGCGGCGGGAATCACCAGAGCACCCCTTGCCGAGGTGGATCTCTCCCAACTCGTGCACGATCGCGAGTTCGAACTGCTGCGCAAGTTGTCGGAATTACCCGAGGTGGTAGCCATGGCCTGCCACGACCGCGCCCCTCACAAAGTCACCACCTGGGTGCGGGAACTCGCCGAGCGCTTCCACGGCTTCTACCACGACTGCTACGTCATCGGTGACGTGCCGCCGGAGCTCACGCAGGCTCGCCTCTGGCTGGTGGAGTCGGCGCAGATCGGCCTCGGTATCGGCCTCGATCTCCTCGGCGTCTCCGCCCCGGAGGCCATGTGACTGCCGCCGAGCCGCCCCCGGGTGCCCGGGAGGGTGGCTCGATGAACGGACCGCTGCCCTTCCACCTCCTGCCCCAGACTGCGGCGGTGGCCCCCGACGGGCATCTGCACATCGGGGGCTGCGATCTTCTCGCCCTCGCCGAGGAGTACGGCACCCCGCTCTTCGTGTACGACGAAGCCCACCTGCGGGCTCGCTGCCGCGAGGCCGTGGCCGCCTTCGGCGAGGGTGTGGCCTACGCCTCCAAGGCGTTCCTCTGCCTGGCCATGGCCCGCCTCGCTCACGAGGAAGGCATGGGCCTCGACGTGGCCACCGGGGGTGAACTGCACGTGGCTCTTTCCGCCGGGGTGCCCGCCGACCGCCTCGTCTTGCACGGCAACAATAAGTCGACCGACGAACTGCGCACCGCCCGCCATGCCGGGGTAGGCCGCATCGTGGTGGACAGTTTCGACGAACTCGAACGACTGGCGGAACTCCACGCCCACGACGGCCTCGTGCCCAAGGTGCTCATCCGGGCCACCCCCGGCGTGGAAGCCCACACCCACGAGTTTGTGCGCACCGGTCAGATCGACTCCAAGTTCGGCTTCGGCGTGCCGTCCGGCGACGCCGCCCGAGCGGTGGCGTACGCCCAGGATTCGCCGGCCATGGAACTGATGGGTGTGCACATGCACATCGGGAGCCAGGTCTTCGTGGCCGACTTCTTCCATCAGGCCGTCGAGGTGGTGGCACCGTGGGTGCGGGAAATGGGACTGCCCGAACTGTCGATCGGCGGCGGGCTCGGCGTGGCCTACACCCACGACGAGACGGCCCCGTCGATCACGGAGTGGGGGATCGCCATCGTGTCGGCCTGCCGGGATGCCGGCCTCCGCGCCCGGGTGTTGGCCGAACCGGGGCGTTCGATCGTGGCCCAAGCCGCCGTCACCCTCTACCGGGTTGGCACCATCAAAGAGGTGCCAGAGGTGCGCACCTATCTCTCGGTCGACGGCGGCATGTCCGACAACCCTCGCCCGGTGCTCTACGGCTCCGGCTACGAGGCGTTCCTGCCGCGGGCCGCCACCGCGCCCCGGCCTCGTCTCGTCACGATCGTGGGCAAACACTGCGAGTCGGGCGATGTGCTCGTGCGCGACGCCCAGGTGCCCGACGACATCGCCGTGGGCGACGTCCTGGCCACGCCGGTCACCGGGGCCTACGGGCACTCGATGGCCTCGAACTACAACAAAGTGCTCCGCCCGGCGGTGGTATTCGTGGCCGACGGACAGGCCCGGTTGGTGGTGCGGCGCGAGACGCTGGAGGATCTTCTCCACTACGACGTAGCGGACTGAACCCAAACCCAGGCGGGGTCGGCCGCGGGCATCCCTCTACGATGGGGGCGTGACGAACGATCTGAGTAAAAGCCCAGTGTTGGTGCGCATCGGGGTACTGGGGTGCGGCAACGTGGGGGCGCCGTTGGTCGACCTCATCGCCAGCCAGGGCCCCGACATCGAGGCCCGCACCGGGCTCCGGTTGGAGGTCACCCGGGTGGCGGTACGCGACCTCGCCAAGCCGCGTGCCATCACGCTCTCGCCCGACCGCCTCACCACCGACGCCCCGTCGATCGTGGCCGACCCTGAGGTGGACCTGATCGTGGAACTCATTGGGGGCCTCGAGCCGGCCCGAACGCTGATCCTGGCCGCCCTGGGGGCTGGCAAACCGGTGATCACCGGGAACAAGGAACTGCTCGCCACCGCCGGTGCCGAACTGTTCCAGGCGGCCGAGAGCGCCGGAGTGGACTTACTCTTCGAAGCGGCGGTGGCCGGTGGTATCCCGATCATCCGACCGCTGCGCGAGTCGCTGGTGGGGGAGCGGATCCTGCGCGTGATGGGCATCGTCAACGGCACCACCAACTACATCCTCACCCGCATGAGCGAAGCCGGGGCCTCCTACGCCGATGCCCTCGCCGAGGCGCAGGCCCTCGGCTATGCCGAAGCTGATCCCACTGCCGATGTGGAGGGCTACGACGCCGGGGCCAAGGCCGCCATCATTGCCAGCATTGCTTTCGGCGTGGAGGTCACCGCGGCCGATGTGCACCACGAGGGCATCTCGGGGATCACCGCCACCGACATCGCTTTCGCCCAGCGCATGGGGTACGTCATCAAGTTGTTGGCGGTAGCCGAACAGGACGATGCCGGTGAGATCAGTGTGCGGGTGCATCCCACGATGGTGCCGCTCGAACATCCCCTGGCTGCGGTGCGCGAAAGTTTCAACGCCGTGTTCGTGGAGGGCGCCGCCGTCGGCGAGGTGATGTTCTACGGACGGGGGGCCGGTGGGCTCCCCACCGCCAGCGCCATCCTCGGCGATGTTGTGGATGCCGCCGTCAACCATCACCGTGGATCACACGCCACCGTGGGTCGGTTGGGGGTGGCCCGCTTCCGTTCCGTGCACGAGGTGGAGTCGGCGTACTACCTCAACATGCAGGTGCTCGATCGTCCCGGGGTGTTGGCCCAGGTCGCCGGCGTGTTCGGCACCCATCGGGTGTCGATTCGATCGATGGAGCAGGTGGGCATGGGCGAGGAAGCCCGGCTCATCTTCATCACCCATCAGGCCCGGGGCGCCGACGTTCTCGCCACCCTTGACGCCCTGAGTGCGCTGAGCGCGGTGGAGCGCATCGGGTCGGTGCTCAGGGTCATCGGTCGCGACTGATGCAGTACGTTTCCACCCGCGGCCTCGCCCCCGCCCTCGGTTTCGGCGACATCCTCCTCACCGGTTTGGCGCCCGATGGCGGTCTCTACGTGCCCGCCACCTGGCCCACCCTCGCCCCTGAGGTATGGGCCCCCGGTCGCCCTTACGGCGAGGTGGCGGTCGATGTGATGTTCCCCTTCGTGGAGGGATCCCTCAGCCGAGACGACCTGGCGGCGATGGTGTCCGAGGCCTACACCGGGTTCGATCATCCCGCCGTGTGCCCGGTGGTCCCCCTCGGTGAGCTTCACCTCTTGGAACTGTTCTGGGGCCCCACCCTGGCGTTCAAGGACGTCGCCCTGCAGATGGTGGGCCGCCTGTTCGACCATGAACTGCGGGCCCGGGGCGAGCGAGCCACCATCGTGGTGGCCACCTCCGGCGACACGGGTTCGGCGGCAATCGACGCCTGCGTGGGACGTCCCACCCTCGACATCGTGGTGCTGCATCCCGCGGGTCGGGTCAGCGAAGTGCAACGGCGGCAGATGACCACCGTGCACGAACCGAATGTGCACAACGTGGCGGTCGAGGGCACCTTCGACGACTGCCAGGACCTCGTGAAGGCACTGTTTGCCGATGTTGCCTTCCGGGAGCAGGTGCGGCTCTCGGCCATGAACTCAATCAACTGGGCCCGGGTGATGGCCCAGGTCGTGTACTACGTCACCGCCACCGCCGCGTTGGGTCGCTGCTCCTTCACAGTGCCGTCGGGGAACTTCGGCAACATCTTTGCGGCCTGGGTGGCCGAGCAGATCGGTCTACCCATCGATCAGTTGGTGATCGCCGCCAACCGCAACGACATCCTCGCCCGCTGGGTGACCAGCGGGTCGATGGTGGCCGAGGAGGTGGTACCCACCGTGAGTCCGTCGATGGATATTCAGGTGTCGTCGAACCATGAACGACTCCTGTTCGAATTGTCGGGTCGGGATGGCCCTGCCACCGCCGACCTCCTCGGGCGTTTTCGGTCCCGCGGGGCGGTGGAGGCCCCGCGCACCAACCGCTTCGACGCCGCCACGATCGACGACACCACCACCCTCGCCACCATTCGCCGTGTGCACAACGAGCACGGCATGCTCATCGACCCGCACACCGCGGTGGGGATAGCGGCGGCGCTCACCCAACGTCGTTCCCTGGATGTCCCGATGGTGGCGGTAGCCACCGCGCACCCGGCCAAGTTCCCCGATGCCGTGGAGCAGGCCACCGGTATCCGACCGGCTCTGCCCGCCCGCCTCGCCGATCTCCTCGAGCGCGACGAACACTACGACGGGCTGCCTAACGACATCTCCGCGGTACGCGCCTACGTGCTGGCCCGGGTCACCTGAACGCCGCCGGCCGGAGCCTTTCGCCTCCGGTGTCGGTGGAGCAGGGGTATCGGTAGGCTCAGAGGGTGAAATACGTTGTCTGTATCCCCGATGGCTGTGCCGACCTGCCGCTGGCGGCCCTGCAGGGAAAGACCCCGCTCGAGGTCGCCTCGATGCCCACCCTGGCCCGCCTGGCGGCCCGGGGCGAGGTGGGGCGAGCGGCGGTGATCCCGCCGGGCATGCCGCCGGGCAGCGACGTCGGCAACATGTCCATCCTCGGCTACGACCCTGCTCGCTTCCACACGGGCCGGGCCCCGATCGAGGCGGCGGCCCTTGGGCTGCGGTTGCGGCCCGACCAGGTGGCCTATCGCTGCAACCTCTCCACGGTGAGCACCACCGGCACCATGGTCGACTTCGCCGGCGGTCACCCCACCACCGAACAGGCTCGCGAAGTGATCCACGCCCTCGACGACCAACTCGGCCGGGGGGCCGGTGCCGATATCGAGTTTCATGCCGGCGTGCAGTACCGCCACATCCTGGTGGCTCCCGCCGATTGGGCCGACGCCGAATGCGCCCCGCCCCACGACCTCTCCGATAAGCCCGTGGTGTGGCCCACCGGCCCGGCGGCGGCCAAGGTGCAAGCGATCATGGAGGCCAGCCGTGAGATCGTGGGCGGGTTCGGCCTGGCCACCAACCAGGTGTGGCTCTGGGGCCAGGGGTTCCAGCCGCAGATGCCAAGTTTCGCCGAGCGGACCGGCACTCGGGCGGCCTTGGTCACCGCCGTGGATCTCATCCGGGGGCTGGGGGTGCTCACCGATATCGAACGAGTTGAGGTGCCCGGGGCCACCGGCTGGTTCGATACCGACTACGAGGGCAAGCGCGACGCCGCGCTGCGTTCGCTCGAAGCCGGCGGCGACCTGTTCATTATTCACGTCGAAGCCACCGACGAAGCCGGGCATGCCGGCAACCTCGAAGAAAAGGTGAAGGCGCTGGAAGCGTGGGATCGCCGAATCCTCACGGATCTCGTGGCCGGACTCGACTCGATGGGCCCCTGGCGGATGTTGTTGCTACCCGACCACGCCACCCCGATCGAGTTGAAGACGCACACCAGCGAATCGGTGCCCTATCTTCTCGTGGATTCCGCCGTGGACGGGCCCGGCGGCACCTACAGCGAGCCCGCTACGGCCCACTGTGTGGATGTTCCGGGCCACGAGTTGATGGCTCGCCTCGTCCCCTCGGCGTAGCCCCCGGCGCCTCACGGCCGGCGAGGGCGCGGTACCCCCAGCCCTCAGCCGGGCATAGCGGGCACGGGAACCACCCCAATCTCGGCCCCCCCCAGGGCCAGCACCGCGCTCATGGTGCGGGCGTAGGACGCCCGCAGGTCCGCAACGAGATCCGGGGCGGTGCCATCGGCGACGGTGGCGGCGGTGGGCAGGACGCGGAAGGTGCGGCGCTCGTTCCACGTGGGCGTCACGGCCACCGATGTGACACCCGCTCCTGCGCCGCGTGCACCGAGATCACCAATGCCCACGGTGACGACCAAGCCGTCGACGGTGTCCTTTGGGCAGCAACTGGTGGAGTTGCTCGACAGCAGGTTTCCCATGCCCCACACCACCCACATCGATCCCACCTTGGAGATCGGTTGCACCACATGAGCGTGGGTACCCATCACCAGGTCCACCGCGCCGGGCACGGCGGCGAGCGCATCAGCCACCTGTTGCTGGGCCGCGGTGACGTCGTGGTTGTACTCGTTGCCCCAGTGCAGAGACACGATCACCACCTCGGCGCCGGCGGCCCGGGCGGCGGCGGCATCCCGCAAGATGAGGGCGGGATCGATCTGATCCGCCAGCCATTCCTGGCCCGCCGGTCGGGTGAACCCGTTGAACCCATAGGAATAGGACAGCTGCGCCACCGCAATGCCACCGGCGTCATAGCGCGCCGCCAGCTGGTTCTCCTCCGGCGTTCGCGCCGTGCCCACGTGCTGCAGGCCCGCGGCATCAAGGGCATCAAGGGTGGCCACTACCCCCTGGGGGCCGAAGTCGAGCGCGTGGTTGGACGACACCGAGCAGCCGTCGAACCCGGCCTCGGCGAGGTCGGTGGCGAGGGCGGCCGGTGCGCGGAACCGGGGATAGCTCGACAGCGGCTCCTCGGGTCGGGCCAGGGTCACCTCGAGATGGCAGATGGCCACATCGGCCGCGGTGAGCACCGGCGATAGGGGTGCGAACATGGGGGAGAAGTCGTAGCCATTGGGGGTGGCGGCGGCTTTCCACACGGGTGAATGAATAAGCACGTCCCCGCCGAAGGCAATGGTGGCCGTGCGCGGGGGGGCCACCGTGGTCGTGGTGGCGGCCGTGGTGGGGGGCACCGTCGAGGACGCGACGGCGTTGGTGGATGGTGCCCTCCCGCGGGTGGTCTGGGCCACGGCGACGCCCGCCCCGCCCGCCAGCGCGAGCATCACCACCACGATCAGCCCGATCCGGCGGCCGCGCCCGGGGGCGGGGGTGGCGGCGCGTAGATGACGCGGCGGCTGAGGTTCCATGACAGAAGGATCACGCTTGGAGCCCTCTGAGTGGTGGACAGGCGGTTCGGGATTAGGAATACCGGGTGACAAAGCCTCGGGTTCGGAAGACCTTCAGCATCCGCAGCACGTAGATCATCGACAAGCCGGCGAGGATGACACCGCTGAGCGCGGCCCAGCCGAGGGTGGCCCACGGCACCCCGCCGCCGTCGAGGAGATCGCGGGCGGCGGTGAAGGCGTAGGTGGTGGGGAGGATCTTGGCGATGGGTTGGATCGGCCCGGGGATGGACTCCACCGGGTTGAACACGCCCGACACCGCCAGGATCGCAAAGGTGGTGGCCCAGGCGAGGATTTCGGCGCTCTGGCCGTAGCGCAACAGCAGGCCGATCACGAGCATCGACGTGGACCAGCCCACCAGGAGCAGCACCCCCACGATCGGGATGAGGCCGAAGCCCACCTCCCCGAGGCCGAATCGGTAGAAGGCGAAGGCGGTGATGCTCACGGTGGTCATGGCGGCGAGCAACTTGAGCATTCCCATCAAGGCCAGTCCGATCACGTATTCGATTTCCCGCAACGGCGTGGTCATCACGTTGAGCAGGTTGCGGGTCCATGTCTCCTCCATGAAGCCCGTGGCCACCGCGATTTGGCTCTGCATCAACACCTGAAAGAGCATGATTCCGGCCAGCAGATAGGGCGTGGTGGAGCGACTAGTGGGGCTTTGCTGCGCCACGAAGGCCCCGAGCGACCCCCAGAGCAGCACGTCGAACACCGGCCAGAAGGCCAGGTCGAACCAGCGGTGGGGGCTGCGGAACAGCACGTAGCGGTGTCGCCGCACGACCGTGCGGACCCGAAGCCACGAAAAGGGCAGGCGGTCGTTGGCGGCGGTTACCACGGCGCCTCCTGATCCGTAGTTCCATCGCGGTTGTCGGTCTGGTCCTCTGCCACCACGGTGCCGGCGAGGTGGAGGAAGACGCCTTCGAGGTTCCCGTGGCCGAAGGCCGCCGCCACGGAGGCGGGTGAACCATCGGCCACCACGGTCCCGGCCGCCAGGAACACCACGCGCTCACACAGCCGTTCCACCTCGGCCATGTTGTGGCTGGTGACCAGTAAGGCGGTGCCGTCGTGGGCGGCCACGTCGAGGAGGCCGCGGCGCACCCGGTAGGCCACGTCGGGGTCGAGGCTGGCGGTGGGTTCGTCGAGCACGAGGAGCGTGGGGGAGTGAAGGATGGCCTTCACGATGCCCACCAGGGTGCGCTGTCCGGAAGACAGTTCCATGCACATGCGTTCGGCGAGGTGGCTGATGCCGAATCGCTCCAATCCGGCGGCGGCGGCGGCGTCGCCCGCCTTGCGGTTCATCCCGTAGAAGCCGGCGAAGATCGAGAGGGCTTCGCGCACCCTGAGCCGGTCGGGCAGAGGGAGATAGCCGGCCACGAAGCCCACCTCGCTCATGGCCGCCGCCCGCCCCCGGGGAAGGTGATGCGTCCCGATGGTGATGGAGCCGGTATCGGGGGTGATGGCACCGAGGAGCATGAGCAAGGTGGTGGTCTTTCCGGCGCCGTTGGGGCCGAGGAGGCCCAACCGCTCGCCGGGATTGATACACAGGTCTACGCCATCTACGGCCTTGATCTCACCGAAGGACTTGGTGAGGCCGTGGGCTTGGAGCACCGGTTGGATCAACACGGGAGTCTGATCTCTGCCTGACGGGGTTCCGCCGGGTTGTGGCCCGATGAGGTCATGGGGCTAGCCTGGCATGGTTCTGCGGGGGCGCAACGCGAAGTCGACACCGACCGGTGTTCCGGTATGGGCGGCTCGATGGCCCCACTGAAGCGAACATCGTGGCGCTGGGGCACCCTTGCCTTGGTCCGCACCTTCCTGTAAATCCGGCGATTCCCTGAACCCATGAGGTACCCACTCGCATGAGCGTGGACTCCACTGCCCTTGAACGTTCCGCCCTCGAGGCGAAAGACCGTGATGAACTCGTCACGATCGCCAAGGCTCTTGGCGGCGAGCCGAAGGCCCGCGTCAAAAAAGCCGACATCGTCGACATGATCCTCGATCTCACCGGCGTAGGTTCTGGCCCCGACACCCCACCGGAGGTGTCGGTCGCCCCTGAGCCCCCCGCCCGCGTCCCCCGGGCCCGGTCACCCCGGTCCACCCCGTCTTCCAGCCGCGACGGGGCCACCAGCGGCCCGGCCGTCCAGCCGGAGAGAGGGCCGGCGGCTCACTCCGATCCCACCGAAGGGCCGTCGGGCGCCACCGACCGCGGAGGTCGCAACGGCGCCCAGGGTCGCGGCGGCAGCCCACGTCGCGATGGCAATGGCGACGGCAACGGCACCGGCGGCGGGAATGGCACCGGCGGCGGGAATGGCAGTGGCGGCGGGCCGTCCAGTGAGGCCAGCGATAGTCAGAGCGAGGACGACGAGAGCAGCAACCGGCGTCGCCGCCGTCGGGGCCGCAATCGGGGGCAGGGCGATGGCCAGTCCTCCGGGTCGGGCCAAGGCTCAGGCTTCGTCGAGGAGTACACCGGCGATCCCATCGATGTGGAGGGCTTTCTCGATCTGCGCGACGAGGGCTATGGCTTCCTTCGCATCAGCGGCTATCTGCCCTCCAAAGACGACGTGTACGTCTCGGTGAAGCAGGCCCGTCAGCTGGGGCTCCGCCGGGGTGATCAGTTGAAAGGCGCCAGTCGCCCCGCCCTCCGCAACGAGAAGAACCCTGCTCTCCTGCGGATCGATCTCGTGAATGGCGGCGATCCCGAGAAGGCCCGGGATCGTCCTTCGTTCGCCGATCTCACCCCCCTGTTCCCCGACAGCAAGCTCACCCTCGAACTGCCGCGGGCCAGCGACGACATGACGGCTCGGATCATCGACCTCATCGCTCCCATTGGGAAGGGCCAGCGGGGCCTGATCGTGTCGCCGCCGAAGGCGGGCAAGACCACCGTGGTGAAGCAGATCGTGCGCTCGATCGAACTGAACCACCCTGAGGTCCATCTGTTCGTTCTGCTCGTCGACGAGCGCCCCGAAGAGGTCACCGATATGAAGCGGTGGCTCAAGAACGACACGTCCACCGTGGTTGCTTCCACCTTTGACCGTCCGGCGGAGGAACACACCCAGGTGGCCGAACTCGCCATCGAGCGGGCCAAGCGGCTCGTGGAGGAAGGCAACGATGTGGTGGTGGTTCTCGATGGCATCACCCGCCTGTCACGGGCCTACAACCTGGCGGCCCCCTCCACCGGCCGGGTGATGTCGGGTGGGATCGACACGGGGGCGCTGTATCCCCCCAAGAAGTTCTTCGGCGCAGCCCGCAATGTGGAGGAAGGTGGCAGCCTCACGATCCTGGCTACGGCGCTGGTGGATACGGGCAGTCGGATGGACGAGGTGATCTTCGAGGAGTTCAAGGGCACCGGGAACATGGAGTTGCGACTGAACCGGCGCTTGGCCGAACAGCGGATCTACCCTGCGGTAGACATCGAAGCCTCCTCTACCCGCCACGAGGAACTGCTTTTTCTGGGCACCCAACTCCAGCAGGTCTGGAAACTGCGCCGAGTGTTGTCGACCATGAGCAATGAGGCCGGGGTGGAGTTGCTGACAGAACGAATGAAGACCTTCAAGACCAACAAAGAGTTCCTCGCCACCGTGGCGCAGGCTGGCAACGGCTGAGCCGAGTCCCCCAGGTAGCGGTGGCCGATGGGCACCGGTAGGATCCCCAAGTCCCCGCCAGAGACATCCGGAGAAACCCCATGCGTGCTGATATCCACCCCGATTATGTGATCGCTACGGTCAAGTGCTCCTGCGGGAACACCTTCGAGACGCGTTCCACCCGGGCGAGCCTCAGTTCCGAACTCTGCAGCGAATGTCACCCCTTCTATACCGGCAAGCAAAAACTGGTGGATACCGGTGGCCGTATCGACCGCTTCGAGCGTCGCTACGGCAAGCGTCGCAAGGCGGAAGGCGCCGAGGCGCCGGTGGTGGCTCCCGCCGTCGCCGCGCGGGTGGTCGAGGACGTAGTAGTGGATGCCGTAGTGGTGGACGCCGCCGTCGTGGATGCCGTCGTGGTCGATTCGGTGGTCGTGGACGCCGCGGTGGTCGATTCGGTGGTGGTCGATTCGGTGGTGGTAGAGGCCATGGTCGATGGCGTGGTCGAATCCGTGGTGGTGGAGACCGTGGTGGAGACCGTGGTGGAGACGGTGGTGGAGACCGTCGTGGTAGAGGCCGTAGTCGAAGCCCTCGTCGAGGAGACCGCCGCCGAAGCCGTGGTCCTCACCGATGGCCACGATGCGGTCGTGGATGTCGTGGCGGCCGACCTGGTCGTGGATGTCGTGGCGGTGGAGACCGTCGTGGAGACCGTCGTGGAAACCGTCGTGGAAACCGTGGTGGAGACCGTGGTGGACGGCGTGGTGGTGGACGCCACGGTGGTAGGCCACGAGGTGGTTGATGCCGTCGTCGTGGACGCCGTGGTCGTGGACGCCGTCGTGGTGGATGCCGTCGTGGTGGACGCCGAGGTGGTCGAGGTGATGGTGGAGGTTCCGGCCGAAGACGATGCCGCCGCCTCCTCCGACGAAGACTGACCTACCCCCGATGAGCGCTCCGGCGCCTGAATTACTGGCCGCTCAAGCGCGTGTCCTGGTGGCGAGCCAATGGGGTGAGGCCACCCGCCGCGCCGCCGACTTTCCCGGCGGGGCGGCACTGGTGGAGGGCGACCGCGGCTGGGTGCTCCTCGCCCCCAATCCGATCGCTGCCTTTGGTCCCGCCCTGGTGTGGGCCGAACGCCGATCGCTGACCACTCTGCACCTTCTCGTGGGATCCGGGGCTGACATCGTGGCGCGACGGGCGCAGTTGTTTGCCCCGGCCCCGACCGTGTGGCAGATCACTGGGGCCACCCTCGACCCCGCGATAGCGGCGTCCCCCCGCCCCATCCGAGCGCCCTTGGACGCCCCGGCGCTGACCCAGCTGTTTATCGATGCCGATGTGGAGATGGTGGTAGAGGAAGGGATCGCCCGTGCGGAGGTTTTGGGTCTCGAGGTGGCTCGAATCTCCCACGGCGCCACCACCTCGGGAACGCCGATCGACGAACCCGTCCTCGAGGTGGGAGTGGGTCACGCCGATCGCGAACTCACCGGGATGCTGCACGGCAACCTCCCGCCCGCCACTCAACTCGCCCGGGTGATCGAGATCGTGCGGAAGACCCGCCGGGTAGACGCCGAACGTCACCCATTGAACCAACTCGCCCCCGAGCGGTGGCTCCGCGCCGTGCTGCTGGCTGATCCCGGCCGCTTGGGCCTGAGGGAATTGCAGGCGGCGCCGCCGGCCGAACCCCGGCCCAACCTCCGGGATCCGGCCATCGCCGTGGCGGTGGGTACCGACACCGACGGACTGGCGGTGGTGGTGGCCTGCTCGGTGGGGATTCATCTGGACCTCGTGCCGGCGGCGGCCGATGCCCGTCTCGCGCTCTCCCCCGATGCGCGCCTCCTCCTCGTGCTCCCCGAACGAGACGCCCACCCCGTGACCCGGGCGCTGGCCGATCGGCTGGCCCATCCCGCCGAGGTGATCGCGCTCCCCGGCGACGGGCGCGTCTGACCGCGACGACGGATGAGCGCCGGCCCGTTGTCCGCCTGACCGTGCCCTTCGGGCCCCCCTCGATTCGCCCGGCGGCGACGACGGCCACCGGCTCATCGGTTACGGGTTCGGCCCTCCCTGTCTCACGATGGCCCCGGAACGCGTGCCCGGAGCGTTCCAGCCGTACCCTGTGAGCGATGCTGGAACGGTTAGCAGACCTCGAGCGAGAGTTCATCGCTGTTGAGGCGCGCCTGGCTGATCCTGAGTTACTCGCCGATCAGGGCCGCTACCAGGACGTGGCCCGGCGGTACCACGAGTTGGGCCCGATTGTGGAGACGGCGCAGCACCTCCGGCAGCGCCACGAAGATCTCGAGACGGCCAAGGAGATGCTCACCGGTCTCGAGGGTGATGACCGCGAGGTGATGAGGGTCGAAGTGGCCGAGGCCGAGGCCGACATTGAGCGCCTGGAAGCCCAGTTGCGAATGCTCCTGCTGCCCAAGGACCCCAACGAAGGCAAGAACGTCATCGTGGAGATCCGGGGTGCGGAGGGAGGCGAAGAGGCCAACCTGTTCGCTCGGGATCTGTTCGAGATGTACCAGGCCTACAGCGCCCGCATGGGGTGGCGGCTTGAAGTGCTCGGTTCGGACCGATCCGACATGGGGGGGTTCAACGACATCACGTTCTTGTTGAAGGGGAACGGCGTGTGGCCGCGCCTCCACCAAGAGGGTGGTCCCCACCGGGTGCAGCGGGTGCCGGTCACGGAAAGTCAGGGCCGAATCCACACGTCGTCGGCCACGGTCACCGTGTTGCCCGAGGCCGAGGAGGTTGACGTGGCCATCGACACCAACGACCTGCAGATCGACGTCTATCGCTCCTCGGGTCCAGGCGGACAGAGCGTGAACACCACCGACTCCGCCGTGCGCATCACCCACAAGCCCACTGGGCTGGTGGTGGCGATGCAAGACGAGAAGAGCCAGATTCAGAATCGGGCCAAGGCGCTGCAGGTACTGCGGGCCCGCCTGCTCAAACTGGAGCAGGACAAACAGGCCGCCGCCCTCTCGGGGGCCCGCAAGATTCAGGTAGGTGGCGGAGGACGGTCGGAGAAGATCCGCACCTATAACTACAAGGAGAACCGCGTCACCGACCACCGCATCGGGCTCACCCTGCACAAACTCGACAAGGTGCTCGCCGGTGAACTCGACGACGTGATCGATGCCCTGATGGCTGCGGAGCAGACCCGGCGGCTCAGCGAGGGAACATGAGCCCGGTGGGCTGGCGGGAGTTGCGCGCCAGCGGACGACAGCGCCTGCGGGAGGTCCCCGTAGATGATCCCGACCAGGAGATTCGCTGGATCATCGAGCAAGCCACCGGGCGCACCGCCGCCGCCCAGACCGGTGCCCTCGACGAGCCCGCCACCGACCGCGAGGCTCGGCACTTCACCGCCATGGTGAACCGCCGGGTGGCGGGGGAGCCCCTGCAATACGTGCTCGGCCGCTGGGGTTTCCGCACCCTGGACTTGTTGGTAGATCGGCGCGTGCTGATCCCCCGCCCGGAGACCGAGGGGGTGGCGGAGTTGGCGCTCGATGCCCTCGCGGCGGTGAACGGACCGATGATCGCCGTAGACCTCGGCACCGGTTCGGGGGCCATTGCCCTGTCGCTGGCCGCCGAGTGCTGGCCGCACATCGAACTGTGGGCCACCGACGTCTCCGCCGACGCGCTGGCGGTAGCTCGCGCCAATCTCGCCGCGCTGGGTCGCCGGGCCGCCGGGGTGCGCCTGGAGCTCGGCTCCTGGTATGCCGCCCTGCCGCCAGATATTCGGGGGCGAGTAGACGTGATCGTGTCCAACCCGCCCTACGTGGCGGCTGGGGAGGTTCTCCCGGCGGAGGTGGCGGACTGGGAGCCACGGGACGCGTTGGTATCCGGGCCCGGGGGTCTCGAACATATCGAAGTGATCGTGAGCGGTGCCGGTGAGTGGCTCACCGAGGCGGGCGTGCTGGTGGTGGAGATTGGAGAGACCCAAGGACCCGCCGTCGTGCAGTTGGCGGCGAAGAACGGGTTTGGACACGCCACGGTGCATCCCGATCTCGCCGGTCGTCCCCGCGCCCTGGTGGCGCGCCGCTAACCCCGGTGGGGGAGTGAGGGTTCGACGAGGATTTTGCCATGCCCATCCGGGTGGGCGAGATCCACGAACGCCGACGCGACCCCGTTGGGTACCTTCGGGCCGCGCCTCGGTGACCTCCCGCGACATCTTCACCATCTCATCGGCGTGGGTGAGGGCGTGGAGGTCAGACCCGCAGATTCCACAGGCGATGGTCTGGACCAGCACCTGTCCAGGGGCAGGGAGCGGATCGTCCACCTCGTCCACCACCAGGGTTCCTCGGCGCATCACCACAGCCCGCATGACCGTCGACCCTATTCGCCCGTTCCCGTGCAGCGCGTAGGGTGCACGGTTGTGCGCCGGCTCCATCCCTTGTTGTCCCTTCTGGCTCACCCTGAGCGGCCCGACGGACCGTTCTGAGATGGCGGCCCTGGAGGACGCCGTGGCGGCCCTGCAAGCCGGGGGAGTGGTGGTCCTTCCGACCGACACGGTCTACGGCTTGGCCGCTCGGGCCGATGACGCTACCGCCACGGCGGGGTTGTTCGCCCTGAAGGGGCGGTCGGAGGGCGTGCCGGTGGCGGTGCTTTGCGCCGATGCCGCCCAGGCACTCACCTGGGCCGACCAGGGAGGTACCGCGGCGGTGCGCGCGGTGGCGGCGCAGTGGTGGCCCGGTGCGCTCACCCTGGTGGTGCCGCGGCGAGCCG
>VFJN01000202.1 GCA_009886035.1 Actinomycetota bacterium
AGTCGAAGGCCGCCCGCTGGTCATCGGGCAAGCGCAAGAGCCGCACGCACATGGTGGGCACGAGGTGGCTATTACGGATCTGGCGTTCCTCGATGAGACGCAGACACTGCGTCTCATCCCAACGCGGCATCAACACCAGTTCGGCCCCGTTGGCGAGGTCGATCGCCGCAAACCCGAGAGGAGCGGCGTGATAGAGCGGCCCGGTGACCAGGTGGGGGCCAGCCCCGTCGAGCCCCAGCACCATCCCCGCCGCCTCACTCTGGGCCAGGGCGAGGCCCAACGATGGCGGCCGCACGCGCTTCACTCCTTTGGGCCGACCGGTGGTGCCCGAGGTGTAGAGCATCGTGCCACCCCCCGGGCCGTCCAGACTGAAGGGGGCGTCGTTGCCGTGAGCGGCTACCGCCTCCAGCTGATCACCGGTGACGATCACCACCACCGGCCCCGAGGCCAACGACACCGCCGATCGCGCTACCACCTCGTGCTCCGGATCGGTCACGAGCAGCAACGACCCAGAGTCGTCGAGGATGTAGGCCACCTCCGCCGCAGTCAGATGCCAGTTGATCGCCGTCACCCAAGTACCGGAGTGTTGCGCGGCCAGGAGCAGGTCGATCACCTCCACTCGATTTCCCAACAACATCGCCACATGACCCCCCACCGGCAGGCCACCCTCCTCCAGCAGCCAGTGGCCGATCCGGCGGGCCCGGTCGAGGAGTTCGCCGCGAGTGCGGGTGCGGGTGAGGTCGTCGACGGCCGGCGCATCCGGATCATCGGTGGCGAGATCCAAGAAGCCCATAGGCCCGATCCTGGCAAAGATCACCGCCCAGTGCCTCTAGCCTGACGCGATGACGACGCCGGGCAACAGCACCAAGGCGGTTTTGGCGGCGCTCCTGGCCAACGCCGGGATCGCCGTAGCCAAGTTCGCCGGCTTCCTCATCACCGGGTCGGCATCGATGCTGGCCGAGTGCGTCCACTCAGTGGCGGACTCCGGCAACCAGTGTCTCCTGCTCCTCGGGGGCAAACGAGCGCGCCGAGGCGCCGACGAAGCCCACCCCTTCGGCTACGGCCGGGAGCGCTACTTCTGGGCCTTCGTGGTGGCCATGGTGCTGTTCAGTCTGGGCGGGGCCTTTGCCATCTTCGAGGGCATCACCAAGATCCAGCACCCCCACGAACTCGACTCGGCCAGGGTCGCCATCGCCATCCTGACCATGGCGGCGGTGCTCGAAGGGTTCTCGCTCCGCACCGCGTTGGTTGAGTCGCGTCTCATGAAAGGAACGGCGAGCTGGTGGAGCTTCATTCGCCACTCGAAGAACCCCGAGCTGCCCGTCGTGCTCCTCGAGGACCTCGGGGCCGTCGTCGGCCTGTTGATTGCCACCACGGCGGTGACGGCATCGCTGGTCACCGGCAACGCGGTCTACGACGGCTACGGCACACTGGCCATCGGCTTACTGCTCACCACGATTGCGATCATCCTCGCCATCGAGATGAAGAGCCTCCTCATCGGTGAAGCGGCCACCGGCGAGATGGTGAACACCATCCGCGCCATTATCGAAGGTGATCCCGCGGTCGAGCGACTCATCCACATGCGCACCCAGCACGTTGGCCCCGAGGAAGTGCTGGTGGGCGCCAAGATCAACTTCAACGACAACCTCACGATAGAAGACGTCTCCATCGCCGTGAATCGCATAGAAGGCTCCATCCGAGCCTCGGTGTCGGAGGCCACCCTGATCTACCTCGAACCCGACACGATGACGGTCCCGTAATGCGGGCCGGAGGACCAACGCACCCCGTCGGGAAAGCACGCGAAGAGCGGCGCTCCGGGGGGGAAGCGCCGCTCGATTCGCACGATGTCCCGGGGGGGGACTTCGGAGGGTAAGACGAAGGGGACCTAGGCGGCCTTGGTGGCCCGGGGCGCCCGGACGACCTTCTTGACGGAGTAACCGGCCACGGGGGCGAGGGTTACCAGCACACCGGTCACGATGGCGGAATTGGCGTCGATGAACTTCTTGACGAAGGCGGCCTGGGTCTCGACGATCTCGATCGGGGTGGGGAGGGCGGTGGGGTAGGTAACCTCCGGCAGACGATCCTCCACGAGGGCGAGGCCCTTGACGACATAGCTCACGACGGGGGTCTTGGCGCTCTTCACGAACTCGATGATCTTGTCCTCGTAGCCGACAACGGTGTCCAGGATGGTGCTCATAGTGACGGTTCTCCTTGTGGGGGGGGAGGCCAGTGGGCCTCTGCTAACTATAGCAAGCATTTGCTAGATAAAACAACATGACTCGTGTCACAGGCCTTCCCTAATTCCGACCCACAAGGTCACCTTTGAGAAAAGGGCGGCTAAGATTGGGCATGTTCACCCCCCCACCCTTCCCCGTTCTACAGGAGACACCATGGCCATCCGTCTAGGAGACGACGCTCCCGACTTCAGCGCCGAGAGCACCGAAGGCACCATCAACTTCCACGAGTGGAAGGGCGACAGCTGGGCGGTGCTGTTCTCGCACCCGAAGGACTTCACCCCGGTTTGCACTACCGAACTCGGGCGCGTCGCCGCCCTCAAGCCGGCCTTCGACCAGCGCAACGTCAAGGTGGTGGGTCTCTCGATAGACGGCGTGGAAGAACACCACCGCTGGAGCCAGGACATCACCGACGTGACCGGGTCGTCGCTCAACTTTCCGCTGCTGGCCGACCCTGATCGCACCGTCGCCAACCTCTACGACATGATCCATCCGAACGCCAACGACACGCAGACCGTGCGATCAGTGTTCGTGATCAGTCCCGACAACAAGGTGAAACTCACCCTCACCTACCCGGCCTCCACCGGTCGCAACTTCGACGAACTTCTCCGGGTCATCGATTCCCTCCAACTCACCGCCGAGCACAAGGTGGCCACCCCAGCGGACTGGAAGGCCGGCGAGGACGTCGTCATCGTGGCCGCGATGTCCGACGAAGACGCCAAGGTGGCCTTCCCCGACGGGTGGAACGCCAAGAAGCCCTATCTCCGCATGGTGAAACAACCGAACTAACCCAACCTCGCCCTTACGCCACCGGCACGAGCCCGGCGGCGAGGCGGAAGGCGGGTCGCCAGGCGGTGTCATCCAGGCCGAGGACAGCCAAGCGATGCGAGGCTTCCTCTGCCAGCGCGGCCTCATCGGCCAGCTGCAACACCTCCGCCGAGATCGCCCTCGCCAGGCGGGCTACCGCCTGGTTTATTTTGTCTTCGGTCAGATCGATAGCCGCCACGAGCTGCTCGAACACCGCCACCGCCCCGTGATCAGCGCGTTGGGTGAGCACCATGCCCCGGGCGATGCCCGCCAGCATGTGATCGATATACGTGTCCCCAGCCCCTGTCGTGCAGTAATCGGCCGCCACGAGGGCATCGTCGAGCGATCCCGCGGCGGCGCAGACCAGCGCCAGAACGCCCTGTCCCTGCAGTCGGTGAGGAGCGGTCCCCCCGCTGGCGGTCAGCAGCGACAACGCACCGGTGAGATCGCCCTCCATGAGCATCAGTAGGCCGAGGGCGCCGTCGCTGATCCAGAACGGGTTCCCCAAGAGGACGCTGCGCGGGCCCATGAGGGAGTCGCCGGCCAGTAGCCCTGGATCACCATCGCTTCCCAGGATCGCCCGGGCACCCTCTACGTCGCCGATGTAAACAAACATCGCAACCCGGGCCGGGATGAGACGACTGTCGCCGGCGATGCCCTCCATCACGTCGAGGCCCTCCTGCCAGCGGCCCGACAACAACAAGGCCCTCGCCAGCAGCCAATCGGCCTGGAACCACCCTTCCTGATTGCTGATGTCGTGGAACAGTGTCTGAGCCTCCCGCGCCCGTTCGATGGCACCGGTCATACGACCAGTCCACAGGCGCGCCGACCCCGACATGATCAGCACATTGCCGAGGGCCCAGCGATCCCCCTTGCCGATATACATCGGAACCTGTTCTTCGAAGATCGCCTCCGCCTCATCAAAATAACCCTGCATCAGGCGGTTCAGCCCCAGGATGCCTTGGGTCCAACGCAGGCCGCCCTCATCACCAAGTTCTTCGAAGGTGGAAGCGGCGCGGCGGAGCATCACCTCCGCCCAGTCCATCTGTCCGGAGTTGTTCGCACACCAGCCCAGGTTCTGCTGAGCCCACGCAACGCCAGACCGATCGTCTAGTTGTTCGAAACGGGCCAGCGCTTGCTCCAGGAGCTCGGTGGCTTCTTCGTAATCCTGTCGCCCAATGGACGCCAAACCTTTCAGACGCAAGACCTCCGCCTCGCCGCGGGGATCACCGAGGCTCACAAATATCTCAGCCGCCTCGGCCAGGATGGGTTCCGCGATCTCCCAATTACTTTCCCTCTGCTCCACCTCGGCCAGTATCAGCAGGCCCAGACCCAGATCAGCCCGGGCGCCGGAACCCGCCGTCCGCGCCTCGGCGATCGCTGCGCCGGCATCCACCCGGGCCGACTCGATGTCGGCCAGAGCGGCCGAGGCGCGCGCCCGACCGCACAGAAAAGCCCGCTGGCGCTCACCCGTTTGGCCCGCCAACAACTCGATTCCTTCCGAATAAAGCTGCTTCGCCACCACGAATATCTCGGCGTCGGTCGCTCGCGCCGCCGCCTGCTCCAACCACGACAGCGCCCTCTCCTGCAGTTCGGAGCCGCCTCCCCCATCCGGGCTCAACTCACCGGCGAGCTGCGCGGCTCGCATGTAGTGGTAGGCCAAGCGCGTCAGCGTGGCGTCGTTGTCGGAGTCCTCGTTCTTCTCGATCCATAGGGCGATGCCCTCATGAGTGCGGGCCCGGTCGGTCTTGGTGAGCATGCCGTAGGCCACCTCGCGCACAACATCACTGCGGAAGGTCCACACGGCTTCGTCGTCAAACTCGCTCACGATGATGAGTTGGGTGGCCTGCAACGATTCCAGCAATGGCGCCACATCGTCGATGCCCAAATGCAATCGGGCCATGACCGTGAGGGCCTGCACCGAACTCCTTCGGCCCAGCACAGCGCAGTCCTCCAGGACGCGGCGTTCGTCGGGAGCCAGGGCGTCGAGACGGGCCGCCACCAGACCGCGCAAGGTGTCGGGGAGGTTCACCATCCCTTCCGAAGAAAACGGTGCACCGTCATCGAGGCCAGCGGTCACCGAATCGCCGAGGAGGCTGACCAACTCCTCCAGAAAGAACGGATTGCCGTCGCTGCGAGCGAGGAGTGCTTCGGTGAGCTCGCTACCCAACTCATCGCCGGCGAGCTCCCGGAGCAGTTGAGCCGAAGCCTCGGCGAGGAGCGGGTCGAGCGTCAGGATCACGAGGTTGTGGTGACCGTGCGGGATCTGCCAACTCTCTTCGACCACCGGCCGAGCGGTGGCCAACACCACGAAGCGATGGCGGGCCAAACGCTCCATCAGCGTGTCGACCAAGCCGAGGACGAGATCATCGGCCCAGTGCAAGTCCGACAACATGAGGATGACCGGTCGCTGCGAGGCGAACCCTTTCGCGTAGCTGACCAGCGCATCAGCGGCTTGTTCACGAGCGCTAGTTACATCGATGTGGTGGAGTTCCGACTCGTATCCCATCAGGTACGCCAAACCGTTGAGCACTCGCTCGACGTCCTCGGCGGGAACTCCCTGGCCCAGGGCAAGAACTACCGAGGCGCGGGCCAAGGCCATGGATGTATCGCTGGAATCAGACGCACGGATACCGCAGCCCCGCCGCAGGGCATCGGCGACCGGCCACCACAGGTTGGCCTCGCCGTAGGGCACGCAACGCCCCTCCAGGACAAGGGCATCGTGATCCAACTGCGCTAGCGCGGCCAGTTCCTCCGCCAGTCGCGATTTGCCCACCCCGGCCTCGCCCAGCACCAACAACAGCGATGCCCGTGCGTTGCCTACCGCGTTGTCGACGCTGTGCCGGAGCAAGCCCGTCTCAGCCTGGCGGCCCACTAAAGGAGCGCGATTGCGGTCCGGGCGATAGCCCGGCGGCGCCACTGCATCGGTGGCTCGCCAGGCCGACACCAGGCCTGCTTTCCCCTTGAGAGCAACCGGCTCAATGGCGTCGTAGCGCAACGATCGTCGGGTGGCGGCGAAGGTGGACGCTCCCACCAGCACCTCGCCGGGCGCGGCCGCTGTTTGCAGGCGACTGGCGGTGTTCACCACGTCTCCCATCGCGGTGTAGTCGCCACCGGCTCGCAAGGCGCCCACCAGTACCTCGCCGCTTTCTACCCCGATGCGCATACGGATGACCGTGCCCATTTCGCTCGACACCACCGCCAAGGTTTGTTGCATTCGCAACGCCGCCCGTACCGCCCGCTCGGCGTCGTCCTCATGGGCCAACGGCGCACCGAAGAGCGCCACGATCGCATCTCCGATGATCTTGTCCACCCGACCCCCGAAGGTCTCGATGTCGGCCACGAGACGCTCGAAGCACCGATCAACAAGGTGCTTCACCTGTTCCGGGTCCATCGACTCCGCCAGCGCCGTGTAACCAACCAGGTCGGCAAACACCACCGTCACGATCCGGCGTTCGTCTCCCCGCAGGCGCATGTCTTGGCCGCAACCCGAACAGAAACTCGCCCCCGCGGTCGTCTCAGCTCGGCACGCGGGACATACCACCCTCTCAACCTAGCGGGGCAGGTTGGCATCACCCTTCTCGCCAGGCTCCCGGTACCCTGACCGAATGACCACTGTGCCGCCTGTGATGGAGACGACCGCCGCCCGAGCGGAGCACGCCGTGAAGGTCTACGGATCCGGCGACACGGAGGTACGAGCCCTCGACGACGTAACCGTGAACTTCCACAACGGTCGCCTCACCGCCATCATGGGCCCCTCGGGATCGGGTAAGTCCACCCTGATGCACTGTGTAGCCGGCCTCGACTCGCTCACCTCGGGGAGGGTGTTCATCGGCGATACCGACCTCACCACCCTCAACGACAAAGCCCTCACCCAAACCCGCCGAGACAAGATCGGCTTCGTCTTTCAGTCCTTCAACCTGATCCCTACCCTCGACGCGTTGGAGAACATCACCCTCCCCCTCGATCTCGCCGGGCGCCCGGCCGACGCTGGCTGGATCGATCACGTGGTGGAAACCGTCCGATTGACCGACCGCCTCCACCATCGGCCGAGTGAACTTTCCGGAGGCCAGCAGCAACGGGTGGCCGTGGCCCGCGCGTTGGCGTCGAAGCCCTCCATCATTTTTGCCGATGAGCCCACCGGCAACCTCGACTCCAAGACCGGCGCCGAGATCCTCACCTTCATGCAGCACGCGGTCACTGATCTTGGTCAGGCCATCGTGATGGTCACCCACGACCCACTCGCCGCCGCCTATGCCTCCCGGGTGGTGTTCCTCGCCGACGGTGCCATCGTCGAGGACATGGCGGACCCCACCGCCGAACGGGTGCTCGACCGGATCAAAGCCTTCGGCGAGGTCTGATGCTTCGCGTGACCCTCCGCTCATTCTGGGCGCACAAGCGGCGACTGATTTCAACCGTTCTCGCCGTGGTCCTCGGCGTGGCCTTCCTCACCGGAACCTTCGTGCTCACCGACACTCTCGATCGGGTCTTCGACGATCTCTTCGCGGAGTCCAACGCCAAGGTCGACACCCAGGTCCAGGGAGAAGTGCTCTTCAGCGACCCCATCGGGGGCGAGCAGCGAAGCCTGCTCGATGCCGGCCTCACCGACAAGGTCGCCGCCGTTGACGGCGTGGCGTCCGCCGTGCCGTTCGTGAACACCATCGGCTTCGGTAGCACCAACCGCGTCATCGGTCCCGACGGGAAGCCCCTCGGTGCCGCCCAGGGTCCCCCCACCCTCATCGAGAGCTGGGTAACCGACAGCCAACTCACCCCCTACGTAGTGCAGGACGGACGCGGCCCCGAAACCGACCGCGAGATCGCCCTCAACGTGGCCGCCATCGAAGACGCCGGCTTCTCGATCGGCGACGAAGTGACCGTGGTGACCCAGTTCGGCAGCGAGGATTTCACGCTCGTCGGAGCCGTCACCTTCGGTACCGCCAAAAGTTCCACCGGGGCCGTGTCCGCCGAGTTCACGCTGGCCCAAGCCCAACGACTGGCGGGAACCGGTGATCGAATCCAACTGGTACTGGCCCGCGGCGGCAACGGCCTTTCAGAGCAAGAGACCACCGATCGCATCGCCCGAGTGCTGCCCGCCACTGCCCAAGCCATCACCGGCACCCAGGCCGCCGCTCAACTCTCCGCCAATGTGCAAACCGGCTTCGCCTTCTTCAAAATTCTGCTGTCGGTGTTTGGCGCCATCGCGCTGGTAGTGGGCATCTTCGTGATCTCGAACACGTTCGCCATCCTCGTGGCCCAACGAACAAAAGAACTGGCGCTGCTGCGCGCGGTGGGCGCGTCACGCCCGCAGGTGCTCAGCTCAGTGCTCCTCGAAGCCACCCTCATCGGATTGGTAGCGGCCACCCTCGGGCTGACCGCCGGTATCGGCTTGGCCAAGGGCGTCACGTGGGGGTTGGATAGAGCCGGGGCCGAACTGCCCGTCAACTCCCTACTCGTGCGCCCCCGAATAGTGGCGATTGCCTTCGCCCTTGGGCTCGTCGTCACGCTGGTGGCCGCCCTCCTACCCGCTATTCGGGCCACCCGCGTCCCCCCTCTGGCGGCGCTACGAGATGTGGCCATTGACCGATCGAATACCTCGCGCGGCCGCCAGGGGCTGGGCCTCGTGGCGCTGGCGGCCGGGGCGTACGCCCTCTCGGCCGCCTGGATCGACGGTTCCTCCGATGCGCTACCCCGCGTGGGGGCAGGAGCATTGCTGGTCATTGTCGGAGCCATCGTCATGGGCCCTTTGGTGGCTGCCCCCAGCGTGCGGGCGATCGGCTACCCGATCGGACGCCTGGCCGGAATCACGGGCCGACTGGCCACCGAAAACGCCGCCCGCTCCCCGAAGCGCACCTCGGCCACCGCATCGGCCCTCATCATCGGCGTGGCCCTGGTGGGCTTCATCACCGTGTTCGCCACCTCCGCCACCCGGTCGGTTACCGCGGCAGTAGAGCGAGGTTTCACCGGCGACTTCGTCGTGCAGAGTTCCGCCAATGGATTCGGTATCCCCACCGGATTCCCCACCTCGGTGGCCACCACCACCGCGGCGGTCGACGGCGTTCAGACCCTGGCGCCGCTCAGTTTCGGACGCGCCGAATTCACCTACCCCGATCAGGGCAAATCCACCGAGTTCCTCACCTCGGTGGACCCGAAACAAATATCGAAGGTGCTCGACATCCAGATGGCGGAGGGGGAGGTGGCCGACCTCACCGACGGCGGGATCATCGTCGACACCGAAGTGGCGAAAACGCGCCGATTGGCAATCGGTGATCCGATCATCATCACCGGGGCGGGCGGCGACACGCTCGCCGTGTCGGTGGAAGCGATCAGCGATGACGCCCAGGTACTGGGCACCTTCACCGTGACCCGCACGGCCTACGCCAGGCTGGTACCCGAAGTGCTCGACGTCCAGTTGTTCGGGAAGGTGACATCGGGCCAAAACATCGCCACGGTCATCGCCAACGTAGAGACCGCCATCGCCGGCACCCCCTCGCTCCAGGTGCTCGACCGCGATGCATACATCGGTGAGCTCGCCAAGCAGATCACCTCGTTTGTCACCTTCATCTACGGCCTGCTGATTCTGTCGATCATCATCGCCCTCATCGGCATCGCCAACACCCTGTCGCTTTCCATCAACGAGCGCACCCGCGAACTCGGGCTCCTGCGCGCCGTGGGCATGGACCGCCGCCAGTTGCGCTCCACGATTCGGTGGGAAGCCGTGGTGATCTCCTTGCTCGGCACCTTCGTGGGCCTGGGCCTCGGGCTCCTGCTCAGCTGGGCGCTCATCACCGCCCTGCGGAGCCAGGGCCTCACCACCTTCGCCGTACCCGTAGGTTCGCTGGTGGCCATCACGGTGCTGTCCGCGTTGCTCGGCACGATGGCGTCGATCCTCCCCGCCCGGCGGGCGGCCCGCCTGGCCATCCTCGACGCCATTTCCAGTGAGTGAGCCGCCGGTGAGTCCCCCCGATCCCCCCACCTTGTCCCCGGAGGCAGTCGCCTTCCTGGCCGAGCGCCACCTCGCCACCCTCACGACCCTGCGGCCCGATGGCTCACCGCACGTGGTGGCGGTGGGCTTCACCTGGGATGCCACCGCCGGGCTGGCCCGGGTGATCACCTTCGCCCCGTCTCGCAAGGCGCGCAACCTACTGGCGGCCCCCGGTAGCCGGGCGGCCGTGAGCCAGGTGGACGGAGGACGCTGGCTCACCCTCGAGGGCACCGCCACGGTCACCGACGACCCGGAGCGAGTGGCCGAAGGCGTACGGCGTTACGCCGAGCGGTACCGCCAGCCCGGCGAGCGATTGGACCGCGTGGTCATCGAGATCCGGGTCGACCGGGTGCTCGGGCTGCGCTGAGCCCACCACCCGATCCACCCAACGAACAAATGTTCGACTAGACTGCTTTCGTGCGCCGAGAAATCCCCGCCGAGCGGACCCTCACCTGGCAACCGTCGCTCCTCGGCGACACCGAAGCCATCTTTTCGCCCACCCTGCTCGGCGTCGAACGCCGGCAACTCGATCGGGGGGCCTGGGTGGACTTCATCCCCGGCTTCCTCACCGGCAGCGACACACTCTTCGCCCAGATCCTGGCCGACGCGCCGTGGAAAGCCTTCGAGCGTCCGATGTACGACCGGGTGGTGGGCGTCCCCCGGCTCGAAACCCGTCGCTGGAACCACCGGCCCGCCGTCCTCGGCCGCATCGGTAGCGCCCTGCGTCGCCACTACGGCGTTGCCCTCCCATCGGTGTCGGCCAATCTCTACCGCGACGGCAACGACTCCGTGGCCTGGCACGGCGATCGGGTGGGTCGCCATCGAGCCGACACCACCGTGGCCATCCTCTCGCTCGGCGCCACCCGCCAGTTGCTCCTGCGCCCCGACGGCGGCGGGACCTCGCTGAGTTACTCCATGAACAGCGGCGATCTTCTCATCCAGGGGGGCACCTGTCAGCGTACCTACGAGCATTGCGTGCCCAAGCGGGCCCGGGCGGGGCCACGTATCAGCGTGATGTTCCGCGCCGCCGGCGGGAACTGACTACGGTCCCCCTGATGACCAAGACCACCCGCTGGGGCGAGATCCAGGGACGCGAGATCACCTTCCCGATGGAGGTGGAGGAGATGCGATCCGCCACCCTCCTGTGGTCCGTACCGGCGGCTGCGGCCACGGCCCTGCTGCCCGGCGACGCCTTCGAGGTGGTGGAGGTGGCCCCGGGGACCGCCCAACTCGTCGTGGCGGCGGTGGATTACCTCCGCAATCCCTGGGGCGACTACGACGAAGTAAATCTTGGCTTCCTCGCCCGACCCGCCGGTGCTCCCGAGGGGGTCATCGGGTCCTTCGTCTACCGAATGCCGGTAAACCAGGCCTTCACCTGCGAGGCCGGCAACCGCGTGATGGGCTTTCCCAAGACCGTCGAAGACCTCGGCGTCACCTACACCGACACCACCGCCACCTTCCGCCTCGCCATGGCGGGCCACCACGTGATCACCCTTACCCTTCCGCGGGCGGCCCCCACCGGCAACCCCGAACGAGTGGAGGCCACGAGCTACTCCTACCTCGACGGCGTGCCCTACGGCACCGACCTCTCGATGGACATGGGCACCGGCTTCGTCGACCCCGCCGACGTCGCCATCGAACTAGGCGACAGCCCGGTAGCCGATGAGTTGCGATCGCTCGGTCTGCCCCGCGCCCCCGACGTCGCCATCTGGGGCGAAGGCCTCAGCGCCACGTTTCTCCTCGGACAACCCCTCTAACCCCACCAACTCGCAGAGGTGGATCAGCCAGTGGCGTTGACGCCATCCACCCAGAGGATCTCCCAACGGTTGCCCTCCGGATCCGCCACGAAACCCGAGCGGCCGCCCCACGGGCGATCCACCACCTGACCCACTTTGCGGGCCCCGGCGGCGCACATAGCCGCCACCACCTCGTCCACCTCGTCTGCCCCCACCACCGTCAGGCCAAAGGTGTGACCGCCCCAACCGTGCTTGGTCAGTGGTTCGCCCGGGGCGGCATCGCCGGCCAAATCGTTGATGCCGTAGAGGGCGAGCACGATGCCCTCGAGAAGGAAGGCGGCAAACTCGTGACTTCCACCCGGTCGCTCAACCCAGCCCAGCCCCCCATAGAACGCCCGCATCCGGGGCATATCGCGTACCCCGAGGGTCACGATGTTGAGGCGGGAGGGAACCGCCGTCACTCGTCGTCGGCGGGACGCATCTCGGCGGCGTCCCAGTAGGCCCGCATCGTGGTGATCAGGCCCGCGTCGTTGAAGGTCATCACGTCGATGATGTCCACCACGAAGGTCACCCCACCCATAGTGGGGCGAGCCTGCATAGGAAAGGCAGCCTCCCCACCAGCCACGCGCACCGGGCCGGTGAGGCGCAGTTCGATCGAGTCGGCCATCGAGCTCGATTGATCAAAGAACATGCCGATGGCCTCGGAGCCGTGGTGGAGCGGAGAGCCAACCGGATCCTCTATCCAGGCATCGGGCGCATACAACCCCACGTACCCGGCGCGGTCACCCCGGGAGAACACCTCGCAGTAGGCATTGACCACCGCGCGCATGGTGGAGGTGCTGGCAGCCATCCGGCCACGGTATCGCGCCACCGCGCTGCCACCACCAGCGCCCGGAAGCAGTCCGCCGCCCGTCCCATCGGGATACGGTCGGTTTCACTATGAACGCACCGGATGGGCCTGGCGAACCTCTCACCTCGCGCGGTGGTGGCCGCCCCCACTCCGGACAGGGCCACTGATGGACACCACCCGGGTGGATAAGTGGGTGTGGGCCGTTCGCTTGTACAAGACGCGTGCCGAGGCCACCGCCGCCTGCAAAGGCGGACACGTGAGCGTGAACGGCCAGAGTGCCAAACCGGCCACCCCCGTGGCGGTTGGATCACGGGTAGAGGCCTACGCCCACGAGCGCCACCGCACGGTCGAGGTCACCCAGGTGATCGAAAAACGAGTGGGCGCCAGCATCGCGGTGGCCTGCTACGTCGACCACACCCCACCCGAGCCCGAACAGGACCGCACCCGAGTGGCGGAGCGGGAGCGCGGTGCCGGCCGTCCCACCAAACGCGATCGGCGCCTCATGGACCGCTGGCGCCACTCCTGACCGCCCTCCCCGCCGGCCGGATCGAACGGGTGCGCCCCCGAAGGGAAAGTCGTGACAACCTGCACAGGTGTCCTCGCCTCTGGAACTACAGTTTGTGACCTCGGCCGACCGGCTGGGCGGGCTGCCGCCGAGCCCCGCCGAGGTGGCCGTGGTGGGGCGGTCGAACGTGGGGAAATCCTCACTGATCAACGCCTTGGCTCACCGCAATGGGCTCGCCAACACCTCCAAGACGCCCGGACGCACGCAACTACTCAACTGCTTCGCCCTCACCGACGGCACCACCATGGTGGACTGTCCCGGCTACGGCTATGCCAAGGTCTCAAAGGTCCAGCGGGCCTCGATGGGCCGGATGATCGAGACCTACCTCAGGGGACGCCATGAACTCGAAATGGTGATGGTGCTCGTGGACGGTGAGATCGGACCAACCCCACTCGACCAGTCGATGCTGGCCTGGCTCCGATCCGAAGGCCTCCCCCATCAGGTCATCGCCACCAAGCACGACAAGGTAAAGGCCTCCCAGCGCGAAAACCGCAAGAAGGCACTGGCGGCCGGCTGCGACCTCGAGCCGGGGGATGTGGTGTGGGTGAGTGCCACCAAGAACGTGGGGATCGACCGATTACGCGACCTCGTGCGCCTTTGGCTCGCCCCCGGATAGGCCGCTCGGACGGTGCCTCACGGCGGGCCCCGACCGAGCCTCGCCCGCATCATCCACCACTTGGTTCCACCCGGCTAGGCAAAATAATCGCATGATCCGATCCGTGCTCTTACTCATTGTCGTCCTTCTCGTGGCCACCTTCCCGGCAACCTGGATGCTCATGCTGCTGTTCGGAAACCTCGGTGTTTCGATCGGCTACTGGGGCATCCTTCCCCTCGGGATCCTCGTATCCGCTCTCTTGAGCGGTTCCGGCAGCCACATCTACGTCAGCGGGAATCGCTGACCAGCTGAACAGCGGGTGCCTTGGCGGTGGGCCCTCTCGCTCCGCCGCGCTCCGCCGCGCACGAGGCTTCGATTCGGACAGCATCGGCCAACGTCCACTCCGTAGCCCCGCCCCATCGTCGATCCTGGCGGCCGGATTCCCAATGAACATGAACCCGAAGGACACGGCGGGCCATCCTGGTCGGGTGACGCCGACACCCTCTCGCCGAAGTCTCTTCGAGCCTCACGCCGACCGACTCCCCCTCGGCTACCCACAACGCGCCCAGATCCTCGCCGCCCACCGCGCCGCCGTGGAAGCCGGACGACCCGATTACCTCGACCCCCGCACCGCCGCCGTGGTGATCACCGCGGCCGAGCACGTTCGTCGCGGGTCCTGCTGCGCCCACGACTGCCGCCACTGCCCCTACTGCTGACCTCCCCTCGCCGCCCCCTCCGGCGACAGCGGGAACTCCACCGCGGCGCCGAAGGCCGCTCGGCGGGCAGCGCGACGCAACGTGACCAGCACGGCGGGGCCCACCAACAACACTGCCGCCACGTTGGTGATGGCCCGACCGGTATCCCAACCCCAGGTGCTCGTGGCCAGGGTGTAAAAAACGAAGCGGCGCAGGTTCTCCGCCACGGCGGCCCCCGGGACGTACGACAGCGGGGTGCCGGTGCCAAGCGCAAACGGCCAGCCCCACAGGTTCACCAAGAACCCATAGAGATAAGCCGAGCAGGCGGCGTACACCGCCAACACAGCGATCTCGGCCCGACCTCGAGCGGCGGGCAGCCAGCCCGCCCCCAACCCAACCCACGACGCCGCCAACATCTGGAACGGGAGCCACGGTCCGATGCCACCGGTGAGCAACGCCGACGCAAACAGCGTGGTGGATCCCAGCACAAACCCGAAGGCCGGGCCGTACACCCGCCCTCCGAGCACCAGCAGGAAGAAGACGAGTTCGATGCCACCAGTGCCGGCCCCGAGCGGACGGAGCGCAGCACCGAGGGCCGCCAGTACGCCGAGCATGGCCAGCCCTTTCGTATCCATCCCCCGGCTTGTCATTTCCGCAAACACGATGCCCACGAGGGCCGGAAGAATGAGCGCAAAGATGTACGGGGCGTCGCGAGTATGGGAAAACCCTTCCGGCGGGGTGAGAATGAGCGGCCAGGCGAACATGGCCAATCCGGCGATCGATGCCAACCCCAACGCCACCATCGTGCGGGGAGCCATCGGCAATACCGAGCGGTCGGACCGGGGCCAGGGGGTCATACCGACGCCCGGCTCAGCAACGCCCGCTCAACCTGCTCCACCGTAAGCCACGGATCGGGGTGCAATACCTTGGCGATCTGAGGGGCGAAGGCGGGGGAAGCCACCACCACCTCGGCGGTGGGTCCATCGGCCACGACCTCTCCCTCGGCCAGGACCACCACCCGGTCGGCCGTCGTGGCCACGAACTCCACATCGTGCGTGGAGACCACGATGGCACGGCCTTGGTGAGCCAGCTCGACGAGCACCGAAGTGAGCCGGGCTTTGGCCACGGCGTCCAGGCCCCGGGTGGGCTCATCGAGCAACACCACCAACGGCGCCCGCACCAGTTGTACCGCCAACACCAGGCCCAGTCGCTGTCCTTCCGACAGGTCCCGCGGATGGGTCGCCGCCGCCACCCCCGGCACGAGGCGGTCGAGAAGCTCACGCGTGGTACCCGCCACCGCCGGTGCCTCGCGGTCGGCCTGCTCGCACTCCTCGGCCACCGTCGCCAGGTACAGCAGATCCGATGGGGTCTGGGGCACCAGGCCAATGGCCCCCCGACGGGTGGCGGGATCCTCGCCATCGATGGTCACCGTCCCGCCCCCGCGAGGTCCGGCCGGATGCAAGGCCCACAGCAACGACGACTTCCCGGCACCGTTGCGCCCCATGACCGCCACCAACTGACCGGGGGAAACATCCAGGTCCACCCCCCGCAGCGCCAGCGTGGTTCCGTAACGCACCGTGAGCCCACGAGCGGAGAGCACCGCGGGCCCCGCCGGCATGAGGCGATGCTCGGGAACAAAGCCCGAGAGATCCGCCCGCAGGGTGGCGACATGGCGACGCGCATCGCGCACCGACAGCGGCAATGGGTCCCACGCCACGAGCCGCCCCAGTCGTACGAGGGGCGGTGCCACCTCCGAGGTACGCAGCATCGCTTCGGGAGCGCCCGCGGTAACCGAGCCAGTGGGGCCGAGCAGCACCACCCGATCGGCATACTGCACCACCCGCTCCAGCCGGTGTTCGGCGATGACCACCGTGATGCCGAGATCGTGAACCAGCCGAGTGATCGCCGCCAGCACCTCCTCCGCCGCGGTTGGATCCAGCGCCGAGGTTGGCTCGTCCAGCACGAGGATGCGCGGCTGGGGGGTAAGCACGGAGCCAATCGCCACTCGTTGCTGCTGGCCCCCGGAAAGACTGCGGAGCGGGCGGTGGCGCAACTCGGCGATACCGAGCAAGTCGAGGGTCTCCTCCACTCGCTTGCGCATCACCGATGCGGACAGGCCGATCTGCTCCATGGCGTAGGCCAGTTCTTCCTCCACGCTGTCGGTCACAAACCCCGCCAGGGGGTCCTGCCCAACCATCCCGACCACGTCGGCGAGTTCCCGCGGCGGATGGGTACGGGTATCGCGGCCCGCCACCGTGACGCGCCCGGCCAGATGGCCCCCGGTGAAGTGCGGAACGAGCCCGTTGATGGCCCCGAGGAACGTGGATTTTCCCACCCCCGTGCGCCCCACCACCACGCAGAGTTCGCCCTCGGGGATCACCAGGTCTACGTCGCACAATGTGGGCTCCGGAGCGTTCGGATACCGAATCGTCACGTGCTCGAAGTGGATCATCCCGCCGCCTCCAGCGCGGCCCGGCGATGGAGCGGCGATGATGCTCGCCCCACCGAGCGCCCCTCCACCGGCGGGGCCAACCAGGCCGGGAGCACCCCCAGCAGGATCGCCAACGTGGGCCCGGACGCCAGCGTGGGCCACTGCAGCGGGTCGATGGAGGGCAGGAGAGCGGACGGGGTAACCGAACCCACCACCACCATCAGCGCGGCCACCGTCAATCCCACGACCGTCACGCTCCATTCCTCCACCCGCCAGGGATCGGGCCGGTAGCGAGTGCGCGGCACGCGCCGACCGCTCACCATCACCCCGATCCACCCCACCGTGGTGCCCGCCACCAGCAACGGACCACCCAGATAACCCGGAGCGCTGCCATCGAGCAGCGAGTAGGTGCCGATGCAGATACCCATCAGGCCAGCCAGCAACAACCCCCCCGTGGCGACTCGGGCGCCAACAGGCACATCGGCGCGCCGGCCATACCCGCGCGAGTCCATGGCCGCCGCCAGCAACAATGAACGATCCAGGGCATCGGTCATCACCGGAATGGCGATCTCCCGAAACACGCGAAAGCGACGCGACTCCTCAGCCCGCAAGCGCCGAGCCCGGCGCACCCGCTGGCCACTCTCGATGAGTTGCGGCGCCATCGTGAGGGCCACCGTGACGGCTACACCGATCTCGTGCAAGGCATCGGGCATGGCCTTGAGCAGCCGTTTGGGATTAGCCAGCACGTTGGCCGCCCCCACGCAGATCAGCAAGGTGGCCAGCCGAAGGCCGTCACACAGGGCGGCGAAAAGGCCTTCCGCCGACACCGGTCCACCCAAACGAATCCCCATGGCAGCGGCGGGCAGGGGCACCTCAGGAAGCGTGAAGAGCACGTGGGCGCCGAACTGCCCGTCGAGCAACATTCGGAACACCACCCGAATCACGATGACGGCCAGACCGAGGTAGAGGTAGGTCTTGAACCCCAGGGCCCACGGCGCATCGGTGCGACGCGCCGCCACCACCTGGGACACCACGGCCACGATCAACAAAAGCAACAACGGGTTGGTGGTGCGACTCGCCGCCGCCGCCATCCCCAGGGCCCACAGCCACCACGCGCCCGGGTGCAACGCCCGGGGCAGCCGAGCCGAGCGGCTCATCCTTCCTCCGGCCCGCCATGAGCCCGTCGGCGCGCCGTCCGCCGGCCCAACAGCGCCAGACCCGTCACCACCAGCGCAGCGGCGATGACCCCCCCGGGCGAACCGGCGCCCGCTTCGGGGGTGGTGGCGATCACTCCATTCGCCCCCGCTAGTTCAGCATCAGCCACCGCCGGATCGGCGCCGGCGTCGACGGAATCCCGAGCCGGTCCGGTGGTGGGGGTGGGGAACCCCAACCGGTCGGTGACCCGAGGAGGCATGGCGGCGGAGGAGGGCACGGCAGGCGGGGCGGCAACGGGCGCGACGATTACCGGGGCGGGCGCGGGCGTCGCCGGGGGGGCGGTCGGCGCTGCCAATAGGCCCGGCACGGCCGCACCAGGCGGATCACTGGCCCCGAAGGACCAACCTTCCACGCTGCCCTCCGGGGGGAGGCGAGCGCCGCCCGACGTGCTGTAAATCCATTCCGCGCCCCGTTCGGCATGCCAGTAGGACCAGTAATACGAAGCGCTGGGCACCGCCCGGCAGTCGCTCACCGGCTGGGCATCGATCTGGCAGAGGAATCCCGGCTGGCTCCGCACGTTGGTGATATCGAAGCCCGCCTTCGACAGTGCCTCGAATCCGCTGCGCACCGGAGCCGGAGCGCAGCGGATCTGCACTCCCCCGCCCGCCGAGCCGAAGTCCACCACCACGGTGATGCCACTGGCCTCAACACAGGCTCCCGCGGTAGCCCCGCCCGCCATCGCGCCCGAAGTCGCCGCCCCCATGCTCATCGACGCGCCCGCGACGAGCGTGACGATAAGACAAAGGCGGCGGCGGACCCGGGTCATGTCAACCGCGCCCGTCCGGGCTCTCTAGCCGCCGCCGGGAACCCACCAGCGCCGCGCCCACCAGCAGGAGCAGCAGCGCCACGCCCACTTCACTGCCCGTAGGCCGCCCGGTCGCCGGCAAGGTGACCCCCGCATCGGCCCCGTCGGCGAGCACCTCGACCGACACCGACGCGGCGCGACCAGATACCCGGCCCACGAGCTCAATGCGGTGCGCCCCCGGTTCCAGATCGGCCGGAATGCTGACCGTGGTCGATACCGCACCCGCGGCATCGGCGACCACTGACCCCAGGAAAATCGGATCGGAATACAACGTGATGTCCACCGGCTCGTTACCGTCGAAACCAGCGGCGCGGAGGGTCACCTCGCCACCGGCCACCACCGACGGCGAGGACACCGTGACGGTCGGCGGCGGCACAACCACTACCTCCGGACAAGTGAACGCCGCCAGGCCCGCCGAGACCGGCCCAACCGATCCAATGCCTCCGTAGCTCGCCAGACCTAGCCCCATGACCCCTTGGGCGCTGGCGCGGATCCATTGATCACGATCAGCGTCGACCCCCACCGAGAAAGCAACAGCGTCGTAGGCGATGGCCCCGAACTCGACACACTCCGCACTCTGCAACGACGCCACGAACGCCGCCGCAACGTCGGCCGCTTGCGTCGCACCGGCGGCCCGCAAGGCCTGGGCCGCCAGCCCGGTGCTGTTGGCGTTGACCGCTCCGTCACCGAGGTATCCGCCGGATGGCTGCTGGGCGGCGAGAAGGAACTCCACCGCCGAAGCGGCGGCGGCCTCCGTGGCCGGAGTGGCGGGGACGGCCAACAAGGCCTGCAACGCCAGCGCGCTGGCGTCCACGTCGGCGGTGGCGGGATCGGTGCAGGTCAGGCTGTTCTCGGTTTCGAACGGGTCGTAGCTGGTGACATAGCCGAAGTAGTAGAGGCGGAAACCGCCGTCCGAGCACTGTTGGTCGAGCAGAAAACTCACCGCCTCGGGCGGGACACCACCGCTGGTGCGGTCCAAGGCAAGCAGCGCCAACGCCTGACCGAGCCCGTTGGAATAGTTCCCATAGCCCTGCAGATCAGTGTCGTTGAAGCGGCCGATCTCGTCGCCCACGGTGGCCATCAGCGCCCGCAGTTCAGGCTCGAGGTCTACGGTGTCGCCAAGGTCGGTTCCGAGTACTCCTTGCAGCAGCAACGCCTTAGCGGTGGCGTTGGCGGCGCGGTCAGCGGGGTACAGCGAGAACTGATTGACATAGTTGAACGTCTCGGCATCCACCGCCGCCACCGCCTCGGCGACAGCAGGATCATCACGATGACCACCGGCTACCTCGGCGAGAATGGCATCGATCGTGAGCCCTGGATCGGCGTACTCGTCGTCCCCAAAGGTCACGGTGAGCATCCCGCTGCGGGCTGCGAGTTCACCCGCTAGCCACGCCAAGCCCGCATCGGCTCGGGAGCCTTCCACCGCCATTGCGGGCGAGGGGTGGACAACGAGGGAGCCCAACAGAGCGAGAACCGTGGCGCTGAAACACCAACGAGGGAAATGCCGTTTCATCATGGATGACCTTCCGGGAGGCGAGGAGCGCACATCGCCCGGAGTCGGCACCACAAAAAGCGAGGTCAATCCCGGGCTCCCGATACGTAGACCTCGACGTTGAGTGGAGCCAATGCGCTCGAGGCGGGCATTCCGACTTGCCCGAAGTACGAGGACGACAGGCTTACGGCTGCGGGTCAGTGCCGGAATTTAACCGGCTTTCCCCGCCCACGAGCGATTTGTTACTGAGATGATCACCATAGCCGTAAACTCTCGGCTCGCTGACAATGCCCCTACCCTGAGAAGCGATGACCGCATTCGATCAGCCTCCCGCCGGGCCGCACGACCCTCAGTTCCGTTGCGCGGTGTGGACACAGGCCCAGGGCGTAGACCCCATCGGCTCGGCCGAGTCCTTCGATGCCATGATCCTCGTGGAGTGGCCCCTGCCCTGGCCCCACGATGTGAGTGAGATCCCCGCCCTGGCCAAGGCGGCCAGGGCGCCCGGCGTGCGAGTCATGGCCGTGGTGCCCGACCACGATCAGAGCCGCGATGGCCTCCGGCGCGTGGTGCACCGTTGGCGCGTCCGCACCAATGAGCTCGTGGGGGTGGACCATCGCGTGGCCGTGGCCGAGATTCCCGCTCTGCTCGATTCCCTTATCGAGGATCCCTTCCGCGACAGCAGCCGGTGGAGCACCGCGGTGGGTGAGGCGCCCCCGGAGGTGCTGGTGTGTGCCCACGGCCGCCGCGATACGTGCTGCGGACGCTGGGGCACACGGCTCCACATCGAGTTGGCGGCGCGAGGTTGCGACGCTCGCGTCTGGCGGTGCAGCCACACCGGCGGCCACCGATTCGCCCCCACCGCCATCACGCTACCGGAGGGTCGCGCCTGGGCCTCGGTGGATGCCGACCTTCTCGAGGGCGTAGTGGCGCGCACCGCCACGGTCGCCGACCTCGCCGAGCACGACCGCGGCACGACCGGCTTGGGGATGTGGGCCCAGGTGGTGGAGCGGGCGCTGTTCAACGAGTACGGCTGGGGGTGGCTCAGCACCAACGTCACCCGAGCCGAAACCACCATCGCCCCGAACCAGCAGCACGCCACCGTCACCCTCGAATGGGAGGGCGGTCGGGCCACCGGCGAGGTAGAGGTAACGAGAACCCTCCCTGTGCTCGTCTGCGGATCGCCGCCCGAATTAGCCCAGAAGTCTGCCCCCGAGTTGCGGCTCTCGTCGCTGGAAATGGGCTGACGGGGACCACCCCCCGTATCCCTTGCGCCCACTAAGCGGGCCATGCCGTACCCTTTCGGTATGGCCGACTACCAAACCCCGGAATTTCACCCGGCGTTCGAGGAGTACTGCGAGGCCATCTACGAGCTTCGGGAAGACGACGTCGAGGTCATCCAGGCCCGTATCGCCGAACGCCTCCTCGTGTCGCGGCCCGCCGTCTCCGAAATGATCAAACGCCTAGAGGCCGAGGGACTGGTGGCCATCGTGCACAACTCCATCAGCCTCACCCTCGATGGCCAGCGCCTAGCGGAGAAAGTGGTGCGCCGTCACCGGCTCGCCGAACGTTTTCTCACCGACATCCTCGACCTCTCCTGGGCCGAGGCCCACCAGGAGGCCGGCAAGTGGGAGCACATCATCTCCGAGCCGGTCGAATCAGCCATGGTGCGCGTGCTCGGCAATCCCACTACCTGCCCCCACGGCAACCCGATCCCGGGCGCGGACTACCACGCACCAGCGGCGGTGCCGCTGAGCGATGTGCAGGTGGGGGGCAGTTTCATCGTGAGTCGCATCCCCGAGGAGTTGGAGTTCACTCCGGGTCTGCTTGAGTTCCTCGAGGATGCCGATGTTGTTCCCGGTAAGACCGGAACGATCACCGCCGCCTCCCCCGACGGCACCACCACGGTGGAAGTCAACGGCCGCCACATCGGCATTGGTGCCTTCGCCAGCCAACGCATTCTCGTGACCGTCTGACCGCCACTAGGGGCATAGGACCTCGGGGAGGGGGGCCTCGTGTACGACCACGAGGCGCTTGGTAGCTCTCGTGAGCGCCACGTAGAGCGACCGCGCCCCCTGCACCTCCTCGGTGAGGATGGCCGCCGGTTCTACCACCACCGTGGCATCGAGTTCGAGGCCCTTCACCAGGCTCACGGGCACAAGGGTGATCTGGAGGTTGAGGCCGTTGCGGGCCGCCCGACCAACGTCCACCCCGGCCCGATCGAACGCGGTCGCCACGACCTCGACGAGCGAGTCCGGGACGATCACCGCCACGCTGCCGGGATCCACCGCGTCGCGTTCGATAAGCGCCTGCTGCACCGCCACCTCACCGATCCGGCCGGCGTCGGCCCTCACAAAGCGCGGCTCATCGCCCGTCTCGCGCACCGACGACGGGGGCTTCAGATCAGGGGCGGCCAGCGCCAACACCTTGGCCGCCAACACCATGTTCGGGCCGGGCAAGCGGTAGCCGATGGTGAGTTCCCGACGCCGGGTGGGGCGGCGCTCCGGGAGCAGCCCGAGCACCTCCTCCCAGTCCGCGTGGGCCCACGCCCCGGTGGACTGGGCGATGTCGCCCACCACGGTCATCGAGCCACTGAGGGACCGCCGGGTGAGCATCCGCAACTGCATCGGCGACAGGTCCTGAGCCTCATCCACCACGATGTGGCCGTAGGTGCGCACGTCGTCGTTGACCGCCACTCCGGGACGACGCCGCCGGGGCTTGGACCCGAGAAGGGCGCGCGCTTCGTCGAGCAGGGGTACGTCATCCACTGTCCAGGTGGCTTCGCCCACCGACGCCGATCGATCGCGCACCAATGACGCCTTCTCCGCCTCCGACAAACGCGACCCGGCGGCGAGATGAATCAGCGCCGCGGAGCCCCACAGATCATGGAGAAGATCAGCGGGCGAGAGCACCGGCCACATGCGTTCGAGAGCCTCGGTCACCTCCGGCGCGTGCTGGAGCCGCTCGCGCACCTCGTGGGCTTCGGTGGGCAGGCGGGCACTGTCGGCCAGGGTGGCGAACAGGCTGGACACCACATGGCGTCGGCCCGCGTTATGGGTCTGGAAGCGGCGCTTGGCATCGGCCACGATGATCTTGCTCTGCCCCGGAGTGAGGGTGAGGGTTTGCACGCCATAGCCCACCCGCATGGTGCGCCGGAGCGGGCGCTGGCGGTCATGGACGGCCTTGGCCAGAACCTTGGCCATCCGAAGATCGCCTTTGACGCGAGCGGTCTCGGGACGATCGCGGCCCTCGATGCGCAGGTTTCCCGGGCGGTGCAGGAGGTCGGCGAGAACCGCCAACTCCACCCCGGCCTCCCCCAGGCTCGGCAACACCTGCTCGATGTACCCGAGGAACAGCCGGTTCGGCCCCACCACCAGCACCCCCTGCCCTTCGAGCGGGAAACGATGGGTGTAGAGGAGATAGGCGGCACGGTGCAGTGCCACCACCGTCTTGCCGGTTCCCGGACCGCCCTGAACCACCAGGACACCCGGGAGTTCGGCACGAATGATTTCGTCCTGCTCACCCTGGATCGTGGCCACGATGTCGCCGAGGCGGCCCGTGCGCACCTCCTCCAACGCGGCGATGAGTGTGCTCTGACCCCGGATCTCGCGACCCTCATCGGTGACCGATAGGACGCCGCCGAGCACCCCGGCCGACTCGCCAAACAACTCGTCTTCGATGGCGAGGAGTTGGCGCCCGCGGGTAGAGAAATGACGACGGCGCACGAGATCCATCGCCTGCCGCCCGGTGGCCCGATAGAACGGCTCGGCCACGGGGGCCCGCCAGTCCACTACCAGCGGCTCGCGCTCCTCATCCGATACCGCCAACCGACCGATGTAGAACGAATCTCCGCCCGCCGCCTGCGTGCGATCAATGCGCCCGAACACCAGGCTGGCATCGCCGAGTTGGAGCGACGCCAGCCGCAGAGCGATGTTGCCCTCGATCATCTCGCGCTCCCACCGGGCCTGCTCGGTGCCCCCTTTGCCCACTTCCACCATGGAACGCAGGCGAGTGGCGTCCACGCGCGAGCGCTCCAGGCTGAGGTAGGCACGATCAATGTGGGCCTGCTCGGAAGGCAGGTCGGGGTGCGACACCAGCATCCTCGGTTGGAATAAAGGGGAGCCGTGAGCCTACCTGGGTCATGCTGGGCTTGTGACCAACACCACCGGATCGTTCGGAACCCTCGTCGATACGCGCCTGCGCGTGCTCACCTGGAACCTGTGGTGGCGCTTTGGCCCCTGGGAAGCCCGGCGGCCCGCCATCGCTGCCGTCCTCGCCCGCCTCGACGCCGACGTGATCTGCCTCCAGGAAGTGTGGGACGACGGGGAGGTGAACTTCGCCGTCGAACTGGCCAACGCTCTCGGCTACCACCATGTGTACGGCGCCCGCCTCGAACTCGACGGGGTGCGCTTCGGCAACGCCATCTTGTCGCGCTGGCCGATCACCGACAGCGACGTCCTTCCGCTCCCGGCCGAGGCGGACGTGGACGAACTCCGCACCTGCGTACGGGCCGACATCAGCGGACCCCGCGGGGCGCTGCAGGTGTTCAGCACGCACCTCAACTGGCGGTTCGACCAGAGCGCCACCCGCCAGGATCAGGTACGAGCCATCTGCGCCTTTATCGAAGCGTCCAAGCCCCCGGAGGGTCGCGCGGTGGCCCCCATCCTCTGTGGCGACTTCAACGCCGACCCCGACAGCGACGAGATCCGCATGCTGAACGGACTCGCCGCCACCGCGGTGCCCAAGTTGGTGTTCCACGACGCGTGGGTGGTGGCCGGTCAGCCCTCGCCCTCGAGTACGAGCGGGGCCACCTGGAGCAACGACAACCCCTACGCCCTCCTCGATCTCGAACCCGACCGCCGAATCGACTACATCTTTGTCGGTTGGCCCAAAGCGGGCGGCGTCGGTCATGTCACCCAGGCCACCGTCGAATGCCTCGAGCCGGTGGACAACGTGGTGGCCAGCGACCATCTCGGCCTGCTCGCCGAACTCCGCTACTAGCCCTCACAGCCCGGGGTCTTCGCCGATCTCCTTCAGGGCGTCGCGCAGCGCCACCCGCAAGCGACGGGCGACCGGAGCCGCCAGGTGGGCGACGAGGCCCGCCCCGGCACTGCCCACCTCCTCCAGCGTGAGCACCACCCGCGGCTCGCTGTCGTCGTAGTCGTCACTGATCGCCACCGCCCAGGACAGACGGGCTAGGTCGTCGTCACTCGGAGGGAGATCGTCGGGGGCAAAGGGATGATCATCAATGGATCGGCGCACCCCCCCATCAGACCACGACTTCGCCGACAGCGAGGGCGGGTTCTAGGTTGAGGGGGTCATGGCCCTCCCCCACGCCGCGCTTGCCGACTCCCCGTTCCTCCTCGCCGCTCGCGGGCAGCGGGCCGATCAGGTGCCGGTATGGTTCATGCGCCAAGCCGGCCGCTCGTTGCCGGAGTACCGGGCGTTACGAGGCTCCGGCAGCATCCTCGATGCCATCCACAACCCGGCGCTGGCGGCGGAGATCACCTTGCAGCCGGTGTGTCGTTACGGCGTGGATGCCGCCATCCTCTTCAGCGACATCGTGGTGCCGGCCGCCGCCATCGGCTTCGGGGTGGACGTGACCCCCGGCGTGGGTCCGGTGGTCTCCGAGCCGTTCCGTTCCGCCGCCGACCTCAATCGCCTGCGCCCCTTCGAACCCGAGATCGACGCCCCCTACGTGGCCGAGACGGTTCGCCAGGCCGTGACCGAACTTGGCGGAACTCCTCTCATTGGCTTCGCCGGCGCCCCCTTCACGGTGGCCAGTTACCTCATCGAAGGCCGCCCGTCGCGCACCTACGGCCTGACCAAAGCGATGATGCACGGTGATCCCGGCCTTTGGCACCAGCTCCTCGACCGACTGGCCGACATGGCTATTGCCTCCCTCTTGGCCCAGGTGGAGGCCGGGGCCAGCGCCATCCAACTATTCGATTCTTGGGCCGGGGCCCTCTCGCCGGATGTGTACCGGGATCTCGTCATGCCCGCCAGCGCCAAGGTGCTCGCCGCCCTCGAAGCGAGCGGGGTGCCCCGCATCCACTTCGGGGTGGGCACCGGCGAACTGTTGAGCCTCATGGGCGAAGCCGGGGCCGATGTGGTGGGCGTCGACTGGCGGGTGCCCCTCGACGTGGCCCGCCAACGGGTCCCCCACCACGCAGTGCAGGGAAATCTCGACCCGGCGGTGTGCCTAGCCCCCTGGGAGGTAGTGGCCGACCGCACCCGGGACGTGTTGCGCCGCAACGCCGGTCGCCCGGGTCACATCTTCAACCTCGGGCACGGCGTGCTGCCGGAACTAGATCCCGGAGTGCTGCAGGAGGTCGTGGACCTCGTCCACGCGGAGGGTCGCACCGATGGCTAATCCTCCCGTAGGGGTGGTCGTCATGGCCTATGGCACCCCGAAAGCCCCCTCCGAGATCGAGGCGTATTACACGCACATCCGGCGGGGAAACGCCCCCACCCCGGAGCAGTTGGCCGACCTCACGAAGCGCTACGAGGCCATCGGTGGCGTGTCCCCTCTCGCCGAGCGCACCGAAGCACAACGCCGAGGGATAGAGGCCGCTCTCGAGGAGCAAGCACCGGGCGCCACGCGCGTCATCCTCGGTCAAAAACACGCCGCCCCTTTCATCGAAGATGCCGTTACCAGCCTGGCGGATGCCGGCATCAACCATGTGGTGGGCCTCGTGCTGGCCCCCCACTATTCCGGGTTTTCGGTGGGTCAATACCAACAACGACTCCGGGATGCCGCCGCCGAACACGGCATGACCACGAGCCACATCGACCGGTGGCACCTCGAAGAGAGCTACGTCTCCTTTCTGACTGGCGCCGTGCAGGACGCGCTCATAGCGATGCCTGCGAAAACCACCGTGGTCTTCACGGCCCACTCCCTCCCCGAGCGAGTGTTGGTGGACGACCCCTACCCGGAGGAACTTTCCGAGTCGGCCGCCGCGGTAGCCGACGCACTGGGACTCGCATCACGGGCGGGATGGTCCCTCGGGTGGCAGTCGGCTGGCCGCACGCCCGAACCCTGGCGCGGCCCCGACATTCTCGACATCATCCGCGACCTCGCCACCCATGACGAGGTCGATGGCGTGCTCGTGTGCCCGCAGGGCTTCGTGTCCGACCACCTTGAGGTGGTGTACGACCTCGACATCGAGGCCCAGAAGTTGGCCGATGACCTCGGGCTGGCCTTCGCTCGCACCGTGGTGCTCAACGACCACGGGCCCGTGCTCGCCGCGCTGGCCACCCTGGTACTTAACGCCATCCCATGACCCATGTCGTGGTCATCGGTGGCGGCATCACCGGATTGGTGGCCGCCCGGGAGGCCAGCGAAGCCGGAGCGACGGTCACGTTGCTGGAACCCGGGCGACTCGGCGGCAAGGTGCAGACGAGCGCCTTTGACAACGGCATGCTCGACGAAGCCGCCGACGCGTTCCTCGCCCGCGTACCCGAGGGCATCGAACTGTGCGAGCAACTCGGCCTCGCCGGTCAGCTCGTGGCCCCCGCCGAGCGTCGCGCCCACGTGTTCAGCCACGGGGCGCTGCGACGACTCCCCGAGGCCCACCTGCTCGGCGTCCCCACTGACCTCGACGAACTAGCCGCCTCCGGCATCGTGTCGGCCGAGGGCATCACCGCGGCCCGCCGCGACCTCGAAGAACCCCTCGTGGCTCCGACCACTGACGTCACCATCGGCAGCCTCATGCGCCAACGCCTCGGGCACGAGGTGGCGGAGCGGCTCGTAGACCCGCTGGTGGGCGGTATCAACGCCGGGAACAGCGACGCCTTGAGCCTGGCCGCCACGGTTCCCCAACTCGACGCCGCCGCCCGCAGCGGGGCGGCATCGCTCATCGAAGCCTGTCGGGCCCAACAGGCCGCCGGCCCCAACCGGAGCGACCCGGTGTTCTTCGCGCCCCGCGATGGCATGGGAGCACTCACCGCCGCGCTGGTGGCGGACCTCTCTCGTCGCGGTGTGACGCTGAACACTTCGCCAGCCCGCAGTATCGAACCCTGTGGGCTCGGATGGAGGGTGCAAGTAGAGGGCGGCTTCCTCGACGCCGATGCCGTGGTGGTGGCCACGCCCGCCCCGATCGCGGCGGCGATCCTGCGGGCCGGCGCCGCCCGGGTAGCCACGCTCCTCGCCGCCATCCCCTACGCGTCGGTGGCGATGGTGTCTATTGCCGTGGATCGTGAGGGCATCGACCGCGAACTGAACGGCAGCGGCTTTCTCGTGCCGCAGCGCGAGGGCCTCACCGTGACGGCTTGTTCGTGGACATCGGCCAAATGGCCGCACCTCGGTGGGGACGCCACCGTGTGGCTGCGGGCATCGGTAGGGAGAGATGGCGCCATCCCCACCGGTCAGCTCGAAACGCAGGTGCTCGCCGATCTCGGGCACACCATGGCCCTGCGGGGCCGCCCCCGGGAGGTGCGGGTGAGCGAGTGGCCAGCGTCATTTCCTCAGTACCGCGTCGGGCACCTGGCCCGAGTAGAGGCGATCGACGCCGGCCTGGCCGCCACCATGCCCACCGTGGCCGTGGCCGGCGCCGCCTTACGGGGGCTCGGAGTACCAGCCTGCATCCGCCAGGGCCGCGCCGCCGCCCAACGAGTATTAGCCCCCTTGGGCACGGCATAATGAACACAGTGCATACGGTTTCTTCCCCCCGACGTCTCTACCGGCTCGCCACTCCCCTGGCGGCTCTGGTGGTGGCGGTCGCGGTGGGCGGCATAGCCGGACGAGGGCTGAGCGAGAGTGAGGTGGCCGCCAGTACCACCCCGCCGGCGGCACCGTCGCTCGACCTCGACCGGATGGCGCAGACGGCCGTGAGCGTTGTGAACGGGATCAGCGCCGCCCTCCCGGTGCCGGGACCTTCTCCGCTCGACGACCGGGCGCCCACTCCCAAAGTTCAGTGGGGCACGCTGGAAATCCCCTCCATCGGACTGTCGCAACCCTTTTTTGAGGGAGTGACCCTCACCGCCATCGACAACGGCCCCAGCCATTGGCCCGGTAGCGCCATGCCCGGCGAACTCGGCAACGCGGTGCTGGCTGGCCACCGCACCACCCGAACCCGGCCCTTCTTTGATCTCGACCTCGTGGCGCCGGGAGACGAGTTGATCTTCACGATGCTCACCGGCGAGCGGTACGTGTACACCCTCGACAGGGTGGAGATCGTGGACGCCACCGCACTGGCCATCGTGGATCAGACCTACGCCTACCGGGCCACGCTCTTCGCCTGTCACCCCAAGGGCAGCCTCCGGCAGCGGATCGTCGGCCACTTCACGCTGCAGTCCTCCACCCGCGCCTGAGCCACCGCCACTCGCTGCCATCATTGCCCTGTGCCTTCCCTCCCGCCGCGCCTCGCCACCGTTGCCACCGCGGTCGCCGCCGGGGCCTTGCTGTGCCTTTCGCTGCCCCCCTTCGGGTTCTGGCCCCTCGCCTTCCTGGGTCTCGTGCTGGTGGACCGACTCATCGCCCACCAACCCTGCCAGGCCCGCTTCGCTCGCGGCTGGTTGGTGGCGATGGGCTGTTTTGTCCCCGGCCTGTCCTGGATGACCGCTCTCACCGTCCCGGGCACCGTCATCGCCTGTGTGGCCTATTCCGCCATGCTGGGGGCTGGTATCGCCGCCGCTCCACCCGGCCGGGGCCGGTGGTTGGCCCTGGCCGGCACCTGGACCGTGGCAGAATTGCTGCGCTCGTCGTGGCCCTTCGGCGGGGTTCCCCTCGCCAGTCTGCCCATCGGGCAGGTAGCGGGCCCGCTCGCCGCCGTCCTGCGCCTCGGGGGTCCGGTCCTGCTCTTGGTATGCACGATCCTCGTGGGCCAATCCCTCGCAGCCTTGGTGCGCGGGGCCTGGCTGCCCGCCGTCGGTCTCCTCGCCATCCCCCTCGTGGTGCTCGGGGCCGCCCAGGGGGCGCCCCAGGGTCACGCGGTGGCCACCGCCGAGATCGCCCTGGTCCAAGGGGGCGGGGCCCAGGGCACCCGCCAGAGCGACGACAGCATCAAGAAGGTATTTGCCGCCCACGTCGAGGCCACCGCGCTCGTGGAGCCGCCGGTCGATCTCATGGTGTGGCCCGAGGATGTGATCGACACGCCTACCCCGCTGGTGGAGGATCCGTGGGGCATCATCGTGGGCGACCTCGCCCGGGCCAAGGACGCCCCCCTCCTGGTGGGCGCCATCGAAGACGCCGGGGAGAACCGCTTTCGCAATGCGGTCGAATTGTTCGACGCCGATGGCCAACTGGTGGGGCGCTACGAGAAAGTCCACCGGGTGCCCTTCGGCGAGTGGGTGCCGTTCCGATCCCTCCTCAACCAGGTGGCCGCCGGGGCACTCCCTCGCCGGGATGC
>VFJN01000061.1 GCA_009886035.1 Actinomycetota bacterium
AACACGCTGTTCAACGGGTTCCACGGCAACGTGCAGTGCCACGACGAGGAGGGCCACCTCCACCGCATGGTCCTTTGCCGCCGGAACATCGACACGATGCGGCTGCTGCCGGAGGACGAGTGGGACCTGACGGTGGCGGGCCAGCCCGTCTACTGGATCTTTCCGAACGTGATCATCTTGCCGTTCGAGGCGGGGTGCTTCCTCGTGCGCGCCTACCCGGACCGCAACGATCCTGGGCGCCACCTCAGTCGCATTGCCTTCTACCGGAAGCCCGGGGTCGAGGTGGAACAGCCCGAGCTCGTCGAGTTCCTCTCCGACGTCGCTCACCGATTTGCCGAGATCATTCGCGACGAGGACTACGTGATGGCTGCCTCCCAGCAGGCCACCGCCAACGCCGGCGCGCTGGATTACATCGTCCTCGGACGCAACGAGCCGACGCTGCACCACTACCACAACACCTACCGGGCGATGCTGGGCATGGATCTCCTCCCTCTGCTCGCCGCTGAGGACGTGGGCGCAGTAGTCGGTTAGGTGCTGACCTCGGCGATCCCTTGCCCTGGCCGATCAGGCTGGTTTCCACACCGGTAGATCGGACGATCAGCCCGAACACCGGGCCCCGGAATCTCCCGCTGACGCGGCCGGGGCTGTCGTTAGTGGTTCACACCGGAAGTGGAAGTTCTTCTTGGAGGTCAGGCGTTCGAGGTTCCTTCAGCTGGTTGGTTGAGTTATGTACCCGCTGAACGGCGCCGATCCGTGAGCATTTTGCTCTCACCGGCAAGGCGGGGGGGGAACCCAGAGAGGGAGTGCGACGCGTGGCCCCGGGGGGTTCAGAGGTGGGCGGAGGGACACAGATCGATGGCAGCCGGTAGTTGCCCTTGGGTCAGCACGTCGAAGCCGAGATCCCGGTGCTCGTTGACGCGCCACCATCACCCTTAACGTAGGTATCCAGCCTTGCGTGGGCCACTATCGGCCGCCAACCAACGATGGGAGACGACATGGACAGCGATCCCGACAAGCGTCAACGTGGCCTCGAGGTAATGGCTTCGGTCTACGGGTGGCCGGCCGTGGGAGACGGCCCGGGGGATTTCTTCGGGTACACCGTTGAGCACCTCTTCGCCGAGATCTGGGAGCGAGAAGGGCTGTCGTATCGCGACCGTCGCCTGCTGTTGATCGGGCTGCTGGTGGGTCGGGGAATGGACGACGTACTCGGTTTGCAACTCGAGGCGGGCTTGGGCAACGAGGAGTTGTCGGCTCACGAACTGCGGGAGATCGTGATCTTCCTCACGCACTACGCCGGTTGGCCCAGCGGGGCCAAGATGAACAGCGCGGTCGAGACCCTCATCGCCACCGCCGCCACGCGCGCCGCCGAGTGAACTTCCCCTTGTCCTCAGCGGTTAGCTGATCTGCACGTTGGTGGTAGACGGAGGCAGGTGGGGGGTGCCGTCTCGCATGGGGGGGAACTGGAAGGTTGCCGCCGTGGTGGCGCGGGTCATGGTGGTGATGGGTGGTTCCTCGAGCGTCACGTTGTCGTCGTCGATGGTGATTTCCCAGCGACAGTGCGGCACGCGATCAGCCGGCAGACGGGGCGGGCGGTGCACATGAGTGATGTGGGCTTTGGGGTTCACGGCCTGCGCAGTGGGGTCGAAGGTGGCGTCTTCGATGGTGTGGCACATGCCGGTGATCGCCCGCTCTCCCCAGGGCTCCACATCCATAAGGGCGCCGCACGACCGCAGTTCGAAGAACCCGTGCGTGTCGTCCACTACCTCGTAGCGCACGTCGAGATAGTGGTGCGGGAAGCCGGGATCTAGTTGCAGCGATTTGAAGATGGCCTCCACGCCGTCGCCCTGAATGCCCAGCGCCGCTCGCAGTCGCTCGTTGTAGATAGGTGATGCACCGCGCCACTCTTCGATGGCCAGTTCCTCCACTACCTCTTGCCCGTATTTGATGCCGATGGCGGCGCACATCGAGCGATCGAGCAGGTGCACGATCATGGCGTACTCGCGCACCAGGCGCACGAGGGCCTCCTTGGACAGGTCCTCGTAGCGGAAGTCGGGGTCGAAGGGCCCGCTGTAATCGGCTCGGTCGTAGAGGTTCTCAGGGTGGTTGCTAGACGGCATAAGGCGAGACTACTGTCTGGACACATGTCCAGTACGGCGGTTCCGGTCCCTGCCCGCCGCGCCGCGGCCGGCCAAAGATCAGATCGGGTTGACGCCCTCGTGGACGCAGCCATGACCGAACTCCGCCAGCACGGCTACGACGGCCTCACCGTGCGCAACGTGGCGCGCCGAGCCCAGGTGTCACCCGCCAGTGCCTACACCTATTTCGCCTCCAAGGATCACCTGGTGGCCGAAGTGTTCTGGCGGCGCCTGCAACGGCTACCCGCGCCGCCCAGTAACGGTTCGTTGGGCGAACGATTGTCGTGTGCTCTCGCCAACCTGTCGTTGCTCATCGCCGAGGAACCCGCCCTCGCCGCCGCCTCCACCACCGCCGTGCTTGCCGCCGATCCCAACGTGGGTCGGCTACGCGGTCGCATCGGGGCCGCCTTCAACGACTACCTCGCCAGTGCGCTCGGGACGAACGCCAACCCCGCCGTGTTGCGGACGCTGAACCTGGCCCTGGCGGGTGCATTGTTGCAGGCGGGCATGGGGTATTTCACCTACTCCGAACTAGCCGACCGGATGGACGAAGTGGCCGTGTTGGTTCTGCGGGGGGCGGCATGACGGCGCTGGTCTACAACCCGTACCACTACGAGATGCACGAGGACCCCTTCCCTACCTATCAACGTCTGCGCGACGAAGCCCCGGTGTACCGCAACGAGAGCGACAGTGGCGGTTTTTGGGCGCTCTCGCGACACGCCGACGTGGTGGACGGTTTTCGCGACAGCGCTCGCCTCTCATCCGCCCACGGGGTATCGCTCGATCCGGCGGCCTCCGGGCCGCATGCCCACCGAACGATGTCTTTTCTGGCGATGGACCCGCCCGGGCATGGGCGGATGCGGGGGCTCGTATCGCGAGGCTTCACGCCGCGCCGAGTCGCCGAACTCGAACCCCGTATTCGTGAACTCACCCGCTCGTACCTCGCGGTGGCGATCGAACAGGGAACCTTCGATTTCGTGGATGATCTGGCCGGCAAACTTCCGATGGATGTGATCAGCGAACTGATCGGTGTGCCCGTGGCCGACCGCGACGAACTGCGCCGCCTGTCGGACCTGTTGGTGCACCGGGAGGAAGGCATGGACGACGTGCCCCCCGCCGGGGTGGATGCTGCTTTCGCCCTGGTGGCCTACTACGCCGACATGCTCAGGCAGCGGCGGATGGCGCCCACCACCGACCTCACCTCGGCCCTCCTCGCCGCCGAGGTAGACGGCGACCACCTGACCGACGATGAGATCATGGGCTTCCTGTTTCTCATGGTGGTGGCCGGGAACGAGACCACCACCAAACTGCTCGGCAACGCCTGGTACTGGGCGTGGAAAAACCCCGATCAGCGGGCTAAACCCTTCCGGGATCCGGCGCGGGTGCCAACCTGGATCGAAGAGACACTGCGGTACGACACGTCGACGCAGATGCTGGCCCGGACCGCCATCGAGGATGTGACCCTGCACAACACCACTATTCCTGCCGGTGACCGCGTGCTGCTGGTCGTCGGATCAGCCAACCGCGACGAGCGGGTCTTTGCGCAGGCCGACCGCTACGACCTCGATCGCCCGGAGCGCGAACTGCAACAGATCGCCAGTTTCGGGTTTGGGCGGCACTTTTGCCTCGGCGCCGCCCTGGCCCGTCTCGAGGCCCGGGTGTGTTTGGAAGAACTGGTGGCCCAGGTGGCCCACTACGACATCGACCCCACCGGCATCCGTCGGGTTCACAGCGTCAACGTGCGCGGGTTTGCCGCCCTGCCCACCACCGTGGTGCCCCGCTGATGCCGCGCTTCCCCCCGCATCCGGATCGTCGGGCCGCGGTCGTCACCGGATCGTCGGCGGGCATCGGAGAGGCCACCGCGCTGGCCTTAGCGGAGGCCGGTCACCCGGTGGTGCTGGGCGCCCGTCGCCTCGACCGCTTAGAGGCAACGGTGGCCACCATCGTGGCCGCCGGGGGCGAGGCTGTCGCCCTGGCGCTCGACCTCACCAACAACGACTCCATCGACCACTTCGCGGCGCAGGCCCAGGACCGGCTCGGGCCCATCGAGGTGGTGGTGTCCAACGCCGGTGACGTCCTCCCCGCCTCGGCGCTCGGAGTTGACCCCGACGACTTCGCCCGACAGGTACAGGTGAACCTGGTGGGGGCTCATCGGCTGGTGCGGCGTTTGGGACCGGCCATGGTGGAGCGTCAACGCGGCGACATCGTGTTTGTCACCTCCGACGTGGTGCGGGTGCCGCGCACCTACATGGCGGCCTACGTGGCATCCAAGACCGGGCTCGAAGGCCTGGCTCGCGCCCTGCAGATGGAGACCGAGGGCACCGGAGTGCGGGTGAGCATCGTGCGACCAGGGCCGGCCTCCACCGAGCAAGGGGCCAACTGGCCGACGGAGAGAATCGATGAGGTCATGGCTGATTGGGAACGCTGGGGCATCATGCGCCACCACGGCTATCTGCGGCCGATGGACGTGGCCCGCGCCGTGATGGCGGCGGTGTCGACGCCTCGGGGCACCCACCTCACCCTCATCGAGGTGGAGCCCGAAGCCCCCGTGGTCGGCCCGGCATGACGGTGAGCCCGCCCCCCACCGCCGATCTGCCCCGCGTGAGTGGGGAGGGCGAAGCCACCGGCACCGGCCATCTCGAGGAGTTGCGCGTCGACCCCATTGGGTTGATGAAGCGCACCCGCTCCGAGTGCGGCGACGTAGGCACGTTCCGTTTGGCTCATCGGGATGTGGTGCTGCTCACCGGTCCTGAGGCCAATGAGATCTTTTTCCGTGCCCCCGAGGAGGACCTGGACCAGGCCGAGGCCTACCCGTTCATGACGCCGATCTTCGGTGAAGGGGTGGTGTTCGATGCCTCCCCTGACGAACGACGCAAGGCGCTCCACAACCAGGCCCTACGCGACAAGTTCATGCGGGGTCATGCCGCCACGATCGCGGCGGAGGTGGATTTCATGTTGGACCGCACCCCCGATGGGGGCGCCATCGATCTGCTCGACTGGTTCGCGGAACTCACGATCTATACGTCGTCGGCTTGCCTCATCGGTCGCCGTTTCCGCGACCAACTCGACGGTTCGTTCGCCACGCTCTACCACGACCTCGAACAGGGCACCGATGCCCTTGCCTACGTGGATCCCTACGCCGACATCCCGAGCTTTCGTGCCCGCGACGCGGCTCGGGAAGGGTTGGTGGCCCTGGTGGAGGCCATCATGGACACGCGGGCATCGGCCCCCGCCCCCGCCAAGGAAGATCGCGACCTCCTCGACGTGCTCATGTCCATCAAAGACGAGGACGGCTCCGACCACTTCAGTTCTCACATCATCACGGGGATGTTCATCTCGATGATGTTCGCCGGGCATCACACCACCTCCGGGACCGCAGCGTGGACACTGATCGAGTTGCTGCGGCGGCCCGAGTACCTCGCCGAGGTAGTGGCGGAACTCGATGGGCTAGCGGCGGAAGACCCCGAGATCAGCTACCAGGCGTTGCGGGAGATGCCCAAGTTGGAGGCGGCCATCAAGGAGGCTCTGCGGCTGCATCCGCCACTCATCATGCTGTTGCGGGTGGCCAAGACCCCAGTGGTGGTCGGGGGCTTTGTGATCCCCATCGGCACGATGGTGGCCACCTCCCCGTCGGTGTCGAACCGCGATCCGCAGGCCTTTGCGAACCCGGAGGCGTTCGAACCGTCGCGCTATCTCAACGGGCGCGAGGATGACGTGGGCAATCCCTGGAGTTGGATCCCCTTTGGGGCGGGTCGCCACCGCTGCGTGGGCGCCGCGTTCGCCATGATGCAACTCAAGGCCATCTTCTCGGTGCTGCTCTCGCGGTACGAGGTTGCTCTTACGCAGCCACCCGACACCTACCGCAATGACCATTCCAAGATGGTGGTGCAACTCGCCCAACCCTGCGGGGCCCGGATGTCCCCGCGATGAAACGGTCCATGGCGCCGCCGTGCCCGCTCCCGGCGAGGCTGTGGCGGTGGCGGAGGTGAGGGCGCGGATCGTGGTGGATCGGGACCTCTGCCAAGGCCATGGGGTGTGTGAAGGTGAGGCCCCCAACGTGTTCGTGGTGTCCAAGGCCGGCGAACTTACCGTGCTCGATGAGAGGCCCGGCGGGGATCGACGAGCCATCGAGGCGGCCGTGAAGTACTGCCCTACTCATGCCCTGAGAATCGTGGAGGAACCCTGATGCCCGCCTATCCCCGGGATGAAATGGAAGAGATGGTGCAGCGTTGGCTGCAGGCCAACAAGGACGCCGAGGCGGCCGGCGACTGGTCTCCGATGGCACTCTTGTTTGCCGAAGATGCCACTTACGGCTGGAACTACGGTGCCGAAAACGAGTTCATGGCCGTCGGGCGCGCGGAGATTGGCGCGGTGGCCCTGGGCCTGGAGATGGGTGGCCTCGACGGGTGGGAGTACCCCTATCAAGAAATGCTGATCGACGAAAAAAAGGGCCAGGTGGTGGGGTTCTGGAAGCAGGTTGCCACCGCCACCCGGGCCGATGGCAGTCCCTATGAGGTAGCGGGGATCGGGGGGTCGTGGTTTGGCTACGGCGGCAATTTCCAGTGGCGGTTCCAACGCGACTGGTTCGACTACGGCAACGCGGCCGCCCTCTTTCTTGAGATGATGCGGGATGGCACGTTGTCAGAGGGCATGACCGCTCGGATGCATCGCAGTCTGGGGGGCGGTCTCCCCGGCCATTACGACATTGGTCAGTCCCCCGCCCCCCTGTGGCCCCCGGCCTGAACAAGAGAGGATGTGCCCATGCACCATCGGTTTGAGGAAAAGATCGCCATTGTCACCGGCTCGGCCGGGGGGATTGGCGAGGCCTATGCCCGAGCCTTGGTGGCGGAGGGGGCGGGGGTAGTGATCGCCGACACGGATGGGGACCGGGGCCAAGCGGTGGCCGCCGACCTCGGTGACGCGGCGCTGTTCGTGTCCACCGATGTGAGCGACGTGGATTCAGCCGCCGCCCTGGCCGCCGCCACCATCGATCATTTTGGGGGCATCGACCTTCTCGTGAACAACGCCGCCATCTACGGGGGCATGCAGATCGAGTCGCTCCTCGCCATCGACTGGGACTATTACCGCCGGTTCATGAGCGTGAACATGGACGGCGCGCTCGTGGTTACCCGGGCCTGTTGGAAGGCGATACGTAAGCGCGGGGGTGGAGCCATTGTGAATCAGTCGTCCACCGCTGCCTGGATGTACTCGGGGTTCTACGGCCTGGCCAAGGTGGGGATCAACGGCCTCACGCAACAACTGGCGGCCGAACTCGGTGGGCATAACATCCGGGTGAATGCCATTGCCCCGGGTCCCATCGACACCGATGCCACGCGCAGCATCGTGCCGGCCGAACTGATCGACGACATCGTGAAGGGTCTCAGTTTGAAGCGACGCGGCACCCCCGAGGACCTCGTGGGCATGTGCCTGTTCCTACTGTCGGACGAGTCGTCGTGGGTCACCGGGCAGATCTTCAACGTTGACGGCGGACAGATCGTGCGCTCATGACCGCCGAGGTCCCCGGGGCCGTGGGATTCATAGGGCTCGGGCAGATCGGTGGCCCCATGGCCGGGCGTTTGGTTGATTGGCCGGGCGGGTTGGTGGTGTTCGACATCCGTCCCGAAGCGGCCACGGCGGTGGTGGACCAGGGGGCCACCCTGGCGGGCAGCGTGGCCGAAATGGGCGGCGTATGCGATGTGATTTCGGTGATGGTGCTCAATGATGCCCAGGTGCGTTCGGTAGTGGAGGAACTGCTCACGACGGCCCGGCCGGGTCTCGTGATCGCCGTGCACTCCACCATTGGTCCGGTCACCGCCGAGGAGTTGGCTCACACGGCGGCCCAGGGGGGAGTGGATCTTCTCGACGTGCCCGTGAGCGGCGGGTTCATCGGAGCCCACGAGGGCACCCTGGCGGCGATGGTGGGGGGTGAGCGAGAGGCCTACGAGCGCGTAAAGGACGTGTTCGCCCATTGGGCGTCACTGGTGGTGCACATGGGGCCGGCGGGCGCCGGCACTCGCACCAAGTTGGCCCGGAATCTGGCCCACTTCATCGCCTTCACCGGGGTCGGGGAAGCGCAAAGGTTGGCGGAGGCGGCGGGACTGGACCTGCGCAAACTGGCCCGGGTGGTGCGCCACAGCGATTCGGTCACCGGGGGTCCCGGGGCGGTGATGCTGCGGGCCTCCACGGCTCCGATAGGGCCGGGTGAGGATTGGTACGACGCCATGGTCCACACCCGGGATCTGGGCGAGAAGGACCTCGCCCTGGCGCTCGAACTGGCCGCCACCCTGGGGGCCGATCTGCCGCTGGCCCGTCAAGCCCAGGTGGGTCTCGCCGCCGCCCTCGGGGTACCGCACCAGGAGGGGTAGGCGGCACCGGCGAGGCGAAGAGGGTTCGTCCCGAAGGGCCCGTTAGGCGTAGAGGGCGGCGATCTCGGCGGCGTATTTGGCGTGGACGCCTCGGCGCTTGAGCTTCGAGGTGGGGGTGAGTTCGTCGGAGTCGGCCATCCATTCGCTGGAGAGGATCGATACCTTCTTCACCCGCTCGGCATTGTTGAACCGGGCCATGGCGGTTTCCAGACCGGCATCGATCTCAGCGATCACCGCCGGGTGCTGGGCCAACTCGGCCAGGGTGGCGACGTCGATACCGTGCTCCTTGGCCCACACCGGAGCCACTTCGGCATCGAGCACCACCAGAGCCGACACGAACGGGCGGTTGTCGCCGATGGCGCACGCTTGGGATACCAGCGGGATGGTCTTGAGAGCCGCTTCGAGATTAGCGGGGCTGATGTTCTTCCCGCCGGCGGTGATGATGAGTTCTTTCTTGCGGTCCACGATGCGCAGATAGCCCTCGTCGTCGAACACACCGATGTCGCCGGAGTGCAGCGTGCCATCGGCATCGAGGGACTCGGCGGTCTTTTCGGGATCGTTGAGGTATCCCTGGAACACGTTGGACCCCCGGGTGCACACCTCACCGTCCTCCGCCAGAAACACCTCGGTGCCCGGAAAGGCCACCCCCACGGTGCCTGCCTTCACCCGGGTGGGTTCCCACGTCATGGGACCACTCGATTCGCTCATGCCGTAGATCTCCGACAAGGGAACCCCGATGGCCCGGAACCAACTGATGAGTTCGGCAGGAATCGGGGCGGCGCCGCTGATGCCGTAGAGCACGGCATCGAGGCCCAACATGGCTCGCAGGCTGCCAAACACGGCTTCGTCAAGCGCCTTCCAGGTGGCATCGTCTTCGGCCGATGCGGTGCCGAGGGTGCGGCGCTCGCTGATGGGGGTGGCGGCCGCGATGGCGTCATCGACGCCCTGTTTTTTGGCCGGGTCCGCCGCCAGGGCGGCCTGTACCCCGGCGTGGAATTTTTCCCAGACCCGCGGGACACCGAAGAAGATCTGGGGGTGCACATCGCGGGCGTAGCTGGCGATCTGGCCCGGGTCAGGGCAGGTGGTGACTTCGTAGCCACCCATGAGGGCGAGGTAATGGGTGCTCATCCGCTCGGCGATGTGGGCCATCGGGAGATAGGACACCGCCCGGAAACCCACCGGCTCCACATCCAGCATCCGTAGGTATCCCTCCCCGGTCCACACCACGTTGTGATGATTGAGGATCACACCCTTGGGCGGCCCGGTGGTGCCCGAGGTGTAGATGATCGTGGCCACGGTGGCGGGGGTGCTGTTGCCGACCTCGGCCAAAAGATCCAGCGAGCCGGAATGGTAGAGCGCCTCGGTGGTTCCCTCACTGGCCAGGTTGATGATGGCGGTGAGGAGCGGGAGTTGGTCCCGAACCTGGTCGAAACGCTGCGCGAATCCGTCGTCTTCCACCACGGCGATGCTCGCCGTGCAGTGGCCAGTGAGGTACGCGATCTGTTCGGGCGACGACGAGTTGTAGATCGAAATCGCCGTGGCTCCGAGGAATACCACGGCGAGGTCGATGAAGTGGAAGTCGGGGCAGTTCCGCATCATGAGCACCACACGAGAGCCCGGGACTACCCCGAGCGACCGCAGATGGCTGGCGGCGGCCGCCACCTGGGCGGCGTAGTCGTGATACGTCCACTCGGCGTAGGTGCCATCGGCCTGCTTGGCCCGCAGGGCCACCTGCTCGGGGTGGGCTTGCACGGTGGCAAGGAATCGACGGGCGATGGTGTCGCCTTCGACGGCCTGATCAATCTCGGCTTTGGTAATCATCGGGGCTTCGGTTCTCCTTCGGCAACGATTGGATAGCCCATCATGGCCGGGTGGCCCCAGGTTGCGAAACCCCACCGCCGCGGCCACACTTGACCCTCCGGTCAAGTGAGCCCCTGAGGAGCAACTTTCATGGCTACCGCTGTCATCGTAGACGCCGTCCGCACCGCAGGCGGAAGGCGAAACGGGAAGTTGTCGGGTTGGCACCCCGCTGATCTGGCCGGTGAGGTGCTCCGGCAACTAGTGGAGCGCAACCAACTCGATCCGGCACTCATCGACGACGTGATCATGGGTTGTGTGATGCAGGTGGGTAGCCAGAGCCTCAACATCGGCCGCAACGCCGTGCTCGCCGCCGGTTTCCCGGAGTCGGTCCCGGCCACCTCGGTCGACCGCCAGTGCGGATCGTCACAGCAGGCCGCCCACTTCGCCGCCCAGGGCGTGATTGCCGGGGCCTACGACATCGCCATCGCGGCGGGTGTGGAGGTCATGACCAGCACCCCGATGGGAGCGTCGGTCACCCCAGGGTCCTTCCCCTTCGGTCCGCGCATGATGGCTCGCTTCACCGAGCCGGGCCTTGTGCCGCAGGGTATTTCGGCTGAGATGATTGCCGACCAGTGGAACCTTTCCCGCGAGGATCTCGATGCCTTTGGCGCCGAGTCCCAGCGGCGGGCCGAGCAGGCCACCGGCGAGGGCCGATTCGACAATGAGATCGTTGGCGTCACGGAGAAGCGGCTCGACAAGGAGACCGGTAACGTCGTGGAGAGCGCCGAACTGGTGACCCAGGACGAGGGCATTCGACCCGGCACCACCCCGGAGACCTTGGCCAACCTGAAGCCGGCCTTCAAGCCCGACGGCAAGGTCACCGCCGGCAACTCGTCGCAGATCTCCGACGGCGCTTCAGCGTTGCTCATCATGAGCGAGGAGAAGGCCAAGGAACTCGGTCTCACCCCACGGGCTCGCTTCCATACGTTCGCGCTGGCGGGGGTGGATCCCGTGACGATGCTCACGGGGCCGATCCCCTCCACGCAGAAGGCGCTGGCCAAAGCGGGCATGACCGTCGACGACATCGACCTCTTCGAGGTGAACGAGGCCTTTGCCTCGGTGGTGTTGGCCTGGCAGAAGGAACTCCACACCGATCTGGGCAAGACCAACGTGAACGGCGGCGCCATTGCGCTCGGGCATCCGCTCGGCGGCTCCGGGGCGAAGTTGATGGCCACGCTCCTCAACGAACTGGAGCGCACCGGTGGCCGCTTTGGTCTCCAGACGATGTGTGAAGGTGGCGGCCTAGCCAATGCCACCATCATCGAACGCCTCGGCTGATCTCTCGCTAGCCGCCTTGCCCAAGCCCGCGACCGACGCCGGAGGGCGACGCCACGCCAGGCCCCCGATAGCCTGCCGGGCGTGAAGCGGCCTTCTCTCTCTCGTCCCTCGGCGGCCATGCTGGTGGTCTTTGTGGTGGGGGCTTGGTGGCTCACGGGGGCTTCCCCTGTGGCCTTGGTGGTGGCGGCCGCCGCGGTGTGGATCATCTTCACGATCGGCTTCGGCATGCTCGGGGGATTGGCCCAACCGATTCCCGAACCTCCCCCCGCGGGCGAGTTGCGCAAAGTCAAGATCATGTTTCGGTGCAGTATCTGCGGCACCGAGGTGCGGATGACCACCGCCAACGATCAAATGCCCGAGCCCCCCCGTCATTGCTTGGAAGACATGGATCTCGTGACCCCGGTCGACGACCTCTAAGCCATCCACAGCCTGTGGATAACCCTGTGGAGTGTCACACGCTTGTAACTTGCTAGGGCCAGCGTCAGTGGTACTTGGTGGCGGTCATGATGCCGCCCATGATGGATCCCAACCCGATGAGGAGCCACCAGTTGTTGGTCTTGGTGGTGACGGAGTTTGTCCACCACAACGCGGGCAGGACGCCGAGGTAGTTCAGGAAGATCACCACGAGGCCCAAGCCCAGCAACCCGAACATCAGCACCGGCACCCACGGCCGACTGATCTTGTATTCCTTGGCCACCGGCGGGGTGTAGCGCGTGGAGGCGGTGGGTCGCGCCGCCGAGGACGGGCCGCCCTTGGGGGTGACGCGACCGCCCTTGACGTTGCGTTTGGGCGGCGGCTGAACAGGAACATCGGGCATGAAGCGTCACATTACCCGGCTCGGGGGCCAGACTGCATTCGTGATTCCCGATCTGTCCCCCGCGCCCGAAACCCTCGCCGCCGTGGACATCGGGACGAACTCACTGCATGGGGTGGTGGCCCGAATGTCATCGGGCGATGGTGGTCCCCGCTTCGAGATTTTGGAGCGGGAGAAGGAAATGGTGCGCCTCGGCTCCAGCGGGGGCGACATGCGCACCCTTTCGGACGAGGCCATCGACCGGGTGGTGGCGGCGCTCGATCGCTTCCGTCAAGTGGCCGAGGTTCACGACGCGCCGATCACCGCCGTGGCCACCTCGGCGATTCGAGAGGCCGAGAACCGCGACGTGCTCATCGAACGAGCCTGGGCCCAAGCCCGTGTGCATGTGCACGTGATTTCGGGAGTGGAGGAGGCCCGACTCATCCACCTCGGGGTCCTGCAGGCGGTGCCGGTCTACGACAGTCGGCTGCTGCTGTGTGACATCGGCGGTGGCAGTACCGAGTTGCTGGTGGGGTTGCGGGGCGAGGTGCTGGCCTCGCGGTCGCTGAAACTTGGGGCCATTCGTCTGACCCGCCTCTTTTTCGCCAACGATCGGGCCACCCCGGCAGCCCTGGAGGCCTGTCGTCGCCATGTGCGCTCCACGGTGGCGCCCTTCGCCCGGGAGATCCGTCGGCTCGGAGTGGAAGTAACCGTGGGCTCCTCGGGCACCATCATCGCCCTGGCGGAGATGGCGGTGTGGCGGGCGACGGGGAGTCGGGCGCGTTCGGTGAGCAACCTCACCCTCAGCCGTTTGCAGTTGGACGAGTTGGTGCAGGAGCTGGTTCATTCCCCCACGTCGGCGGCACGAGCCGAACTGTCCGGGCTCGATGCCAGCCGGGCCGACATCGTGCTGGCCGGAGCCCTGATCCTGGAGCAGGTTGTGCACGAACTCGACATAACCGAAGTGGTGGTGTCGGACTATGCCCTGCGGGAGGGGGTGCTGCTGGACACGTGGCGGCGGCGTCATGGTGGATCGCTCCATCACCTGTCCGACCTTCGTCGGCAGAGTGTGCTCAACCTGGCCGAAGTGATGGACGAGGATCTGCCGCATTCGCTGCAGGTAGCGGGCCTCGCTCTGCAACTGTTCGATGCCACGGTGCATCGGCACGCGCTGGGAGACGACGCCCGCGAGATCCTCGAAGCGGCCGCGTTGCTCTGCAACGTCGGGATGTTTCTCTCCCACGCCCAACATCACAAGCACGGGTACTACGTGATTCGCAGCACGGATCGTCTGGCCGGATTCAACGACAATGAGGTGGAGCGCATCGCGTTGGTGGCCCGGTACCACCGCAAGTCCGAACCGAAGGCCAAGCACCCCGAGTTCGGGGGCCTCTCGGCGGCCCAACAGCGTGAGGTACAAGTGTTGGCCGGGCTCTTGCGGGTGGCGATTGGCCTCGACCGCAACCACGCCGCCCGGGTGCGATCGGTCGCAGTGACCGACAAGGGCGATCGGCTGGTGATCCGGGCCACGGCCGCCGAGGGGGAGGACATTTCCCTGGAGCTCTACGCGGCGGCCGCTCGTCGGGAATTGCTCGAGGCCGCGCTGACGGTAGCCATCGAGGTAGCCGACCATGGCTGAGCGGGAATCTCTTGGGCGGCCGGGGGCCGGGCCACTACCGTCAGCCCTCGTGGCTACCCGAGTGCTCGTCATCGATAACTACGACAGTTTTGTGTACAACCTGGTGCAGTACCTCGGCGAACTGGGGGCCGATCCCCTTGTCGTGCGTAACGACGAGCACACCATTGCTGAGATGCTGGCTATGGCGCCTGATGCAGTATTGGTTTCACCCGGGCCGGGTACGCCCGACGACGCCGGTGTGTCCAATGAGGTCATCCAGCGTTTCGCTGGGTTGATTCCGGTGCTGGGGGTCTGCCTGGGTCATCAGTGTCTTGGCCAGGTCTACGGAGCGACCGTGGTGCGGGCACCGGAGATCATGCACGGCAAGACATCCCTCGTGCATCACCAGGGAACCGGAGTGTTTGCGGGCCTTCCCAACCCGCTGGTGGCCACCCGCTACCACTCGCTGGTGGTGGACCGGGCCTCGGTACCTTCCTGCCTGGAGATCACCGCCGAGACCGATGACGGCATCGTGATGGGCTTGCGCCACAAGGAACTGGGCGCCGAGGGCGTGCAGTTCCACCCGGAGTCGATCCTCACCGATGCCGGGCACGACCTCGTGGGGAACTTTCTGCGGCAAGTAGCCGGCGCGCCGGGCTGACCTTTCCCCGGCGGGTGCGCCTAGTTGACCGGCGTGAGGACACCAACGGAGATGGTGACGTCCGAGCCGCGGGGCGCGCTGGTGAAGGGGTCGGGGGTCTGACTAAGGACCCGGCCCACGTCGCTGCTGACCGTCGTATCCTGATTGACCACGATCACCTTGAAGCCTCGGGTGGTGAGGGCGTTGGTGGCATTGGCCTGCATGAGACCCACCAAGGAGGGCACTTCCACATCGTCGGGGCCGGTGGACACCACCACGGTCACCGCGGCCCCCTTGGCGGCGGAAACGCCGGCGGCCGGACTGGTGCTGATCACCAATCCCTTAGCCACGGTCGCCGATGCCGCGCTCTGCTGGCTGACGGTGAACCCTGCTTGGCCGAGGAGGTTGGAGGCTTCGGCCAGCGTACGCCCCACCACGTCAGGGACCGGCCGCGCGGCGGGCCCGGAAGACACGAACAGGACGATTTCGGTGTCGGCGGTCACCTGGGAATTGGGCTTGGGGTCTTGGTCCACTACCTCGCGCAAGGGGGCCGTCTCATCGACGGTGGGCGCTTCACGAATGTTGGTAAAGCCGCGGGCAGTGAGCAACAAGCGTGCCTGGTCGATCTGTGAACCGGTGACGTTGGGCACGGCGGTGGCCTCGGCTCCTGAACTCACCTTGAGTTCCACCGTGGTGCCTTCGTCCACCTTCTTTCCAAATTCGGGGTTTTGTCCGAAGACGATCCCGGCCGCTTTGTTGTCGTTCACCTCTTGGACGATGGAAACCTTCAGGTTCTGGGCTTCCAGAATCGACTGGGCCCGGTCGAGTGTCTCGTCGATGACGTTGGGCACCTCCACCTGCGCAACCTTGTTGCCATCGCTCTGGCCTACGCCCAGCACGCGAGCCAGGAGGAACAACATTCCGGCCAGCAAGATCAGCAGACCAACGATGCCGGCGATGAACAGGGGCGAGGTGCTCGGATCGTCGTCCTCTTCTTCGCTTTCCGGCGGTAGGGCGTCGTTGATGAGCGGCACCGCCGTGGTGGCCATGACCGGTTCGGCCAGAATCCGCTGGCCTTCGCGGAACCGGCGGAGGTCGGCCCGCAGGTCTTCGGCGGAGGGATACCGGTTGGCCGGGTTTTTGGCGAGGCACTTGAGGATGATGGCCTGCAGGGCTTCGGGAATGTTGGGGTTGATTTGGCGCAAGGGCACCGGCGATTCGTGCACCTGTTTGTAGGCGATGGCCACGGGGGAGTCGCCGGCGAAGGGTGGGCGACCGAGGGCCAACTCGTAGAGCACGCAGCCGAGTGAATAGATATCCGAACGAGGGTCGGCGGGCTCGCCGCGAGCCTGTTCCGGAGAGAAGTAGGTGGCTGTTCCCATCACCGTGCCCACCTGGGTGAGGTTGTCGTCGGTGGCGCTGGTGATGGCGCGGGCGATACCGAAATCGGCCACCTTCACCTGGCCGGACTGGGTGAGCAGCACGTTGCCGGGCTTCACGTCGCGGTGGATGACGCCATTGCGGTGGGCAAAGCCCAGCGCGGCGGCCACATCAGCGCCCACATCGGCGACGCGATCAGGGTGCAGGGGACCTTCAGCACTCAGGATTTCCGACAGGCTGCGGCCTTCCACGTACTCCATCACGATGAAGTAGGTGCCGTCGGCTTCGCCCCAGTCGTACACCCCCACGATGTTGGGGTGGCTCAGGTTGGCGGCGGCGGTGGCCTCGCGTCGAAACCGCTCCACGAAGGCGGGGTCGGTGGCGAACTCGGGGAACAGCACCTTCACCGCGATCGGGCGATCGAGGAGTTGGTCGGCGGCTAGGTAGACCTCGGCCATGCCACCGCGACCGAGCCGTCGGTGCAGTTCGTAGCGCCCGTTAAAAATGGTGGAGCTGGAGTCAGACATGGTTCCCTCACACTAGGCGCTGAGATAGGCCGCGATGATGGCTTGCGCGATGGGGGCGGCTACCTGCCCGCCGGTCTGTTCGCTGGCGCCCGGTTGGCCTTCCACAATAACCGCGATGGCGATGCTCGGTTTTTCGTTGGGGCGGCCCCCCCAGCCGATGATCCAGGCGTGGGAGCGGGGCGGGGTTGTCCCAAGTTGGGCGGTGCCGGTTTTGCCGCCCACCACAAAGCCCGGCACCGCCAGTCGAGTGGCGGTGCCGTTCTCCACCACTCCGATCATGGCCTCTCGCATGATTTGGGCGGTGCCGGGTTGCATGGCTCGAGTCCAGACCTTGGGCTTATAGGTGTCCACGATGTTTCCATCGGTGTCTCGCACGTCGCGTAGAACGTGGGGCACCATCACGTCGCCATCGCTATTGGCGATGGCACCCGCCACCATGGCCATCTGCAGGGGGGTGGCGGACACGTCGTTTTGACCGATGGAGGCCTGCGCGAGGGCCGGTAGGTTTCGGATGAAGTCGGTCGGAAAGTTCGAGCGGGCGGGGGCGGTGAGGTCGATCGGGACAGCCCGGTTGAATCCAAAGGCCTGTGCGGTGCCGATCATGGTTTCGGGACCGTTGTCTACGCCCATCTGGGCGAAGGCGGTGTTGCACGACACCCGCAGGATCGGGAACAGCGTCCCCCCGCAGGCGGAACCGCCGAAGTTTTGTAGGGGGCGTGATGTCCCCGGCGGGGTGTATTGGCGGGTCACCGGGTAGGAGGGCGCTTCGGTGGTGACCTTGCCGCTGTCGAGCCCGGCGGTGGCGGTCACCACTTTGAAGGTGGACCCGGGGAAGTAGCGGTCCTGGTAAGTGCGGGCCAGTCGGGGCTTTTCGGGATCGGCATCCAGCAGGATCTGCGCTTCGGCGGCGGCGGCGGTGTCGTGGTTGGCCAAGAGGTTGGGGTCGTAGGTGGGGGTGGAGACGAGGACGAGGATCTCCCCGCTACGCGGGTCCAGCGCCACCACCGAGCCTTCCCGACCACCGAGTTGGTCACGGGCAATGCGCTGGAGGTTGGCTTCGAGGCTGAGGGTGAGGTTGCCCACTCGCTCTTTGGTCACGAAGAGATCCGACGGGCTCCGAAAGGACAGACCAGCGGTGCGGCCGGCCAGTTCATCGTTGTACGTGCGCTCCACGCCGGAACTGCCCAGCGTAAAGCTGTAGTAGCCCGAAACTTGGGCAAACAGATCGCCTTCGGGGTATTCGCGTTGGAACCGATAGCGATCCGCTGACGGGACCGAACGCGCCACTATCACCCCGTCAGCAGTGGTGACCGTGCCGCGGGGCCGACTGAAGTCGCGCAGGATCGCCCGGGTATTGATCGGGTTGTTGTTGAGGCTGTTGGCCTCGAAGATGGTGAGGCGGTTGAGTTGGGCGAACAGCAGGAGGTAACAGACGATCAGCCCGAGGCCGAGGAGGCGTATCTGCCGGGTCATGGGGCCGTCTCCCGCTGGGCGATCTCCCGCTGGGCGGTGTCATCGGAGATCCGCATGAGGAGGGCGAGGAGCACATAGTTGGCCACCAGCGAGGAGCCGCCGTAGGACACGAACGGCAAGGTCACACCGGTGAGCGGCAAGACGCGGATCACCCCGCCGATAATGATGAAGGACTGCACGCCGATGAGCACGGTGAGTCCGGTAGCCAGTAATCGTTCGAAGGGCACCTCGGTGCGCAACGCGATGCGGAATCCTGCTCCGATGATCAGTAGAAACGCCGCCAGGATGCCGGTGGCTCCCACGAGCCCGAGTTCTTCGCCGATGGCGGCAAAAATGAAGTCGGTTTCGGCCAGCGGGATGCGGCCTGGGCTTCCCAGGTTGAGTCCGCTACCGGTGATTCCCCCGGAGGAGAACGCAAACTGCGACTCCACGATTTGGAACCCGGCTCCCTTCGGGTCCTCCCAGGGGTCGAGCCAGACGGCCACCCGGTCTTGTACGTGCACGAATTGGCTGTGGGCGAAGAAAGCGCCGATCGCAAAGAGCGCCACCCCCACCACGAGGTAGGTGGCGCGCTCGGTGGCCACCCAGAGCAGGCTCACAAACAGGGCAAAGAACAGGAGGGAACTGCCAAGGTCTTTTTGGGAAATCATCACGATGAGCGATGCTCCCCAGGCCAGGAGGACAGGCCCGAGGTGCTTGAGATCGGGGAGGGGGATAGGTCCGAGGTGGCGGCTGCTGACGGCCAGCAACTCGCGTTTCTCCACCAGGTAGGAAGCGAAGAAGATGGCGAGAAGGATTTTGGCGAACTCGCCGGGTTGAAAGTTGACCGGGCCGATGCTCACCCAGATGCGGGCTCCGAAGTATTCCCGCCCGATTCCCGGTAGGAGGGGAAGCATCAAGAGCCCTACCCCGAGCAGGCCAATGGTCCAGCGATAGGCCTCGAGGTCGCGCACTCGCCGCACGATGACCAGGGTCGCAATGAACGCGGCGATGCCCACCATGACCCACACCGATTGCAGGGCCGCGAGGCCCTTGGGTTCCACGCGAGCTTCGTCGAGGCGAACGATGAACACGTAGCCGAGGCCGTTGAGGAGACCGGCGATGGGGACGAGGGTTCCGTCGGCTTCGGGGGCCAGCCGGCGCACAGCGAGATGGGCCACCAATTGGAGGCCGAGCACGATGCCCAGGAACGCCCCGATGTTGGCCGGGATGGTGGCGTCGCGGGCCAGCGAGGCCAGGAGGTAGGCCCCGACGGTGACCATTGTGCCCACCAGGATGAGGCCGAGTTCGGTGTTCCGGCGGACGGCTCGCAGCATCAGTTCGCGGTGGCGGGGGGCGTGGTGGTTGGGGTGGTGGTGGTTGGGGTATTGGTGGTTGGGGTAGTGGCCCGGCGCGCGGGGATGCGGTCGCGCTTGATGTTGGCCACTACCTGCCGGGCGGCATCGAGCGACGACTGTTCGTTGCCGGCGGTGAGCGATTCGAGGTAAGTCGGCGGAACGCTGCGGCGGTTGATGGTGGTGCGCTCCACGAGGGTGGGATCGATCCACAAGAGACCGCCCGGCCGACCTTGGTAGATCACTACGTTGTCGTCCTGAAACCCAACGAAGTAGGTGCTGGTTCCGTACCACTGAATCGTGGCTATCGCGCCGCCCACCACGGCGATGAGCAGCAGGAGGAAGAGGGCGGTCCGCCACGTGAACCGGCTACGAAGCGACCGGGCGGCGCGGCGGTTGGCCCGGCGCTGCTGGCGAGGCGTGGGTGCCTTGTCGGGGACGATGGCGCCCGCGACGGGGGGAATAGTCTCAGGGATTTCCTCGGCGTCGAGCACATCGAGGAGTACGACGGTGATGTTGTCGCGTCCGCCGCCGGCGTTGGCCATCCGTATGAGTTCCTCGGCGGCTTCCTGGGGGTCGGCCAGGCGGCGCAACACGGCGGTGATCTGGTCGTGGCTGACCTCGTTGAACAGGCCGTCGGAGCACAACAGATAACGATCGCCCGGGACGGGTACTTCCACACACACGTAGGCTTCTACCGTCTCGTAAATGCCGAGCACGCGCGTGACGATGTTGCGCTGCGGGTGCACCTCGGCCTCTTCAGGGGTGATCTGGCCCTCTCGCACGAGATCGGCGACAACGCTGTGGTCCTCGGTTAGTTGCACCAGGGCATCGTGGCGAAACGCGTAGCAACGGCTGTCGCCGACATTGGTAATCACGAGAGACTGCGACGCGTCAGACGGTTCCCCGTCATCGTCGGCGACGGGTACGGGCAGGAGGGCCACTGCCACCAGCGTGGTGCCCATGCCCCGGAGGTTGGCGTTGAGGTTGCCGTCGTTGCGGATGCGGTGGTTGGCCACGGCGATGGCATCAATCAGCGAGTCGGTGCTGAGGTTCTGGTAGGCGAGGTCGAGGGTGTCGACGGCAAGCCGTGAGGCCACCTCGCCGCCCTGATGGCCGCCCATGCCATCGGCCACCAGATAGAGGTGGCGGGCGGGGAAGATCCCGAAGTAGTCCTGGTTGATCTGGCGGCGCAGGCCTACGTCGCTCGCCGCGCCGGTCTTGATCAAAATGGGGAGGGCGGGAGGAGTCATGAACTGAGCTCCAGCACGGTGTTGCCGATCTGCAGTTTGTCGCCGCGTTGCACCACCATGGGTCCGGTCACCTTGTGGCGATTCAGATAGGTGCCGTTGGTGGAGCCGAGGTCCTCCACGTACACCTTGCCCTCGCGTTGGAAGACGCGCGCGTGGAGTTGCGAGGCGTAGGTGTCGTCAATGGTCACCTGGCATCCGGCGGCGCGGCCGAGGGTGATCTCCTGCGCAAGGGGGTAGGTGCGGCCTTTCAGTTCAGGGGGGGCGAGCAGGCGGAGTACCGGCGCGGCGTGCTTGCCCTTGGCCGGGATCTTGCGGGAACGCCGCTTCCTTTTTGGCTTGGGGGTTGCCTTGCCCATCTTGGGGGGGTTCACCTCGGCCCACACCGCCCGCAGCACCCGCAGGAAGAACAGGTAGAGCAGCAGAAGCAGGAACAGTTTGAGGAGGTTGAGGAGTTGGTCGGGCACGGGTCAGGAGGCCTCGAACCGCATGCTGGTGTTGCCAAAGGACACTTCGTCGCCGTCGCGCAGCGCGTGCTGGGCCACCCGCACCCCGTTGACGCGAGTGCCGTTGGTGGAGCCGAGGTCGACCACCACGTAGCGTTCCCCCTGGGGGCGGATCTCGGCATGGTTGCGGCTGACGTTCGGATCGGCCAGCACCAGGTTGGATTCGGGATGGCGGCCAACCGTGATGATGGACTCGGTGAGCGAGAAGCGCTCGCCGGTGGGGAGCACAATCGATCCGGCGCCGACGCCCCCTTCCCCTTCCACCATCCGGCCCGCGATCTGAAAGGCCCCGGTGCGTAGCCGGTCGTCGCCCACGATCTGCACCTCCACCGGACCCATGAAGGAATACCCCTCGTCCCGGGCGTGCTCACGGGCCGCCTCGGCCAGTTCGCGAGCGAGGCTCTCGCGCACTCCTTCGAACTGTTCGAAGTCGCTGACCGATACGGCCACGGAGAAGGAGTTCGGTACCACGGTGTCGCCGCGCACTCCTACCGAGCGGTTGTCGTCCATCTCCCGCACCAGCCGCCGGCCCAGTTCCACCGGGCGCAGGTCACTCTTGAAGGCCCGGGCGAAGGCGCCTTCTACGAGGCGCTCAAGACGGCGTTCGAACCCGCGGATTCCCATTACGGGTGAGGTTACCGGTAGGGCCTCGGGCTGGGGATCGCTTAGGCATGGTTGCTACGCTGGTGCTCTCCACTCGGGCGAGTGGCGGAATAGGCAGACGCGCTGGCTTCAGGTGCCAGTGTCCTTAGGGACGTGGGGGTTCAAGTCCCCCCTCGCCCACCAGCTTCACGGCGCGAAAGCCCTGGTAGAAACGCTCCATCGGTCTGTGATGAGCCCAGAGGGGGGCCCGTTGGTCACGGATTGGTCACAGATGGAAGACGGCCGGTGACGGTTGGCGACATGACAGACATGACCGTCGGATGGGAATGCAATGGTGCGGTGTTTTGGCGTCAACGGCGCAATTCGAAGGACGTCGGCCCCTGCGTTCGCCGACAGGTATGTCGTTGCCGACGGGATGACTGGGCGTTTGCGGCCGCTGGTGGGTAAACGCGATTTTGCCAATTGGTCGGCACCCTCTGGTACGGCCCGGTTGGGCGGAATCTGACCAATCCAGGCAGCGTTGGGGTGGCCCGGTGGCCGTACGCGCTTTCGATGCTTTGAGATCGAGTGGCCCCGGCGCCGTCACCGGCCAAGAAGGCGCCTCGCTCGTGCGTACGCATTGCGAGGCGGGGACATCCATCGAAACGTCTTGGTCGCTCGGAGCGCAATGGCCTCCGCCTCGAAACCGCGCAGGCGCTCGACCTCCGCCTCGAACGCGCGGAGGCGCTCGACCTCCGCCTCGAACGCGCGGAGGCGCTCGACCTCCGCCCCGAGGGTGCGTAGCTTCGCTTCGCGGAGTGCTGACAAGCGCTCGAGGTCGAAGACACGACGATAGAAGACGGCCAGCGCAGCCTTGGCGTCTTCTATGTCGTAGTTGTCAGTCACGCCGGCCACGGTAGGTCCGGGTACCGCTCCCGAATGGCCATCCTGGGCCCGCTGTGGTCCAGGTTCGTAACAGACAACATGGATGAGCGGTGCCTGCGATACCGGCACAGCGGCTCTGGTACCCAGGTTCCATGGCCCCCCTGGGAGGCGAGGCGCAGCCACAGGTCGTAGTCCTCCCATCCGTAGAGCACCGGATCGGTCGACTCTGCGAAGCCACCGAGCGAACGCAACGCGTCGGTGCGGAGCATCGACATCGCATCGATGTACGCACCACGAACCAGGGAACTCGTGGACCATGGCAGGTACGACAGGAGCGAACGCTCGTCGCCGAACACCTCGATGATGCTGTATGCGAAGGCCGCAGCCGGATCGGCGTCCAAGGCATCGCTGAGCTTGCGCAGGGCCGACGGGCGCACCTCGTTATCTGCATCGAGCAGGAAGCACCGATCGGCCCGTGCCCTGGAGATACCGAGGTTGCGGGCCGCGCCGAGACCACCGTTCGCGGCACGAAATAGCGTCAGCACTGGAGCTTCCGGCTCACCGTCGAGGAACGCAGCGAGAGTCTCGGGCGTGGCGTCGTCGGAGTTGTCCTCAACGACGATCACCTCGACGGCAATATCCTCGGACTCGACCGCGGATCGGATCGCGTCGAGAACGGTTTGCGCGCACCGGTAGGCCGGCACGACCACCGAGACTTCTGGCCGGGCCAGGTGCCACCCCGGCGTCGCGTGCTCGACCACTACGTCGGGACTCCCGAGGCGGCGCTCGGCTTCGAGACGATCGAGCCGACGATTCAGCGCGATCAGATCGAGTATCACCCGCTTCACCCCGGCTCCAAGTCCTTGCTGTTCTGCGGGTTGTGAGTTCACGGGCCGGGGCGGGTGGCTACCGGGCGCGAAGGGGAGTGGCTCGGGGAGCGCGTCGGCAAAGTACGTCGTGTGGTGTGACGCGACGCTTCGGAGAAGCGCCTCGACCTCGTCGAGTCGATCGACGAGTCGGCACTCGGATCGCACGAAGTCGTAGCCGCTACGGGCGAGATCGGTGCGAATCGACTCGTCGGTGAGGAGCGCAGTGACGTGGGCCGCGAGAAGGCTGACCTCGGCCGACACGAAATGGACGAAGGGCTGAAGGGGCTCGTGCCCGACGCTGCACTCGGTGACAAGGGCGACGCCGTTGCTCAGCGCGTCGATCGCTCGAAACCACTCGAAGTATGGCTCGTCACTCCGGTGGATGTTCACGAGGACCTTGCTGTTGGACAGTAGGGCCGCCCGCCGCTGACCACTCACGAACCAGGGCGATTCTTCGATGACCGGTGCGCCCGCGTCGTGCAGCAGAAGGCGGCTCGAACGGTGATGGAGCACGACGGCGAGGCCGGCCAGCGCGGTGAGTCGGCGAGGAGTCGCGCCGCCAAGGAAGGTGGCGTCGATCGTCCGAGGGCGTGACCAGTCGCCGCCGAAGGCGTCCAAGACCTTGTGATAGCCGATCGGTGCCACCGTGGCCGGTACGCCGTGCTCGGAAAGCGCACGGACGCCGGCCTCAGCCAAGTCGAGCGTGGCGAGGGCAGCGCGTGCGTACGGCAGCCCGATGTCGAACCACGGCGCCCCGGGCTGTTCGGTCGTCAATACGACGCACCGTGCGAGGATCTCGCGCTCGTCTTCGGGTGCGAACCCCGGACCAACGGTGAAGAACTCGTGGGGGGCGAGAACGACGTCGATAGTGCCGTTTACGCCAGCCGGCACCTCGTCGAATGCGACCCGCGTGGCGAGCCCCCGATCGGTCAGACCGGCCGCGTAGAGGTTGGCCAGATCCGACATGAACCGGTTGCCCCGAGCGGTCACGTGGATGGTGCACTGAATTGCCATGGCGTCGGTCAAGCACCATAGTATGAGTCGGTGACCGGATCCCGAATACGCGTCGTCGGAGATCCGATTCCCTACGCCGACGGGAGCGAGGAACTGGTCCTTTCCCTCTTGGCCGCCGCCGAGGACCGGTCCGACGGCTCCGACGAACTCGAAGCCGCGATCATCGACTGGCCGACTCGCTACCACCTATCGTCGCAGAGGTCAAACCTTCTGCGACCGCTACGCCTGTCGGGCACAGAGCGGGTGTTGGAGATAGGTGCCGGAACGGGTGCGCTCACCCGCTTTCTTGCCGAACGCGCAGGGTCGGTCACCGCGGTAGAAGGAGCGGTTGCCCGCGCTCGCTCCGTTGCAACGCGGTGCGAAGACCTCGTCAACGTCGACGTGGTCGCGGGCGACTTCCACGCGGTAGCCGAGGGGAGCGACGGAGACTTCGACCTGGTAACCGTCGTGGGGGTGCTCGAGTACAGCACGGCCGAGTCAGGAGGAGGCCATGGCCCGGCTCCGCTGCTCGACGCAGCGGCCTCTCTACTGGCCGACGACGGCGTGCTGGTGCTGGCGATCGAGAACCAGCTCGGGCTCGAGTACCTGGCCGGGGCACCGGAGGATCACATCGGGCTGCCTTGGATCGGCGTCACGGGGTATCCCGAGCCGGGACCGATGACGTACAGCCGTCGCAAGCTGGGTTCTATGCTGGACGACTCGGGTCTCACTGCGACCCGATGGTTGTACCCCTTCCCCGACTACAAGCTGCCCAGCGCGATTCTGGCCCACGACGTGTACGACACGCTCGCGGCTGGCCAGCTCGTCGATCAGATGGTCGGTCAGGTTGTCACCTATGGCGCCCGAACGAGCTTCGTCCTCGGTGACGTACGGGCGGCGCACCGCACGATGGTCGATGCCGGCATAGGACCTGATGTCTCGAACAGCTTTCTCGTCGTCGCCGGCCGGAGCCAGGCGGCGGTCGACTCCAGGATCGACCCCACTACCCTCGCGTGGTTGTTCGGTTCGCCTCGAAAACGAACCTATCGGCGAACGCGCATGGTCACCGGAGCCGGTGCGCCCGAAGCGGTCACCATGCTCGAGTACGGGGGCGGGGAGGGATCCGATTGGCTTCAACACCACACGGTGCCGTCGCGGCCGTATCTACCGGGAGCGTCGCTCGCCGACGTCTGCGAGGCGTTCTGCCGGGCGGACGACGAGGCGGGACTGAGCAATCTGCTGCGGCGGTGGGCCGACTCGATCGAGGAGGTCGACGCGCCGACTTCCATCGACCACCCGTTTGCCGACGACGCGACGACCTCGTGGGCGTCGGGACAGTTCCTCGACATCGATCTCGGCAACTTCGTCCTGCAGGAGAACTCGTTGTCCTACGTCGATGACGAATGGCGTGTCGCCGACCCGATCGACCGAGATCTCGTCCGCTTCCGAGCACTGTGGAACTTCGCTCGCGACCTCGTTGCGAGAGGCGCGCGCCATCCGTGGCCGCTGACCGAGCGGGTCGACGATCTTGCGCTCCGATTGGCGGGGCTGTCCGGGGTGCCCGTTGGCGAGTCCACCCCAGACCGTTTCCGTCGCGCAGAACGCTCGCTCCAAGCAATCGTGTCGCCGTTGACGCCTGCCGAGCTCGAGGGCTACCTCGACCCCGACCGAAGCGTGGCTGCCGAGTTCGCGGAACGCCGCGGGTCGTTGTCCGACGCACTGGCGCTCGCCCGGAAAGCTGACGCCGCTCGGCGGGACGCGGAAGCAACGGTGCTCGAGCTCCAGGAGCGGGCGGTCGAGCTCGAGGCCGAGAACGAGCGGTGGGGTCGCGCGGTCAGGCTCCGTCGCGTCGCAGACCTTGCCGCCGACCTCGCGGTTCGGGACCAGTAATCGCGCCGGTCCAACGATCGGCGACCGTCCGGCGCGACCCCGTCGCCCTCGGGCCTAAATCGGGGTGTGAGTACCATCGGGTTGCATGGCAGACGTCGCCGGATCAGATCCCTGGCCGCGGTGGCGTGCCGAGGCGGACGGTCTTCTCGATCGGCTTCTCGACGACCAGCCGGTAGCACTGCTTAACTTCCCGAACCATCGCAACGCGGGCGACCTCGCGCTGTGGCTGGCCGCACGGGCGCTTCTCCGCCGCATCGATAGGACGGTCGCATACCGCTGCGCCTGGAACGGCTTCAGCGCGGCGGGGCTGCGACGCCGGGTCGGTTACGGCCCCATCCTTCTCAACGGCGGCGGCAACTTCGGCGACCTCTACCGCGGACAACAACAACTCCGGGAGTTCGTGCTCACAACATGCCGGTCGAATCCGATCGTCCAGCTCCCGCAGAGCATCTACTTCCGCGAGGCTCGAAACCTCGACCGGATGCGCCGCCTCGTCGAGGAGCACGGCCAGGTCACGATCCTGTGCCGCGACGAGCGGAGCCGGGCCTTCGCCGAACGCCACTTCGCTGCCCGCGTGGAGGCCTGCCCTGATCTGGTGCTGACGATGGAGGCCACCGGCCGCGCCGGCCCGCCCCGGGTCGACGTGCTCTGGCAGGCGCGCCAGGATCCCGAAGCGGTCCACCAGCCGATCGCCGGGCCCGGCGTAGAGGTCGCCGACTGGCTCGCCCTCGAGCCCGGCGAGACTGAACGGGCCGACGCGCCCCGAGCAGACTGGGCGGCGACGCGCGCCCTGCTCCCGGCCTTTGAACGCTGGCCGCAGGCCGCCGATCGGCTGTGGTGGGGAGCCGCCGCCGGATTCGATGGGATCGCGCAGGCCTGGG
>VFJN01000116.1 GCA_009886035.1 Actinomycetota bacterium
CATCCTCGACCAGCTCGGTGCCATCCACCGCCGAGCAGCAGCCGACCAGGCGGTGGAGATCGGCCTGCTCGATCGCGCCGCCGCGGGATCGTGGACCCATCCGCAGCTCGACCGGATGCTCCACGGCGACGGCAAGTTCATCCCGCCGCTCTACCGCGCCAAGCCCGGCGACGTTCGACCGAACACCGACACCGGGGAGCTCCGTCCGCTGCGGGCCGAGCCCGACACCGCCTTGGACTTCGAAGGGACCGGCGAGGTCGCCTTCGGTACCAAGTTCGTGATCCTCGCCACCCGCGAATCCGGCGTCCATGCCCGGATCCTCCTCGATGCCGCCTTCGTGCCGACCCCGGGTGGAGAGGCCGGGACGGCCCTGGCGTGCCTGGAACGAACCGTGCCGCTCGTGCCCGGTGCCCAAGGCGTCGTCTACGACACCGCCCTACGAGGTGTGCATCACCAGACCATCCTGCGAGACCTTGGGCTCCTGCCCATCAACCGGGTCGCCGCCGCCCAAGCCAACCCGAACGGGCCGCGCCGCCACCAGCGAGACCGACAGGCGGAGAAGCTGGTGTACGTCGAAACCAAGACCATCACCCAGACCGACGGCACCACCCACAAGATCGATCTCTACGCCCGAGGCGGGACGATCGGGATCGGGACCCTCGCCGCCGACGGCGAGCTGCTCTTCACCCCGCTCCCCCGGATCCGGACCCATCGCAACGCCGACAAGAGCGGGTACCGCTGGTACAACCACTACCGCCTCCCTGACCACCCCGGCGGCGGCACCGTGACCGTCCGCCTCCACGGCGACGCCACCGACGTCGCCCGGAAGTTCAACCGGACCGAGAACGTCCGCCCCATTCCCCCCCGAGGACCCCGACTTCCGTGGCCTCTTCCGGCGACGCAACGACGCCGAGTCCATCAACCGCGCCCTCGAGGACACCCTCTGGCTCCGCCGGGCCCACAGCCTCGGACACCGCCGCCAACTCCTCAACCTCCTCGGCTACGCCCTCATGATCAACTCACTCGCCGTCGCCCGCCATGCCCAGGCCGCCACCGTCGTTGCCTGAGGCCCCGAGGGCCCCACTGGCGAGTGCTGCCAGCCGGCCGATCGGGGGCAAGTGCGGCCGCTCCGACCGGCCCCGCTAGGCTCACCGCTTGCCCTTGGGGTCCGGTCCAGGGTTGCCCAGTGCCGTTTTCGCAGTACCCGCCCTCGTAGCTCAGCGGATAGAGCACCGGCCTCCGGAGCCGGTGGCGCAGGTTCGAGTCCTGCCGAGGGCGCCACCTACTCCCCCGTGGGCGGCACGCGGGCCCTACGCCGGTTAGCAGCGCACGCCGACGGGCGGCTCGCCGGTGGCGTACCCGGCCACGGTGGTAGTGGGGCTGGCGGTTCCCGGACTGCCAGCGGCCGGCGAGCCGGCGATCGTCGAGGTGGTGGTGCGACCCGCATCGACCGAGCCCTCGGGGGCGGGCTGATCGTGCACGGTCGTGAAGTCGGTACCAATCACCACCACCACCGCCCCCGCCGTCCCATTGGGATCGGGCACCAGCGCCGCCCCCCCGGAGATGTGGTCGGCCACCCGCCGGGCGATGGCCTCACCGCCAGCCCCGAAACGAACCGTGGTGCGCCCCACATCGCTCCTGCTGTACGTGTCGATGTCGGTGATGGTGAAGCCCACCTTCTGCAACGCCCCGGCGGCATCGGCCGCCCGGCCCGTCACTCCCGACCCGTTGAGCACGGTCACATCAATGGCCCCCGGGGTCACCGTTCCGATCGGCAAACCTCGGAAGATGTTGAGGTACGGCTCGGCCTCTCGCATGTCGGGAATCTCCACCATCGCCCCACCACTGGTGGTCTTCGGGTGCGACGGAATGGCGAATCCCTCAAGGTCCTCGGAGTTGAAGCGAGCAAACTTCTTCCCGAGTCCGAGCAGATCACCGGCACTCAACCCGGCGTCGAGCTGCACACTCGATACCCCCGCCCCCACCAGAGCGTTCAGCGTGACGGGATTCGTCAGCCCCTTGCTCACCGCCTTGGCGATGGCCCGCCGGATGAAGATTTGCTGTCGGGTGATGCGTCCCAGGTCGGCGGTTCCGTCGGTGGTCCACCGGCCTTTAGCGTCTTGGTACTGCAGGTAGCGCGACCGCACGAACCTTCGGGCGGTCTGCCCATCGAGCACCTGGCACTTCGCTCCCGGAATCGACAGCCCGGTGTGCGAATCGCGCACGGGTGAGTCGAACCACATCGGAACACCACCCACCGCGTCCACCAGTTCCTCAAAGCCCACGAAATCGATCTCGGCGTAATGGTTGATGGGGATGTCGAAGTTTTCTTCGATGGTGTTGATCAGTACCTGCACCCCCTGACCATGCGCCGTGTTGATCCGCGCCGTCTTACCGGTCCCGGCAATCGGCAGATAGAGATCGCGCGGGAACGACATAATGCTGGCCGTGCCCTCGTTGGGGTCCACCCGCACCACCATGATCGTGTCGGTGCAGTTGCACCCGGCATCGCCGAGAAAACTCCCCGCGTCAGGGTCGCTGGCCTCCAGGCCCGCCCGGCTGTCGGTGCCCACGATCAAATAGTTGGCCGGTTCGCCCGTGGTGGTGCTCTGCAGGTCGATGTTGTCCACCCGGCCGATTTGGCCAAAGCGAATACCCACGTAGCCCGCCACCAGGGCCACTCCCACCGAGGTGCCCACGATGCCCATCCCCAGCACCAGCACGACGCGCTGGAACCACGGGCGGGAGCGCGCCCGAGGAGAAGATGCAGGCGTCATAGCCCGCTAACGGTACCGGGCGATCTCCGTCATCAGAGGTCACCCCCACCGCTCCGACCAACCAACCGGCGTGAAGGTCCTACGCTTTCTTGTCGATCTTGGGTTCTTTGGGCAGACCCAACACCCGCTCGCCCACGATGTTGCGCTGGATCTGCGACGTCCCGCCCCAGATGGTCTCCGAACGGGAGAAAAAGAACGTCGACACCATCGGGCTCACGGCGTAGCCCTCGGTGACCTTGCCCCGCAGAGCCCCGGGCCACGAACCCGACGCCGGACCCACATCGGCGAGCATGGAACGCGCCCCGTAAATATCCAGCGCCAGTTCCATCGCCTCCTGGTGCATCTCGGACCAATGCATCTTGTTGGTCGCCCCCAACGCAGCCACCGAGGGGTCCTTACGGCCCGTGTAACTCGCCGTCAGGGTGCGCAATCCGTTGATGCGAATGATCTGCACCTTCGACCAGTACTGCGCAAGGCGCTGACGAATCACGGGATCAGCAATGGCACCGTTGGCGGTGGCTTCGGCCACCATCACCGTCCACTCCTCCAGGAAGCGGCGGTACCCGGTGGTGGCCGACTGCCCTCGCTCGAATCCCAACGTGGTGTTGGTCACCGCCCACCCGTTGTTCAACCCGCCCACCACATTCTCCGCCGGGCAGCGGGCATCGGCGAAGAACACCTCGTTGAACTCGGCGGTGCCATCGGGCTGGGTGATGGGACGCACGTCCACCCCGGGCTGATTCATGGGCACCAGCAGGTAGGAAATCCCGGCGTGCTTCGCCGCATTGGGATCCGTGCGGGCCAGCAGGAAGCAGTAGTCGGCGAACTGCGCCTGGGTGGTCCACACCTTCTGCCCGTTGATCACGAACTCGTGGCCGTCGAGCACGGCGGTGGTCTTCAGTGAAGCGAGGTCGGAACCCGAGTCGGGCTCGCTGAAGCCCTGACACCAGCGCACCGTGCCGCCCATGATCCTCGGCAGAAACTCCTTCTTCTGCTCCTCGCTCCCCCACTGCAGGATGGTGGGCCCCACCAACGTGTCACCAAAGAAATCGGCCCGCAACGGGGCTTTGGCCCGGGCAAACTCCTCGGCCAGCACCACCCCCTGCATCAAGCTCAGGCCCTTGCCGCCGTATTCGACGGGCCACGTCGCGCAGATCCAGCCCCCGGCGTAGAGCTGCTGCGCCCACGCCTCGCTGAAGGCGGCCCGCTCCGTAGCCGACATCTCGAAGCCCGCCCCGAACCATCCAGCGGGCAGATGGTCTTCCAACCAACCCCGGATCTCGGTGCGGAACTCCTCGGCGTCGGGCGGGTACGTCAGGTCCATCTGGGCATGTTGGCCTCGACCCCCACTCGAGCGCCAGCGGGGAACCCTCTGGCTCGGCCCCGGCCCCGCGGAGGTCCCCGGGGGGCCCAAGGGTGAAGGACCCGCTCCAGAACTCGTACGCTGCGGGTATGACCGTGTTGAACGAGCCCGCCACCGCCCCTTACGCCATGTCGGCCGGCAACAAAGAGCGCTGGCAACTCCAATGGAAAGAGCTCTACGACGAGGTGATCACCTCCGGGCTCTGCACCGGTTGCGCCGGCTGCGTGATCGCCTGTCCCCACGACGTCATCGGGTACGAACACGCCCCCGGCGCCTACAAACCCTTCCATCTCGAAGAAGAGCTCGGCCTCGACGACTGCATCCACGGCCAAAAGGGTTGCACCTCCTGCACCCGGGCGTGCCCGCGCTTTCGGGCCTGGGAACCCGAGGCCGATGAGCACCTCTTCGCCCGGGTGCGTCAACCCGACGAACCCAGCGGCATCTACCAAGACATCCTCCTCACCCGGGCGAGCGACGCCATGGTTCATCAGATGGGACAAGACGGCGGCCTCGTGTCGGCCCTGCTCATCTGGGCGCTCGACCAGGGCTACATCGACGCCGCCCTCACCTCGTACCTCGAAGGCGGGGGCGAAGGGGAAAGCAGTTGGAAAGCCATGCCCGGGGTGGCCACCACCAAAGAGGAGGTACTGGCCGGCGCCGGATCGCGCTACACCTATTCGGCCAACACCCTCGCCCTCCCCGAAGCCCTCGAACGGGGCTTCACCAAGTTGGCGCTGGTGGGGATGAGTTGCCAGTCGTCGGTGCCCCCGGTGATGTGGAGCCGCAAGATCGGCAAGGTGGGCAAGCCCATCGTGTTCAACATCGGCCTCCTGTGCTCCAAGAGCTTCGACGACTCGATCTTCGAAGAACTCTTCTGGACCAAATACGGCCTGGCCAAAGAGCAGATGGTGAAGATGAACATCAAGGGTGTCTTCCAGATCTGGATGCGCGACGGCGCCTACCACGAGATCAACCTCAAGGAGTGCCACGCCTGGACCCGAGAGGGATGCGTCCACTGCCCCGACTTCGCCGCTGAGCACGCCGACATTTCCACCGGCGGGATCGGCAAGTTCAACGACTGGACCCTCACCATCGTGCGCACCGACCTCGGCCGGGAGATCATCAGCCGGATGATCGACGACGGCTCCATCGAGGCCCGGCCCGGCGACGACGATCCCGGGGCCATCGCCCTCATGCACAAACTCTCCGCCAAGAGCCGCGAGCGCTGGCCGGCCACCGCGATCGACTTCCCGAAGAACCCCCCGAAACCGTCCAAGCCCTAACCGCCCCGCAGAGACCTCGGCCCCATGGACATCGGTCCGCTCCGCGACGCCCTCACCGTCTTGCTCGGTCTGGCCACCGGCGTGCTCTCCGGGCTCTTCGGCGTAGGCGGCGGTGTGATCTCCCAGCCCGGCATGCGGCTCCTGGGGCTGGCGCCCCTCGTGGCGATCGGCACTGCACTGCCGGTCATCATCCCCGGCGCCCTCAGCGGCGCCCTGCGGTACCGGAACGAAGACCTCATCCTCTGGCCGGCCGTTTGGGCCACCATCCCGTTGGGCTTGGTGGCCGCCGCATGGGGCAGCGAGATATCGGCGCAGGTACCCGGCGAGGGCCACCTCCTCCAGTTGGTCACGGCAGGGCTGCTCGGCTTTTCCTCGTACCGGATGGCCACGGTAGCCAGCCCGGCGGATCCCGACCGTTCCGCAAGCCTCGACGCCACCGGTTCCCCGCCGCAGGGAAGGGCCACCAATGCCCGTTACGCCGCCATCGGGGTGGTGGGCGGCTTCCTCTCCGGGTTGCTCGGTATCGGCGGCGGGGTGATCCTCGTGCCGGCCTTTGTGCAGGTCGCCCGCCGCGAGGTGAAGTCGGCTATCGCCACGTCGCTGGTGTGCGTCGGAGCCTTTGCCATTCCCGGCACGATCACCCATGCCCTCAACGGACAGGTGGATTGGCGGGTGGCGGCCGCCCTCATCGTGGGCGTCATCCCCGGTGCGCGCATCGGCGCCGCCCTTACCATCAAGGCGGCCGATCGCCGCCTGCGCCTCACCGTGGCCACCTTCCTCGGGATCATCGCCCTCCTCTACGCCGGCAGCGAACTCCTCGCCCTGCGCTAACCCTGCGCTAA
>VFJN01000124.1 GCA_009886035.1 Actinomycetota bacterium
CCCGTTTCGGCCACCTCGGTCCCCCGCCTTACCCGATCGGCCGCCCGGCCTACGCTCTACCTTTGGTCGAGGCTGGAGTGGTCGCACCCTGGCCCGCACCCTGGCCTCGCCGCGCGTGCGGCCAAACAGCCCGGCGCGGGGTTCCTCGAGAACCTCAAATTCGGCCTCCTGCTCGTCTACCCCGAGTTGATCCAGGGCGACATCCTTGGCCTGCTCCACGGTCTTGCCCGTTGTCTCTACCCATTCCACAGTCGTTACCTACGCTTCTTCTTCTTCTTGGACCGGTTGGTGGCGCTGACCGACCTCGGAGCCGGAGTCTCCGCCGCAGAATTACCGTTACTGGTCGGCGTCGAACTACTCGTCGAGGGAGTGGCCGCGGCAACCGGTTTGGCAGGGGATCCCTTCACCGGTAGTGCTCGGACTTTCTTCCCCAGCCGGGGCCGGAGTGACGAGGGGGCGCCGGCTTCATTCAATTTCTTGGTCTCAGCCGATGCCCGTTGAGCCTGGGCACCGAGCGAGTCCTCCCCGTGGTACAGGGTTCGGGTGATGTAGTACTGCATCCCGATCCGGTAGAGGTTCGACGTGACGAAATAAACCACGAGGGCGGCCGGCGTCACAAAGGCGAAGAACACCATCATCAACGGCATCAACTTCATGAGCATCTTTTGCTGCTGGGGGACTTCAACCCCCGGATTCCGGCTCTGAATCTGCTTCTGTTGGTAGTAGGAGGTGAGGGCCACAATCACGACCAAGCTGATTTGCGGGAGGCCGTGAACGAAACTGACTTTCAGAGCATTGCTGGCGCTTTCGGCCAGGTCGATGCCGAACGACATCATCCTCGTCGCACCATCGAGGCTCTCATACATCTTCGAGCTCGTGCTCAGGTACTCCGGATCGAAGGTCGTCTCGCCCGGCGGGATGTAGGTGAGGCCGCGCAGAACGTGGAAGAGGAAGAAGAAGACCGGTGCCTGCAGCAGCAGAGGAAGACAGCCCCCCAGGGGATTGAGACTATTCTCCTTGTAGAAGGCCATGAGCTCCTCATTGAGCTTCTGGCGATCATCCTTGTACTGAGTCTGTATCTTCTTCATCTCCGGTTGCAGCCGCTGCATCTGGATCATGCTGCGGGTGCCCTTCAGAGTGAAGGGAGTGGTGACCACCATCACAGCGACTGTCAGCATGGCAATGGCTACGGCGTAGTCCGGAATGATGTCGTAGAAGAAGCTGAGCACCTGAGCGAGAAACTCATAAATAACGTCGAACATCAGTTCGCCTTCCCATCAGGAACCGGGTCCCAGCCCATGCCACCCCATGGATGACAGCGAGCTACCCGCCGGACCGACATCCATAGGCCTCTCCGAGCGCCGTGACACTCGAACGCCTCAAGGGCATAG
>VFJN01000058.1 GCA_009886035.1 Actinomycetota bacterium
CGGCGAACAGGGCGCTCACGGCTTCGACCAACGATGGGCGCAACGGCCAGGTGAACACACCCGCCGGGGTCCCCGCGTGCGCACCGGAGGTGACCACCGGTGTGTCCGCGCCCACCATGGCCCGGACGAACAGGTAGCCGACCGGACCCAGGTGAACGGCGGGGTCGTAGTCGGCCAAGCGCCAGCGCAGGTAGCGGTGCAGCGCCACCGAGTAGATGATCGCCTGCAGGGCGTAGTGGGCGTGGGCCATGGTCTTGGCCATCTGCTCGGGCCCGTAGTGGGAGAGCAGGCCCGGGGTGCCGGGGGGTGCGAGGTTGTTGGTCTTGTAGTCGACGACCGAATACCGGTAGCCCCCATCCACCCGATACCGCAGGGTGAGGTCGATGCTGCCGTTGAGGTAGCCCTGCAGGTCCAGGTTGGCGAGCCCGGTAACCAGCCGTTCCGCCCACGGCGCCAGCAGATCGTCGTCGTCAAGGTGACTGCGGATCACGGCACCGATGCTGCTGGCCGACACCGGGCGGTCGGGCGCGACCGGGAGGTAGAAGTTCATCTCGTCGAGGTGATCGGTGGCCTCGAGGTCGGCCAGGCGGAGGTTGCCGAAACGCTCACCGAGCGGGGTCCGGACCACATCGGCCAGCACCGTGGGGAGCCGGGCGTGCTGCTCCTCGGTGACGACGGACCCCCCACGGCTCACCAGCAGTTCGCCCACCGCAGTGTCGAGATCGTCGGCCCGGAAATCGAGGTGCTCGAAAAGGTCGTGCACCAGGTTGCCGAAGTCCTTCCCGGCACCCAGGCCATCGAATGGCGACGCACGATCGGCACCGGCCAGCACGGACGGCTCATGGGCGTCCCCCGCCGCCGGCTCTTGCGGCACCCGTCCGCCGTCCTCATCGCCGGCACCTCGGTCGTCGCCGAATTCGTCGGTGGGGTCAGCCAACCCGGTGGGCGTCCGGTCGGCCCGGATGAGCTTGGACAACGACGAGAACGACCAGAAGCGGGCATCTCGGGGGAGGTGGCGGCCGAGGGTCGCCACCGCCAGCTCGGCATCCGTACCGGCGGCGAGCCGCGGCAGCACGCCCGATGAGCCCGTCGGGGAACTGATCTCGATCACGCGGATGGCGGGGCCTGCGCCTCGATCTCTCAAGCGGTCCTGGAGGTACTGAACGGTCTCCTCAGCCGGCGGGATGGCCACCTTTCCGTCGGCGGCGCCGTCACCGGATGCCCCGAACAACAGACGAGCCAGGCCCGAGAGATCACCGCTGCCCCCCACCGGCGTCCACCACACGACGGACTGGTGGACGGCCCGGGTGAGAGCCACATAAGTCATGCGGTGCTGATCGCCGCAGGCCTGGCGCTTCGCTTCGGCAGCGGCGACGGGAGCCATCTTGGCGGGGGATCGCTCTGGTCGGTTCTCGTCTTTGGGGTGGCCGGTGGAGACGTCGAGCACGCGGTGGGCTTGGCCTTCGTCGTAGAAGGAATAGGGAACCTCGGCTTGGACCCGTTTGCCGCCGGACCAGAGCGATGGCAGTAGGACGATGGGGAACTCGAGTCCCTTGGCACCGTGGATGGTCATGATCTGGACGGCATCGGCGTCGGATTCGATGCGCCGTTGCGCGGACTCGGCGGCCACTTCGTCGGTCGGTGCGCTGCTCAGGCCGTCGAGGATGGTGAGGGCCGTCGACGCGGAGAGGCCGCCACCCCGACTCGTGACCTCGGCGTGCACCAACTCGGCCAGGTGCTCGAGGTCGGTCAGGTTGCGTTCGCCCTGGGCGACGGCGAGCAGCCGCTGGTCGAGACCGTTGGAGCGGCGAGCCTCGCCGAGCAGGGCCGCCATGCCCTTGGTGGCCAGCAGCTCGCTCCAATCCACCAACTGGAGCTGCAGGGCCACCAGTTCATGGGCGATCGGGTCCTCGGCGGCGTCAGCGGCGGGGCCCCGGTCAGCGGAGAGGGCTTCGATGGCGGCCGCGACCTGTTCGGGCGGCCATCCGAAGAACCAGGAGAGCGCAGCTGCCGTGGCCCGCTGGGTGTTCGCCGGTCGTTCGAGAGCCCACAACAGGGTGCGCCACTGCGAGTGGGCTTCGCCTGCTTCGCTGTTGGCCACGTTGTCCTTCAACCGCAGCACCGCCGGTATCCCGCGACGCCGCAACGCCTCGGCGATGGGGGGGGCATCCCTCGTGGCGCCGACCAGCACGGCGATCATGCCGGCGGTGACCGGCACCGGATCCTTGCCGGGCGCTTCGACCACACCGTCGACGATCAGATCAGCGGCAACGTCGGCCAGGTCGACGGCGATGCGACGGCGCGCCGGGTCAGAGGCGAGCTTGGCGACACCGGCGGCCTCCGGGTCGACGAGGCACCGCACCACCAGGCCCGGCGCCGGGGCGCCGCCCGCTTCGAGGAGCCGGCGGCCACGGTGTCGTTCAGCTGGTTCGACGACCTGGTAGTCGATCTCGGGTTCACCGAAGACATGCCCCTCGCCGAGGGCGTTCATGGCCGCGACCGCGGCCTCGTCCGAGCGCTGGTTGGTGCCCAGGGCCACAACCGTGGCCTGCTTCTTCGCTTCTAGGTAGGTGTAGACGTCGCCGCCGCGGAAGGAATAGATGGCCTGTTTCGGGTCCCCCACCAAGATCAGGGTGGAGCCGTGGTTCCCGTCTCCGAACACGGTGCGGAAGATGTCCCACTGCACCGAATCGGTGTCCTGGAACTCATCGATGAGCGCGACGTCGTACAGGCTCCGGAGCTGACCGGCCAGATCCGGTTCGGTGAGCAGGGCCTGGCGGACCGACGACAGCAGTGAGTCATACGAGAGGCCACCGGTGCGGGCCAGACGGTCGTCGATCTCGGCGATGGCTTCCGCCACGAGGTCGGCGGCCCGTTGGTCTTCCTCCTTGCCCGATTCGGCCTGGATGGTGCTGTCGCTCAAGGTGCGGGCCTTGCGCACGAGCTTGATGAACCCCGCCAGGTCGCGTCCACCGAGGGGATTCTCCGTGGCCGCGTCGAGCTGGCGGAACAGCAGGTCCGCGCACACCTGGCTGATGAGCTCGCCTTCGGACTCTGCCGGTACGGCGTCGATGTTGTCGGGCGACAGGACGCCCATGGACGACCGCACCTGTGAGCAGAAGCCGTGGATGGTGCTGATCGTCGCGGTGTCGAAGTCTCGGATGGCCCGTCGGAGCCGATCGTGGCGCTCGTCGAGCTCAGCGGGGGTGCCGCGGCCGATCACCTCGAGCAGCGGATCGTCGACCGATCCGCCATCAGCACCAGCAATCAGCCCAGCGATGTGGTCGGCGGCTTCGACCAGCCGCTTGCGAATCCGGTCTCGTAGCTCTGCGGTGGCCGCCCGCGTGAAGGTCACGAGCAGGATCTTCGAGATGGGAAGGTCCCGTTCGGCCACGTAGCGGACGGTCAGCGCGGCGAGCGCATAGGTCTTGCCGGTGCCGGCGCTGGCTTGGATCAGCGTCGTGCCACCAGATGGAAGCGCGTCGTCGATGGCGAACAGACGGGGGACAGCAGGAGTCACGACTGGGCCCCCCCATCGTTGTCTGCATGGATGTCGGCCAGTGCACCGGCGAGGGTCCCCCACAGACGTTGCGCCTCGCCATCGAGGGTGTAACCGCCCGGTTCGATCTGGGTCAGCTCGTGGTAGAGGAGCGACCGGAACGCCAGCACGTGATAGCCGTCGCCGCCCTCGCGAGGCACGCTGTCGTAGGCCGGGTCCCACGCTTGCGCGGGCTTGCCGCCGGTGTGGTGCGCATAGCTGGTCTTCTCGAAGAGGGGCAGCGGATAGCACTGGCCGTCTTGGTATTGGGCAACCAGCACCTCGAGGGCAGCAGTCGCGCGGGCCTGGCGTTCGGTGCCGGTGGCGCCGAGCACCTCTTTGGCCAGGGTGACGGGTTCGGTCCGGCCCTTGGGGGGGCGGGCCACAGCCACGCCCCGCCATGCGGTGGCGGGGAGGGTGGCGGTCAACAGGAGCAGGTCGAGGGCCAGCCAGATCTCGTCTCGGGGACGACTGCGGTGAAAGGCGATGCGCACCGGCCCGGGGCGGGCGCCGTCGATGCAACCGTTGACCGAGCCGACCAGGCGAACGCCGTTGGGCAGGACCAGGTCGATCGGATGAGCAATGGGCGTCGGGCGACGGACGTCGTAGCGCTCCGCCATCGCCAACATCGCCGCAACCTCTTGGGAGATCTCGGCCATCTTGGGGTGTGACGCGGCCGGCGGGGGCAGCAGGCCCCGGGCCCGATACCCGTCGATCACCGCGCGGACCTCGGCGACGGCATCGCCGGTCTCGGGGTCCACGACCACATCGTCGGGGCGAGCGAGCTGACGGCCCACCTCCAGCAGGTCGCTGCCCACCGCCGCCTCATCAAGCGGACGGAGCGACGTTGGAAGTTCTGCGTCTGCCCCTTCGGAGACGCTGGGCACCGTGACGTTGAGACGGTTCCTGAAGAAGGCCTTCACGGGATGAGCGAAGAACCACTGGAGCTCCGACAACTCGATCAACATCGCTGGGCCACCCGCCGGTTCCAGCGGGGCCGCCATCAGCACCTGATCGCCTTCGACCCGATCCTCCACCGAGGCCAGCGCGCGGGCGCCCGCAAGTGCTGTCGGGTCGAAGCTGAACGGCACCGTGGAACCGTCGCTGATGAAGTTGCGGCGGTCGAACGCCTGGCGGGGATGGGTCCACACCACGGCGGCCTCGGGCTCTCGCAGTTCCTTGCCCGACCGTCCCATCGTGATGCACAGAAGGTCGACCAGCTCGTCGAGCAGCACAGACTCGGGCACCGCATCGTTGGTGCGCACATCGGTGGAGGTACAGGTGATCACCAGCTGATCCCGAGCCGACCCCAGCGCCGCAAGCAGCTCGGCTCGGGCCTCGCTGCGTGGATCGCGGTCCCCCACGAACGGGACCAAATGGGCCAGATCGTCACCCGATGAGGCTCCGCCGGGAAGGGCGTCTTGGTCCAAGCCGAGCACGCACACCACCCGGAACGGAACTCCGGCCAGCAGCGACGGGCGGGCCACCACCACCGAGCCGTAGCCGAGGTCGGCGCGGGTACGCGCACCTTCCAACGCCGGGGCGAGCAGGCGTCGCAGGTCGCCGTACGTGATCGGGATGTCGCTCGGTTCGCCGTCAGGGCCCGACGATGCCGCCAGGAGATCGTCGAGTGCCGCGTCGAACCGGGCTCGTTGCCAGCCCTCGAATCGTGGGGCGGCCACCATCAGGTCGGCCGCCGTGCGCAGGTCTTGGCACCACGCCTTCGCAGTTCGGTTCTCGGCGCTCTGGAGGAGCTCGTGGACGTGCGCCAGGCTGCGCAGCGCAGCCGCCAACCGGCCCGCGGACGCGATGTCGCCTTCGGCGAGCAGCACCGGCGCGATGTCGCCTACCGCCAGAGCGTGGCTCGAGGTTGCCGAGACCGTCGGGTCGCCGCCAGGAAGCGGGGCATCACACAGGTCATCTCCGAGGGCCACCCCCATCATCAGCTGGTCGATGCCCGCAGACCACGAGTTGGCCTGATAGGTCGGGTTGATCCCCCACCGTTCCCGGTGCGGGCCATCCAAACCCCAACGAATGCATGCCTGGTCCACCCAATCGGACAACAGGCCCAGGTCTGATCCGTCGAGCCCGAACCGCTCCTGCACCGCGGGGGCATAGAGCAGTTCACGGACGCTGCCGAGGTCGAACCGTCCGGGGAGCACGTCGAGCAACGTGGCCATGGCGTCGAGCACCGGGTTGAGCGACCGGGCATTGCGGTCGATCACCGTGTAGCGCAACGCGGGAACCACGCCGTTCTGCGGCTGGTCGCCACGCGGCGCCGATGGTCCGAACACCGCACCCAGCACCGGCGCGTACAGGTCGAGCTGTGGGCACACCACGGCGATGTCGGATTCGACCAGATCCGGCTGGTCTCGGAGGAGACCAAGAATGACGTCTCGCAGCACCTCGACCTGACGGGTGGGGCCGGGCGCACGATGGATCTGGATCGACCCGTCGCCCGCTCGCCCCGACCAGGCGCCGTTGGTGACCACACCCCTCTGGAGGTCGGCTTGGACCTGGCCGAGCAACGTGCCGCTGGCCGGCTCACCCGTGGACACCAGTTCCGGGACGATCCCGCCGGCACCGAGGAGGATCGCCGACTCGAGTGGTCGGTTCGCCCAACTGGCCAACAGCGGGTGCTCGACGTCGATCGCGACCGGCGGGTGTGACCTGGGGAACGCCCACGACGACCCACTCGTCGGCGTCGGGGAGCCTGCCACCACCAACTGCGCCAGTTGCTGGGTGACCGATGCCGCCGGCGACAACAACAAGACGGTCACCTCCCGGTGGACGCCGAGCGCGTCGAGGATCGGACCCGTATCCGCCGACAGCACCGACGCCCCGAACACGAACATGCGACGCGGGAGCACCCCGCCCGGGGCGTGGTCCACGGTCAGGTCACCCGACCGGATCATCCCGAGCGCCTGGCCGAGCCGTTCCGAGGGGGTGTCGCTGACGCCATAGCGGTGAGCGATGTGCTGGCGCACCTCACGAAACAGATGGGGCTGCCAGAGCCGCTGGTCGTCGAGAGGCTGGCGATCTGGTCCCACATCGTCGCGCACGCTCCACGCCGCCAACATGTCGGGCCGGTGCACGCTGTACCTGTCGAACAGGTCCGCGATGGGGCCGGCCCGGCTGGCCAGCGCCACCCCGGGCGGAAGCTTTGCCCGAGTGAGCCGATCGTCGAGTTCTGACGGCGGTTCAGACAAGACGTGGAGGACGCTCCACACCAACCGGTCGACCTGCCACGGATCGTCCTGATCCACCTGACCCAGGGAGGCGCTGTGCGCCCGAAGCACCGTCCACCGCAGCGACCCCGGAAAGGGAAACTCGATGTTGGCAACGATCCCGTCAGCCCGACCGCTCGCGCCCAGCCGTTGGGCCAACTGGAGCTGAAGCCACGTACGGAATCCCAGAGACGGAACCGAGATCCATTCCGGCGCAAACGGGTCATCGGGCGGGATGCTCAGGCGCGCCAAGAGATCGTCGAGAAGATCCTCCGGCCGATCGGCCACCCCCACAGTGAGCATCCCGCCAACCTACTGGGAGGGTCTGACAGGTGACCGATGAGCCGTCGTCGCCGTGCCCTGCCCCTCATCCCGGATCGGTTCTCGTTCGTCGGGTGCCGGGTCCCGCCGAGGTGCTCATGCCCGGAGGTCTTGGTGATCCTCACCGATAGCATCGTGTACGTGCGCGAATCCGGCGTGGTGACGACCGACCCGGGCCACGCCGAGGGCCCATCCCGCGGGCGGATCGATCACGAGCTGCGGGTGCTGTCAGTGGCATCGGACCGCCCTCGCGGGTGCATCTTCATCGAGGTCAGCCGATGAGCCCCGTACGTCCCGAGGTCGGGCACCTCGACGAGCGCGCCCATCGGCTGTCGGCCCCGGCCGCCGTCGAGCAGGTGGAACTTGCGTGCCCCCGGCCGGTTCGTCGGCCCGTCATGCTCCAAGGGTGGCACGACCTTGCGTCGATCCACTGGCCCTTCGACCCCGAGGTGGTGGAACGGCTCCTCCCGCCGGGCCTCACCGTCGACGTCTGTGACGGACGGGCGTGGGTGGGGTTGATCCCGTTCCACATGCACCGCATCCGAGTACCCGGTCTTCCGTCCCTGGGCGCCTGGTCGTCGTTCCCCGAGACCAACGTGCGCACCTACGTCGTGGGGCCCGACGGCCGTCGGGCGGTGTGGTTCTGCAGCCTCGACGTGACGCGGATCGTGCCTGCGGTCGTCGCTCGTGTGGCCTACGGACTGCCGTACTGCTGGGCGGACATGTCGATCACCCGCCACGAGCACGGCATCGTGGAGTACACGACCCGCCGGCGATGGCCTGGCCGGGGCGCTCGCGGTCCTCGCAGCCAGGTGAGGGTCGAGATCGGTCCACGGGTGGAAGACGATGACCTCACCGTGGTCGAACGGTTCGTGACCGCTCGTTGGGCGTTGGCCTCGACGTTCGCGGGCCGAGGCGTCTGGGCGAACGTCGACCATGCGCCCTGGCCGTTGCACCGCGCCAGGCTCATCGAGTGTGACGACTCGCTCGTGGCGGCGGCGGGGCTCCCCCGCCCGGAGGGTGATCCGGTAGTGCTGTGGTCACCCGGGGTGGAAGTCCGCATCGGCAGGCCCCGCCTGCTCAGCGGCGAGGCGCGCGATCCGGCCGACGGCTAGGTAGGGCATGGCGGGCCACGCAACCCCGAACCCCACGCGTCGGTCGGTGGCGTTGCGGCCGCCGACCTTCCCCGCTCACCGGACACTCGGCGGTGACCCACCGCGGCTTCATCGGTCGTCGGTCGGAGCGCCGCTCTGCGTGGGCGGTTCGGCCCGACCGAGCAAGGAGGCGACCGCCACCGATGCCGCGATTCCCGACAGGGCGGCTCCCTCCACCTTCGAGCCGCCGAACGCGTCACCGGCGAACACCAACGGAGGAAGGCCGTCGGCCACCAGGCATCGTTCCGGGTGGAGGGTTGCGGGGCGGGCGTAGCGCCACCGCTGGACCTGGACCTGGCCGTCGATCGGCCGGGCTCGGAGCCCCGCCGCCCGCACCAACTCCGAGATCACGAACTCGTCGCTGGACTGCAGGTGGGTCTCGCTGAACTCGGCGGTGGCGTGGATCGTGACCGCCGGAGTCGCCGACACACCCTTGCGGCCGTTGTCAGCCATCCATTCGATCGGTCCGACCGACGGATGGACCGCACCGGGCCCATCCAGCCCGGAGGCGCCGTCGAGGGCGGCCATCACCGCGAGGCACGGCTCGTAGCGGATGGCCTGCAGGGCTCGGGCATCACCAGCCGACAAGGCGATCGGCCCGGCGGTCAGCAACGCGAGGGCCTGTGGCACCGGAGCGGTGAGCACGACGACGGCCGCCGCTAACTCCGCCGCGTCATCGAGCCGTATCCGCCAGCCGGCGTCGGATGGGTCCAGGGCGACCACCCGGCTGGAGACCCGGACGTCGAGTCCCTCGGCGAGGTGCTTGGCGATGGCGTTCATGGTGGCGACGCCGCGGAACCGGGTGTGCCCGTCGGGGTTGACGATCCCACCGGGGCCGATCCGACCCTGGAACCACGGCCGGGCCACGCCGGCGCGCTCCCAGCCGGCCACGACCTCGGCGAACTCGGGTGTGTGGGTGGTGATGAACTGGGCGCCGTGGTCGAAGGTGGCATCCCCGATCCGGCGGGTGGCGAGGCGACCGCCCACCCCGCGGCCCTTATCCAGGACCACCACGTCATAGGAGTCAGACAGATTCCGGGCGGCGGTGAGCCCGGCGACCCCGGCCCCCACGACCAGCACGCGTGGGCGGGGCATCACAGGCGGCCGGCGTCGAGGGCGGCGAGCACCTCGTCGGCCCGGGCCCGAACCTCCTCGAGATCGCCGAGTCGCTTCCCGGCGTGGACCTGCCTGGCCACCCGGGCGTTGTGGCCGAAGCGTTCCTGGTGGCGGTCGAGGAACGCCCAGTACAAGGTGGTGAACGGGCACGCGTCGGGGCCCACCCGCTGCCGTCGGTCGTACGCGCAGGGCCCGCAGTAGTCGCTCATCTTGTCGATGTAGGCACCACCGGCCGCATAGGGCTTGGTGGCCATGCGACCCCCGTCGGCGTACAGGGCCATCCCGACCACGTTGGGGAGCATCACCCACTCGGCGCCGTCCACAAAACTGGACCACATCCAGTCGGTCATCTCCCAGGGATCCACCCCGGCCAGCAGGGCCAGGTTGCCCAGGATCATCAGGCGGGCGATGTGGTGCGTGTAGCCGTGCGCGTCGATGTCGCCGATCACGTGGCTGACGCAGCGCATTTGGGTAGGTGCCCCCGAGAAGACCGGTGGGAGCGGTCGGTGGGCGGCGAGCTCGTTGGCACCCCGGTACTCGGGCATCCACTGCCAGTACTGGCCCCACACGTACTCGCGCCATCCGATGACCTGCCGAATGAACCCCTCGGCCGACTCGATCGGCACGTCGCCCCGGCGGAAGGCTGCTTCGGCTGAGTCGCAGACCTCCCCCGGCAGCAGCAGACCGAGGTTGAGGTACGGGCTTAGCAAGGTGTGGGCCAGATGCCAGCTGGTCGACAACATGGCGTCCTCGTGAGGCCCAAAGACCGGCAACACCACCTCGATCACATGGTGGAGGCGTCGCAACGCCTCGGAGCGTGACGTGGCCCACGTGCCATCGGGGTCGCTTCCCCAGCACGACGCCGGGAGATCGGCGAGCACGGCGCGATCAAGGTCGTCGAGCGGGGTCCGGAGCGGTTCGGGCCATGCCCGCCCGTCTTTCGGTGGCCGCTCACGGTTGTCGGCGTCGAAGTTCCAACGACCTCCGGCCGGTTGGCCGTCGTCCATCAGGTAGCCGAGCCGGGTGCGCTGCCACCGGTAGAAGTCCTCCATCTTCGCCGAGCGTCGATCCGCCACCCAGGCGGCGAACTCGTCGTAGTGACAGAGAAACTGGTCGGACCGAACCACATCAACGCCCGACCGACGGAGAAGTGCCAACCCGTCGAACGACGCCGGCTCCATGGCCACTACTTGCGACGGACTGTGCTCTGCCCGATGAGCCCGCAGTCCCCCGGCCAGGGTCGGGGAGCTCCGGTAGTCCACATCGAACCCTTCCGCCACCAACTCCGCCGCGAATCTCCTCATTGCGCACACGACCAGGTGGGCCCGCTGGCGATGCCACGACTTGGAGGCCACCTTCGCGCTGCTCTCCACCATCAGAACCCGAGCCGTGGCCGGATCCGCGTTTCGAAGCGGACCGAGGCCACGATTGAGTTGGTCACCCAGCACCCAGATCGTTTTCACCGCCCCAAACCTACCGGCGACGTCACGCAATTGAGGGCTCCACCGGACTGCCCACGGTCCCGGGTCAACTCCAGAAGTCGATGGGCTGCTGATGCGCGCGCGGCGGCCGGTTCGGACCCCGAGGTCTCGGCGAGGAAGAACGCCACGACCCCGTCCCCCACATGCCTGCCGACGAGACCCGCCGCGTCACGGGTGCGGATCACGACCGTGTGGACGTCAATTGGCTGGCCTGTGCCCGTCTCGCGGGACGCGAAGAAGGATGCGGACACTTCCGTAGGCGTGAGTTGGTCGACAACGTCGGCCGACGAGGGATCGATCGCGATACGCAGCGCGTCGCGGCCTCCGGGCGTGTCGGCCAGCGCGTAGCCGCCGAGGCCGAGGAACAGCTCCCGATAGAACTCAATGGCGTTCCAGCCCCGACGCCACCCGAGCGCCGCCCGCACGCCTTCAGGACCGAAGAACAACCCCACCTGCGTGCCGCGGGCGCGTTCCGCGAACTCAGCCGAATGATCTAACCGGCCGAACACACCCGCTGACACACGACCGCGGCCCCTGGCCGGCCAACGCAACGGTGCCTGCCCACGAACGTGCAGGCGTCAAGGAATTTATGGTTCCAGCCCAACTTGGGCTTTCTCCATGGCTGTGCGGTTCGAGAACTGGATGACCGCCTCGGCCTCTTCCGCCCCTTCTCCATCGAACGTATATGTCTCGCCGTGGTAACCGGCCAGGTTGGTCGTCTCCGCCGTCAATTCTCCCGGGCCGCCGACGATGGCGACCACCTCGTCGTAAGACATGCCCGCCTGGATCTGGTCGAACTCGGCTCGCGAGATCGTGGCGGCGTTGACCCCGGACCCGCCCGGTCCGTCGCTGTCCCTGCTCAGGAGCATGAGGGTGGCCACCGTTGTGATCACCAGGACACAGCCGACCGCGAGACCTCTCCACACCATCGCCTTCCTCCCACCCATCTCAACCGCCTCGGCGCCGCCACTGAAGGCGACTTCCACTGTTCCTGGTGCCCGTTTCTCACTCGGTGTGGGATTTTTCCTTGACATAGGTCCTAAGACCTACCACGCTGCAGGGCCGGGCAGACGTTTTGACCTCTGGATTATGTTTGGTCGCCGGATCCAGGACGAGCGAATGGCGAAACCAGCTGTCTCACTAAGTCGAGAGCGTCGCCCGGGCACTGTTGGGGGCGCTCCCGACCCGTCATCGGTCTGAGCGGGCGAGAGCCCGGAGGGAGTCAATCATGGGAATTTCTGGCCTAGGTAGCCGGGACCGTTCCGGTAACCGCAAGCGTGTTGTTCGTCGTCGAAGGGGGGCCCTGCTGGCCCTGCTGGCGTCCTGCGCCGTCCTGTTGGGCTACGCGATCCCGGCCCAGGCGGTGCACGACACGGGGGCGTTCCAGCTCGACGGGGACGCCATGTCGAACACGAACCCCATGACGCCGCCAGCGATGGACGACTGGGACAAGGTCTGTCACGAGGCTAATCCGACGGTGTGCCCCGCCGGTAGCAACACCTCCGGGGCCACCGCAGTCTCGTGGACCGACGATGGCGCAGGCAAAAACAACAAGTCGATCTTCACTGGCGGCGGCTCCAAGGACGGCCTAGACCTTGACCAGTGGGCCTGGAAAGACGGCAGCGTGCCCCCCAAGGACAACCTGCTCCACGCCTACGCCGCTCGGTACTCCCTGGCCCCATCCTCCTCCTGCCCGGCCGGTGGGACCTCCACATGCGAGCTGCTGGTCTTCGGCTCGGATCGCTTCGCCAACGACGGTGACGCCCAACAGGGCTTCTGGTTCTTCCAGAACAAGGTCACGCTCGGTACCGGCTCCGTGGGCGGCGGCACGTCGTTCAATGGCACACACAGACGAGGCGACATCCTGGTCCTCAGCAACTTCAGCAACGGCGGCACCATCTCGAGCGTCCTCATTTACGAATGGGACGAGACGGTCACGGGCAACCTGAATTTGGTTCGGATTTTAAACGGTGCCAAATGCAGCAGCTTTTTGTTATCAGGCGATAGAGGCTGCGCTATCGCCAATTCGGCGGACGGGACAGTTGCGCCTTGGCCGTTCTTGGACGCGGCCGACAAAACGGCCTTCCGGACCAACGAGTTCCTCGAGGGCGGGCTCAACCTGTCCCTCTTGGGCAATGGATTGGAGAACGAGTGCTTTGCCAGCGTGCTAGCCGAGACGCGGTCATCGACGTCGACCACTGCGGTCCTCAAAGACTTCGTGTTGGGCTCATTCGCTAACTGCGAGGCCAAGGTCAATACAACGCCCTCGGTGGGCGCGGGTGCGATTGTGGTGCCGGGCACGTCGGTCACCGATGGGGTGACGGTCACCGGGCAAGGCGTTCCCCGGCCGCCCACGCCGACGGGGGACGTCAAATTCTTCCTCTGCGGTCCGATC
>VFJN01000018.1 GCA_009886035.1 Actinomycetota bacterium
ACGGGCCAAGAGGGCCTCGCTAAAGGCCAGCCCTACACCCTGGGCGGCGCCGGTCACCAGCGCCCAGGGGCCGTAGCGACCTGCAAAGGCTGTCACGGCCGGAGTGTACCCACCCTGCCCACGTTCATCGCCAACCCACAGGACGAGGAAGCCAACGTGGCTTTGGCCGAGTGGCAAGGCCTCGGGATCACCCCACTGAGCCCGGTGGTCAACCCGACAGCACTGGCTGCCCCGACTCCGACTGCAGCTCCGCCAAGAGCCAGGAGATTAGGCCGTACCCGTCGTGGCAGTAGGACCGGGGGCGACCGTCGCACCGAAGCTGTTGTACTCGACACCCAGGCTCTCGGCCATCGACCGCCCCAATGCCAACTGGAACTCGGTGATGCCCCCGGGGGCCGAAGGGCCGACCGAGCCGGCACGACACGTGGGTTCCGACTTCGGTGGCATACCGACCATGCGCCGCACGTCGAAGACATCGCGGTCGGCGAACTCGAACCAGTCAACTTCCATGAGGTCGCGGCCGCCGAACTTGGCCCCGACGATCGCGCCGCGATACATGGCGTCCGCCATCCGCACGCCCATGCGTCGGGTGTTGCGCGACAAGTGACCAGCAGCCTCGTGGAAGATCGCCACCTGCGAGAGCATCCCTGTCTCGAACAGACTGAGGACCATCACTAACAGAGAGAATCCGCTCGGATCGTCGTTCGCTCGCGCGATCAGCCCGAAGACCTCGATCTCGGACTCCACCGTGGACCCATAGTCAGCGATGATGTGTACCCAGTCGTGCTGGGCGAGGTACGGCGACGCGCTTCCGGGCGCGCCGGGGTGCTGGAAGCCCCGCGAGCGATAGAACTCCCATACCTTCCGACCCAGGGTCGACGGCCCCAGATCCTCGAGGCTCGCCCACTTCGCCGCCAGTGCCGGATCCTCCACCCCAGCCCAGCGCTGGTCGTTGAGGTCTGCCTTTGCGGTGCTGGCAACCTCGGACACGCCCGGGACACCCTGGTATCCGGCGCGCAGGAAGTCGCTGCCGATCAGGTGCCGCGCGCCGTACATCTGCTCCTGAGCTACCCGGAGCATGTCTTCGTCGACACTGAGCTCGTAGGCGTAACGGCTGATCCGTTCCACGATGGAAGGAGGAAGCGGGTCGAGAATCAGCGCGCAGAGGACCATCTGCTGGATCATGCGGATCCGGAACACCTCATCGCGATCGCGCAGCGCCTTGGAGTATTCGACCGGTCCGATGGGCTCGAGGTAGTCGGGGTTCACGTGCACGCCGCTCATGGCCGCGAAGTCCGCAGTGATGATGCTGTGCTGCAGGTCCGTGAGGCCTTCGGGGCCCGAGACTGCAGTCACCACAGCCCGAGCCATGATCATCACTTCGTCGGGTTCGGGCGGTGGCAGCAGTACGCCGCTGGCCGGTAACGGTACGGGCATCGGGTTTTCCTCGTGAACAGACAGCCCTCGCCCCTTCGGCGGAGCTCACTCGCGACACTCACCTTAGACT
>VFJN01000131.1 GCA_009886035.1 Actinomycetota bacterium
CCCTTCTTCACGGCGGTGTCGAGACGCTTCTGGGCCAATCGGTTCAGTTCGACAGCGTCGTCGGCACCCGACGTGGCGGCCGCCGCCGCGATCTTGGTACGGGTCTTCAACTCGCTCCGCACGGCTTTGTTTCGCTCGGTGCGCTTGATGGTCTGGCGGTTGCGTTTGATCTGGCTCTTGATGTTGGCCACGAGGTGTCCTGCTCAGTAGATCTGGGATGGAATCGAACCAGGGAACTGTACCCGCCCCCTCGGATTCTCGTCACATCCAGAGGCCCCGGTACCGTGATGGTTTCCCTCCTATGGACCTCAGTCGCCTCCGCAACCTATCCATCGTGGCGCACGTCGACCACGGGAAGAGCACGCTCGCCGATCGCCTCCTCGAGTTGTGCGGAGCCGTCGACCCTCGAGATATGCGAGCCCAGTATCTCGATTCGATGGACATTGAGCGGGAGCGGGGCATCACGATCAAACTCCAGTCGGTCCGGCTCGACTATCAGGACCATGTCATCAACCTGATCGATACCCCCGGCCATGTGGATTTCGGCTACGAGGTCTCGCGGTCGCTGGCCGCCTGCGAGGGCGTGATCCTGCTCGTCGACGCCGCTCAGGGGATCGAGGCCCAGACGCTGGCCAACTGTTATCTGGCGCTGGAGAACGACCTGGAAATCGTGGCGTGCCTCAACAAACTCGATCTTCCCGCCGCCGACCCCGACCGCTGTGCCGCCGAGATCGAACAGGTGCTGGGGATCCCCGCCGCCGAGATTCTTCGCATCAGCGCCAAGACCGGCGCCGGAGTGCCCGAACTGCTCGACGCCGTCATCGACGCGATTCCGGCCCCCACCGGCAACCCGAAGGATCCGCTCCAGGCGCTGATCTTCGACTCGTACTACGACAGTTACCGGGGGGTGGTGTCGTCGGTGCGGGTGATGACCGGAGTGCTCAGGACCGGCGCCCGGGTGAAGTTTATGCAGGCCAATGCCGTGCATGACGCCGACGAGGTAGGCGTGCGGAGTCCGGATCACACGCCGGTAGTGTCGCTCGGTCCCGGCGAGACCGGCTACTTGATCGCCGGCATCAAGGACGTACGGGAGGCCCGTTCGGGGGAGACGGTCACCGATGCCATCCACCCCGCTACCGAGGCGTTGGAGGGCTATCGCGAGCCGAAGCCGATGGTGTTCTGTGGGCTCTACCCCATCGACGGCGACCAGTACTCCGATCTGCGGGATGCCCTCGAGAAACTGCGACTGAACGACGGCTCCTACACGTACGAACCCGAGACCTCAGGGGCGCTGGGCTTCGGCTTCCGCTGCGGGTTCCTGGGGCTGCTGCACATGGAGATTGTGCGGGAGCGTCTCGTGCGTGAGTTCAATCTCGACCTGATCGCCACGGCCCCGTCGGTGGCTTATCTCGTGCACAAGACCGATGGCGAAGTGCTGGAGGTGGCGAATCCTTCAGCCCTGCCGCCCATGGTGGAGATCGACTTCATCGAGGAGCCGATGCTCACCTGCACGATCCTCACCCCGAAGGACTACACGGGGACGATCATGGAACTGTGTCAGCAACGGCGGGGCGAGATGGTCAAGCTCGAGTATCTGTCGCCGGAGCGGATGGAACTGATCTACAAGGTGCCGCTCGCCGAAGTGGTGCGGGATTTTTTTGATCAGCTCAAAAGTCGCACTCAGGGCTACGCGTCGTTGGATTACGAGCCCTCCGGGTATGTGCGCTCCGATCTTGTGAAGGTGGACGTTCTTCTCAACGGCGTGCCAGCCGACGCCTTCTCCAACATTCTCCACAAGGACAAGGCCCAGGAGTACGGCAAGCGCATGTCGGAAAAATTGGCCGAACTGATTCCCCGGCAGATGTTCGACGTGCCGATCCAGGCCGCCATCGGGGGAAAAATCATCAGCCGGGAGACGGTGAAGGCAAAGCGCAAAGATGTGTTGGCCAAGTGTTACGGCGGCGACATCACCCGTAAACGCAAATTGTTGGAGAAGCAGAAGGCGGGGAAGAAGCGGATGAAGAACATCGGCCGTGTTGAAGTGCCCCAGGAGGCGTTTGTGAGCGCCCTGCGGCTCGACGACTGAACGAGGGCCTGGGGGGTGCTCGGTGCCCGGGTGCGGCGGCGATGTCCGCTGCGCTTCGACCCGGGCGGTAGGGGGAGGGCGCGGGGAGCGATGGGTGCTCCGGTTCCGGTTCCGCTAGGAAGATCATGTGACCACCACCACCATCATCTGGTTCCGTCGAGACCTGCGCCTGGCGGATCACCCGGCCCTGATCGAGGCGGTGCAGGCGGCGGGACCGGCCGGTGAGGTGGTGGCCCTGTTTTGCGTGGACGACCACCTCTGGGGCCCGGCCGGGGCGAACCGCCGGGCGTTTCTGGTGGGGTGTCTGCGGGCTTTGGACGATTCGATCGGCGGTCGTTTGGTGGTGCGGTGGGGCGATCCGGCCGCAGTGGTGGCCGCGGTGGCGGCCGAGGTCGGCGCCCTGGAGGTCTTCATCACCGCCGATTTCGCGCCCTACGGCACACGGCGCGACGACCGCGTGGCGGCCGCGTTGGGGGACGCCGGTCGAGCCCTCGTGCGGGTGGGGTCGCCCTACGCCGTGGCGCCGGGTTCGGTGATGAACGGATCCGGGCTGCCCTACAAGGTGTTCACGCCGTTTTTCAAGGGGTGGATGAGCCACGGCTGGGCCGAGTCGCTCCCGGCCCCAGGGGCGGTGCAGTGGTCGGAATTGCCGAGTGAACCGTGGCCCGACGCCACACCGAGTGCGGTCCGGATGGCCGAGCCAGGTGAGGCGGCTGCCCGGGCGACCGCCCATCGCTTCTCCAGCGAGCACCTCGCGACCTATGACACGCAGCGCAACGACCCTGGCGCGGCGGCTACCTCCGGCCTGGCCCCGTACCTCAAGTGGGGCTGTATTCACCCTCGTCAACTCTTGGAGAAACTGGGCAGTAGTCGGGCCGAGGCGGTGTTCCGATCGGAACTGGGATGGCGGGAGTTCTACGCCGATGTTCTCCATCACCGTCCCGACACCGTGCGGAGCGCCTTCAACCCCGCCATGGCGGCGATGGAGGTAGACACCGCCGATACGGACGGACTGTTTCAGGCCTGGTGCGAAGGGCGTACGGGCTTCCCCATCGTTGATGCGGGGATGCGGCAATTGGTGGCTGAGGGTTTCATGCACAATCGGGTGCGGATGCTGGTGGCCAGTTTCCTGGTGAAGGACCTCCACCTTGATTGGACGAGGGGCGCGCGTTTCTTCATGGAACATCTCGCCGATGGCGACGTGGCTTCGAACCAGCACGGCTGGCAGTGGGTGGCGGGCACCGGCACCGATGCTTCCCCCTACTTCCGGATCTTCAACCCGGTGATCCAGGGCGAACGTTTCGATCCGGGGGGCGTGTACGTGCGCCGCTGGGTGCCGGAACTGGCGGCGGTAGGAGACCGGTTTGTGCACCACCCCTGGGACGACCCTGCCGGAGCGCCACCGGGGTATCCCGCGCCGATGGTGGATCACGCCGAGGAGCGCGGCGAGGCACTGCGGCGCTACGCCGCGGTGCGGGGTCGCTGAGGGTCAGTCCAACCGGGCGAGCAGCTCCGCCTCGGTGAGCGATCCCGGCGGGGCCATAGCGCCCGCGAGGTCGTTGGCCACGCGCTGCAACCCCGCGTTGACCGGGGTGGCCACACCGTGGAGGCGCCCCAGGAGCACGATCTCACCGTTGAGCTGGTTGGCCTCGCTGCTCCCCGTGCGGCGGGCGAGGCTCTGCCAGGAGGACCCGCCGCCCCAGCGGTGTGCCCCAATCGGGCGGATCCGGAGGAGGTCCCCGCGCCGGGCCGCGTCCTCCTCGGCGGATGCGCAGTCGATCCCGGCGGCGGCGAGGACCGCCTCGGCCTCGGCCCGGGCGGCGGTGTACAGCTCGCTCACCCGGCCGATCGGACCGATGGCCGCTTCGATGGCGTTGCCCAGGTTCATGAGGAGCTTCGACCACTTGAAGCGCATGACGGCTTCGTTCGTCCTGGCACTGAAGGTGGATGCCGTAAACGCCCTCGCCATGGCCTCGGCTCGATCATCAACCCCGAACGGATAGCGGCCCACATCGAGGATGCCCGTGGTGGGGGCCGAGGAGGCATCGACCACCCCCGGCTCGAGGTGGGTGGCCGGCAGCATCACGGGCACGGCGTAGGTGTTGGCGGTACGCCGGAGGGCCTGGCGCTCGTTGTCCACGCCGTTCTGCAGGCAGGCGATAGCCACGTCGTGGGGGGCGCGGTCCAATGACGCCAGGGCGGCGGCGGTGTCTTGGCCTTTCACGGTGAGTAGTACGACATCGTCCGTACCGAAGACGACCTGATGGGGATGGGTCACGACCGGTACCCGCACCCGCACCTCGTCGTCCGGCGACCGGAGCAGGAGGCCGTTGGCTGCGAGGGCGTCGTGGTGAGCCCCCCGCACCACCAGTACGACGTCGTGTCCGTGCTGAGCCAACCGCCCACCGACCACACCCCCGATGGCCCCTGCTCCCAGCACGACGAAACGCATGGCACCACCCTGCCAGGCGCGGACGCTTGGCCAAGACCTGCCCGGGAGGGCTGGCACTCGGTAGCATCGACTGCCAGGTAACCCGATGCTCGACGAACGCAAGGCCGCCATCCTCCGGGCCGTAGTGGAGGAGTACATCGACACCGCTCTGCCGGTGGGGTCCGCGCACGTCGTGAAGTCATCCGGGGTGCAGGTGTCCTCGGCCACGGTCCGCCACGACATGGCCACCCTGGAGCAGGAGGGCTACCTCCGTCAGCCGCACACGAGCGCCGGGCGCGTCCCCACCGAGAAGGGCTATCGCTTCTTTGTGGACCACCTCGGACAGCCGGCCCCCTTGCGCGGTTCCGAGGCAGTGCAGGTGCGGTCGTTCTTTGACCACGCCCATGGCGAACTCGAGCAGATGCTCCAGGACACGTCGCGTCTGTTGGGAGATCTTACGAACTACGCCGGCGTCGTGGTCGCCCCCACGCCCACCGAAACCACGGTGCTTTCGGTGCAGGTGGTGAGCATCACCGCGACCACTGCTCTCGTGGTGGCGGTGATGTCGAACGGGGCGGTGGAGAAGCACACGGTGGAACTGGCAGAGCCGATCGGGGAGGAACGGATTGGGGCGGCCACGGTGCACCTCGCCGCTCACCTCACCGGTAGGGGACGCCAGGCGCTCGGCGCGCTACCCGCCACCGGCGATGCGGCCACGGATGCGTTGTGCACCCTGGCCCTGGGTTCACTGCGGCGCCACGGTGGCGAGGAGCCCGACCAGGTGTTTGTGGGCGGCACGTCCCAGGTGGCCCATGCCTTTGATGCCATCGAGACCGTACGGGAAGTGCTGGGCATCCTGGAGCAGCAGTATGTGGTGGTCACTCTCCTTCGTGATGTGCTCGATCGCGGCATGCACGTGGCCATCGGAACGGAAACCGGGATGGCGCCGTTGGCCGAGTGTGCAGTGATCGTGGCGCCGTATCGGGTGGATGGCGAGGCGGCCGGCACCATTGGTGTGCTCGGCCCCGCCCGCATGGATTATCCCCAGGCCATGGCGGCGGTTGCCGTGGTGAGCCATCGCCTATCGCAACGCCTCACGGAGGGCTGACGTGGCCGAGGATTATTACGCCCTGCTGGAGGTAGGAGCGGATGCGAGTGCCGAAGAGATCAAACGGGCCTATCGACGGCGGGCCCGTGAACTCCACCCCGACACCAACTCTGATCCGAGTGCCGAGGCCCGCTTCAAAGAAGTGGCCCTCGCCTATGAGGTGCTGTCGGACCCCCAGAAGCGTCAGCACTACGACCGTTACGGTCCCGACCGCGGACCCGGCGGGGGGTCCGCTGGTGGTGGTGTGAACGACATCTTTGATGCGTTCTTCGGGGGGAATAGTCCCTTTGGCGGGAG